>JBAQFQ010000020.1:0-10329 GCA_049287345.1 Candidatus Moraniibacteriota bacterium
CAGCTAGAATTGGTAAATAAGAAAGAAAACAAGCTTTTAGATAATCAACTGGCTGATTTAATCTCGGACGAGGTCTATGAGGCAAAATCAAAAGAATTAAGTAAGCAAAAAATAACCTTGGAGCGACAACTTAAAAATAGTGGTGGTTTACCCGAAGATGGCTTTGCTACTTTGGAACGCACCAAAAAAGTCTTTTTGTACGCCAATACAGCGAAAAAACGGTTTTTAGCAGGCGATGATAAGAAAAAAAGAAAAGTGCTAGAAAAAGTACTTTGGAACCTTGAGATTGAGGGCAAAGAAATGGCGTCAATTAGCTATAAAAAGCCATATGACCTAATAAAAAAATCACCTAAAAATGGCGATTTTTTAACATTGTTGGGGATGAGGGATTCGAACCCCCGCATGACGGGATCAAAACCCGTTGCCTTACCGCTTGGCTAATCCCCAACTTTAAATACAAAATATTTTTTATTATCAAATTGCTAACTCTATATATAAATTTCTTTAATTCGAACCTATCCGCATGTCCCGATAGTAATCGGGATGCCTTACCGCTTGGCTAATCCCCAATTTTTATAATTTTCAATAACCAATTTCCAATTTCCAAACAATATTTAATTACCAATTTTTAAAATAAAAAAAGAATGTCGTTAATTTGGTTATTTTGATTTGAGATTTGTTTGTAACTTGTTTCTTGGAGGTTGTTACTTTGAATAAAAAAATAATTTAATGATTATTTTTTTATTCAGCTACTACTGTCCCACCCATCATTGATATTGCATCAGAGAGTAGGGACTCTTGAGCATTGCCACCGAGTGCACATTCACGATCAATCATTTCCTGATTAACATCAGGTAAAATCATGCGTAATTTTATGCCCGCCTCTTCTTCGGTGACAGCTTCAACTTTAAAGGTCAACCCTGTGATTTTATTAGAAATATCCATAATTGTCAAACGATTTTCCGCTTTGTTGATTAGATCCTTTTGAAATGAATGACGAATAACGATATTAATCGAGCCTTCCTTGGAGCTTTCAACTGGTTTGGAATTAGAAAGCATCATGGCGAGAGAACAATTTTCCTTGCGTAATTCATCGATAATAACCTTCCAATTTTTTTCTATTTCATAAACATTAATTTTTCCACCAGTTGGGGGTGCAACTTTTGCCACCGTTTCTTCGATCGGAGTAGGAACTTCAACTATCTCAGGAGTAGGGGGTGCAGCAATAACTGTAGCTGCGGCAGGTTTCTTTTTTAGGGGAATATTTTTTGCAGCAGAGACTTCCTCTTTTTTGATAATAGGCAATTCAGCGTCCTGCAGTAAAACACTATTTGTGCTAGGCGCTACTTTGGCGGGGAGAGTTAGCTCCACGATGGCTGATTCTAATGGTAATTGGGGAATGAAGGATTCTTTTACCTTGGGAATAGTGGCGGAAATTTTTTCAAGACAAATTAAGATAAAATCCAAAGTTGTTTTCTTGGCTAATTTTTGCAAATGAGTTTTCTGTTCCTTGGTTAGCTTAAAAAACATTTTTTTGTCTAGCTTGTTGTCCAAAGAAACAATCATCAATTTTCTCAGGTATTCTAACCAATTTTTGGCTAAAAACTCAAGATTGGAGCCATCTTTGTAAATTTTGTTAACAAGTAAGAGCGCCTCAGTAGTTTTTTTATCAAAGACTAATTCAGTTAAATTTTCCACCGTTGCGTTTCCAGTAATTCCCAAAATATCCGCTACCATAGTGGCAGTAATAGCACCTTTTTCTAAGGTTATAATTTGCTCCAGAATTGATTCGGCATCGCGCATTCCGCCCTCAGCACTGATAGCAATTAATTCTAATGCTTCGGTATCAATTTTTACTTTTTCACTTTCGGCGATTGTGGCGAGTTTGCCAATTATTTCTTCAATATCAAATTTAGAAAAATCAAATCTTTGACAACGAGAGATTATGGTTTCAGGAACCTTTTGGATTTCTGTCGTGGCGAGGATAAAGATGATGTGGACTGGTGGCTCCTCTAAGATTTTCAACAGCGCGTTAAAGGCCCCTTGAGAGAGCATATGCACCTCGTCAATGATGTAGATCTTGTATTTACCCTGCAGGGGAGAGAGCTTGGCAGTTTCCCTTAATTCTCGAATGTTATCTACTCCAGTGTTGGAGGCGGCATCGATTTCGATAATATCAGCTGAGGTGTCATTGATAAAGTATTGGCAATTAGCACATTTAAGACAAGGCGCCAAGAACTCATCAGGTGCTTGAGCTAGTGGGGATAGACAATTGACAGTTTTAGCTAGTAATCGAGCCAGGGTAGTTTTGCCAGTTCCGCGTGGTCCAGTAAAAAGGTAGGCTTGCCCGATACGATTATAAGCAATGGCGTTAGAAAGAGTTCTGACAATGTGACGTTGTCCGACTACATCGGAAAACTTAGCTGGTCGATATTTACGGTAAAGAGTATTGGAAGACATAGTTTTTGACGATAAATTAATTTATAATTTTAAATTTCGAATTTTAAATGAATTTTTAATGACTCAATATTTCAAAAAATATCCTGCTTATCTGTCATTTCGAGCTTGCGGAGAAATCTCATTTGTACTTTGTTTTTGGGATATCTGCATTATCTGAACATATTAACACACGTTAACATAGTAGCATTTTAGCATAGTTGGGTGGAATTGAGAAATATGGATATAAAATGTCAAAATTCCAATTACAAATGACAAATAAATGCCAAATCTTCTCACTAAATGACATCTACTAACCTTTGGTGATATAGTATTTTGGTCAGGTTGGTCAATGACGGATAGATTTTAATTTTAGTCATACCATCTCTAGATAACTTCGACGCAACATTATGCTCAAATAGATCTCTCGACTCCGCATTCGCTCCGCTCGAGATGACAATTGTGAATAACAGTTATTTGGAAACGGTATTAATAAAAAAAACTTTAGCTTGAGGCTAAAGTTTTTTTAAGATCCTTCGATTTCGCTCAGGATAATATTCTTTGGAGAATATTATTTTTTAAATACCCAAAGTTTGTAACCAACAAAATTCCAAACCAGTCCAGCAATACTACCGACAGCTGCACCAATTAATCCCCATTGATCATGATTTAGTCCCCCGATTGGATTGATGCTAGCAAAAACATAGGAAGCAGTAGCAATGTTGATGATAAATCCCAAGATGCTAACGGTGAAAAATTGAATAATTTCTGAAGATGATTTTTTTACATTTTCTCCAAAGGTCCAATATTTATTCCAATAATAACTGTTAATGTTAGCAACCACAAAAGAGAGTCCTTTAAAAAGAGAATAAAAAGTTAGGGCGCCAAGTCCAGCAAAGATAGCATCGGTAGAATTTATTTCAAAAGAACTTTTCATTACAAAGGTTAATAAAGAAAGAACCCCTAAATCAACCACCGTATTTAATACGCCGATTACTATAAATTTAGCTAATTGCCAAACAATACTTATTTTCTGACTGATTTTAAAGGCAATTACTGCTCCCAACGGAGTGGCGATAAAAAAGAAGGGGACGATTGTATAGAAGACCGCTTGATAAAAATCAGGCTTAGCTGCTTTAATTACTGGCATCGCAAGCAGACCAATAAGTAATCCAGCAAGAAAGCTAAATTTTAAATCCTTGGAACTAAGATTTGTATTTTCTGACATAGTTTTTTTATCAAATTAGACATTAGAACAAAAAATAGAGCAGCGATGCTCTAATTTTTGGTGTTTTAAAGCCTACTTGAATATTTTAATATTTTTTTTAAGCTTGAATATTACTTTTTTCTTCTTGAATTTCTTTTTTGATTTCCTCAATGTCGCTCATCCAAGCATCAATCATTAAATCTTTGTCCTGGATATCAGCTTCTTCCTTAGTTGAATCATCAGCAGTTTCTTCTTCAATTAATTCAGGTTTTTCTGGGGCGGAGTGGTATTGAGAAACAGCATCGTTTTTTTGCAAAACGTTTTCGATAGCTGCCCAAATACTTTCTTTTTCAGCGGGAATAGTGATAACTACTTCATCGCCAGGTTCGATTTTAAAATAAGTAATGGAAGCTAGTAATATTTTATAAGGAGTACCTTCGGAAATCACAAAATAGTTGCCGCCCTCATCTTGTCCAGCAATACCAATCAAATTTTTCCTTTCGGCTGGGCCAACTTGTTTGTACATAAAGCTGCCATTGTTAATAGTAAGTTTAAGCATGTCACCCTCTACTAATTTTGATTTAGAAGCATAATTAGCGGGTACTGGATATTGTTTGCCATCATCGCCAATCATAATTTGACCATCAAAGGTACCATAAACCACATCGCCTTCTTCATCTTCAGCGAAGTCTTTTTGGCGACTAGTCTTCTTGACGCCTTCCAATTGTAAGAGCATGGCGCGGGCACTTTGGATAGTTTTTTCTGCCGCGAGGATAGTTTTTTTAAGGGTTTCTATTTGTAAAGATTTAGTGTCAGGAGCTATTTTTGTCATTTTTTTATTTTTAAGATTTTTAAAAGCAAATAGAGATATTTTGAATATAAAATTTGCCTAAAATCTGATAGTTTTTATTTGTGTTTTTTATTGAATATTTAAATTATATATCATTGATAAAACATTGACAAGAGTTGATTTTTTTGCTATCATTTAAAGTTATTTAAAGATTAATTTTTTATCGACTATATGGCAAAAAACTGGCAAAAATGGCTGAAAGCGAAGGTGAATGGATATTTTGTTTTTATTGCAGTGGCGCTAACCATTAGTGCTTATCTTTTAATCGTGGATAATTCTGGTAATTATGTGTCGCAAGTAGATATCCTGGTTTCACCTAAAAATGAAAAAACCGCTATTTATCTAGATAAAATAAGAAAAAATATCGTAGTAATTAGCCAAAAAAATGCCACCTTAGTAGAGGCTGTAAATTTAACAGTGACACCAGAAGATAGTCTAATCGAGGTCTCTGCCACAGCAAAAACCAAGGAACAAGCTAAGGAAAATCTAACTTTGGGTGTGAAAAAAATGTTAGAAACCACGAGTCGTTATTATGATATAAAAAATGATTTAGCTTTGGAAATTGTCAGTCAAAAAACTGTTAAAGAAAATGCTGCCTGGTTTTTAATTTTAGTGCAAAGTATAATAATTGGTAGTGGACTTTCTTTATTGGTTCAATTTTTATTAGATGGCGTAGAAAAATTAATTTTATTTTTTATTGATAAGAAAAAAAATCAAGATAAAAATTATTTAAAAACTCGTAGCGACTTAGACAACTTCTTTAAAATTAATAGAGAAAAAATCCAAAAACTTTCTTCAGCTTCTGAGGGTAGTCGATTGGCAAAAGAAGATAAAGCTTCTGAGGCAGTGACCGCTAGAAAAGAAATTTTATTTTCTGAGCCTGAACCCAGAGAGAATAATTTTAAGAAAGCTTCTTTTCCAGTTAATTTGCCAATTGCTCAGGAAGAGATTTCTATTGATGAGCCAATTTATGCCGATGAATCAATGAATGCGGTAATGGAAATACCTGCCGAGCTGGCAGAGCAAGTTACTTATCCAGAAAATTTATCTACCGTAACAGATGATAGCGCTTTGGTGGATTCAGCTGAATTAAAGAAAACTTTTGCTGAGCCAACAGAGGAAGATTTCAAGAGAAAATTAAATCAATTATTAGGCAACAAGTAGGGATTGGAATTTTTATTTAAATTTATGTCTAAAAAAATTGAAAAATTTGTAGTGATATTTGTAGCCATTAGCTTAGTTTGCTCGGTGGTTTATTTTATTTGGAGTAATCAAAAAGATTCAGAAAATAAATCACAATCATCAAGTGCTTTAGCTAAATTGGTAAAAGAAGTTATCACTGGGGAAAAGGTCTTTTTGGTGTTGTTTCAAAATAATATGGAGTTGCGTCCTGGAGGTGGATTTATCGGATCTTTTGCGGTAATCAAAACGTCAGGTGGTAAGGTAACATCATATGCGGTGCATGATACCGCTAACTTTGACGGACGTATTCCAGAAAATAATGATTTACCAGCCCCGATGAAAAAGATATTTAAAATTAATGCTTGGAAATTAAGAGATTCTAATTTTTCTCCAGACTATCCAACTAGCGCGAAAAAAGCTTTGGATTTTTATTATCAAGGTGGAGGTAGTGAAAAATTTGATGGAGTGATTGCCATTAATGCGAGTGTTTTGGAGAAAATTTTACAAACAACTGGACCAATTCGTTTGGAGGGATATCCAAATATTTTTGAGGCAGAGAGCGCTTTGCTTACTTTAGAAAAACAAGTGGAGATAGATTTTGCTGCTCAGGGTATTGAGGTGGGGGAGCGCAAAGATGTTATGAATGATTTTTTAAAAGAAGTATTAAAAAAGACAGTTTTACTTTCTAAATTGGATAAATTAAAATTAAGCAAAAATTTATTAGGAGAGCTTAAAAATAAAAATATCCAAATATATTTTGGTGAAGAGCGTTTGCAAAAATTGTCTGAGAGTAGTGGGGCAGATGGCGCTATGGACACAGCTTGGAGTAATGACTATTTGATGGTAGTGGATGCTAATTTAGGATCATACAAGAGTGATTATTATGTCCAGCGAGCCCTTGATTATAGTGTGGATTTCACCAAGGAAGTTCCAGAAGCTACTTTAAAAATAACCTATAATCACACCGGCAAAGAAAAGAATTGGATGACGCGAGATTATTTAACTTATTTGCGATTATATCTACCCAAGAATTCTAGAGTAAATGAAATTTCTCAAGGTAGTGAAGTTACTTATGGAGAGGAATTGGGTAAAAAATTTATGGGTGGCTTTATCGAAGTGCCGATTGGTAAAACTAAAACTGTGGAAATAAAATATGTGTTGCCTCGTGATTTAAAGGAAAAAGATTATCAACTAAAAATTCAAAAGCAATCTGGTAGTGGTGTAGTGCCGACTAAAGTTGAAGTAAAATTATCAAGTGGAGAAGTGAAAAATTTCAACTTGGAACTAAACGGTGATACTATTTTAAAATAAGCTGTTGAAATTTTATCAGCAGATATCAAAGAAGATATTCAAAATAAAAACCTCTATTTTTTAAGTAGAGGTTTTTATTTTATCTAATTTTGGTGCATTATTGTCTAGCTAGGACAACGCTGTAAACTTTTTTGGCTCCACATTTTTTTAGAACTTGTGCGCATTCAAATAGAGTGGAGCCAGTAGTGGAGACATCATCGACCAGTAGGATTATTTTGTCTCGAATTAATTTTCTTTTAAATTGCTTTTGGTTAAAGATAAAGGCTTGGGCGACATTGGAGATGCGCTGTTGGCGATTTTTTATTTGCATCTGCGGCAGAGTGTAGCGTTGGCGAATCAAACTATCTTTTAAAACTAAAATTTCTAAACCGGGGGCTAAATGATCCCCGAGATATTGAGCCATCAAGAGAGATTGATTAAATCCTCGCCAACGTAAGCGACGCCCATGCAGTGGCACAGGGATGATTATTTCTGGCAAAGGCAAATGAGAATCTAGTAAAGATTTTTCTAGGATTTTGGATAGAGGTATATGTAGAGGAATAATAAAGCGATACTTAAAAGAATGAATAATTTTTCCAAGTAAAGTTCTTTGGCGTTTAATTTTATAAAAAGAAGCGACTAGCATTCCATCTAGGGCTGTTTTATATTTGCAATTAAAGCAAGTTTCGCCGCTGGGCGTGATGATTTTTTTGCACAAAGGGCAGCATTGTTCTTTTTTGAGGATAATTTTTTCTAGGCAATTATCGCATAACCAATGATCCCATTTTTTGCAACCCAAACATTGGATGGGAAAAATAGTGTCTAAAATAAATTTCTTTATAGACATAATTATGGCAACTTACTTTTTTAAAAAAAATAAAGAGTAAGGATTAGCGACTGAAAATTTGATTAGCTTTGATATCCAAAGTAATTTGATTTTTCTTGATTTGATTTTGAGAAATTTTTCTAGCGATTTCATTTTCCACAAAATCTCTAATATTTTTCTTGATATAACGAGCGCCCTTTTCTGTAGAGCTACTTTGGGCAATAAGGAATTTAATTAAGTTTTTGCTGTAGGTTAATTTTATCTTTTTTGCCAAAACTTTTGCGGATAATTTCTTTAATTCCAAATTAATTATTTTTTCAATGTCTTTTTCATCCAGCGCATCAAAAACAATAATCTCATCAAGTCGATTGAGAATTTCTGGTTTCATTTTTTCTTTCAGTTCATCTAGAACCCGTTGGCGAATATTTTCAAATTTTTTCTCTAGTTTGTCTTTGCCCTTGGGTGTACTAAAGCCCAATGAAGAAGCTTGATTAAATTCTTTGGTGCCAATATTGGACGTGAGAATAATTAAAGTGTTTCGAAAATCGACTCGGCGACCCTCAGCATCGGTTAGAATTCCCTCTTCCAGCAACTGCAGTAAAATGTTAAAAACGTCAGGATGAGCTTTTTCTATTTCATCAAAGAGAATTAAACTATAGGGTTGGCGGCGAACTTTTTCGGTTAATTGTCCACCTTCACCATAGCCAACATAGCCAGCGGGAGCCCCGATTAAGCGAGAAACATTATGTTTTTCGATAAACTCACTCATATCAATTTTAATCAAAGCACTTTCGGTACCAAAAAATTCCTTGGCCAAGGTTTTGGCGCTAAGGGTTTTGCCTACGCCACTCGGACCCAAGAAAATAAAAGAACCAATCGGCTTGTCTGTATCACTGATGCCACTTTGGGAACGCAAAATTGCCGCCGCTATTTTTTTCAGTGCATCCGCTTGCCCGATGACTACAGAGTTGAGTTTTTCCTCGAGACGATTAATTTTTTCTGAGGATTGAGTAAGGATTTTTTCTTTAGGGATATTGGTGATTATTGAAACAGTTTCCGCTATATCAGCAGCTTCTAATTGACATTTGTGATCTTGATTATGTTTTTTTTGTTTTTCCTTGGTAGCGGAAATAGCCGTGATTAATTTTTCTTCTTGGGTTCTTAGATCAATAGCTTCATCATATTTTTCTTGATTAACTAGGCGGTGCTTTTCTTTAATTAATTTAGCTAAATCATTTTCCAATTGAATTAGGTTTTTATTTAAAGTAGTGTTGGCTAATTTATTTTTTATGCGAGAAGCGGTTTCATCAATTAAATCAATGGCTTTATCAGGTTGAAATCTATCTTGAATATAGCGAGCACTGAGTTCGACGGCAGTAAGGAGCGCTTCTTCATTGATCAAAATACCATGAAATTTTTCATAATTTTTTTTGATACCCTTAATTATTTTTAAAGTATCTCCGGCGGAAGGTTCCTTTATAATGACTGGTTGAAATCTCCGATCCAAAGCGGAATCTTTTTCAATATATTTTTTGTATTCCTCTAGCGTAGTGGCTCCGATGCAACGAATCGAGCCTTGGGTTAAGAGGGGTTTTAGAATATTAGCCGCATCCAGACCACCAGAAGCATTCCCTGCGCCCACGATGCCATGAATCTCATCAATAAATAAAATAACTTCCTTGTTGGCACTGGCCTCTTTTAAAATATCTTTAAGGCGTTGCTCGAATTCTCCTCGAAAGTTTGTGCCTGCCACTACCAATGCCATATCTAGCGACAATATTTTTTTATTAAGTAAATTTTGCGGTACGCGACCCTCATTTATTTTTTTTGCTAAACCCTCCACTAGGGCAGTTTTTCCAATGCCTGGGTCACCAATTAAAAGTGGATTGTTTTTGCTCTTTCTGCCCAAAGAATTAAAGATTCTTTCCATTTCCGCCTCACGACCGATCAAGATAATTTCTTCACTGGCGACTTTTTCATTTAAATTATTACAAAAATAGTCCAAATTTGGAGTAAGGGCAGATTTTTTGGTGGGGTTATTAAAAGGCGGAATTCCCAAGGATGGCAAATTTAATTCTTTGAAAATATTTTTGATGAAATTTTTATCCAAAACATCCTCTTCACTTAAGGGTAGGGAAAAAGTTTTTTCAGCTACCTTGCTTTTGTTGGGTTTGGGCAGTGGCTTAGCTTGGGCCCCTAAATCCAAGATACTTTTTACCAAAGGGTCAGGGGTTTCGATAATTGAAAAAACCAAATGCTCAGTCCCAATGTAGGAATAATTAAATTTACTAGCAAAGAGGTAAGCTTTGGTAAGGATTTTTTTTAACTCCAAAGAAACTGTTATTTTTTTTATCGTTTTTCGGGAAGAAGCTTTTGGGTTAACCAGTAGTTTGTTAAAAAAATCTTTTTTGATACCCAAATCCTTTAAGATGTTACTGCCCAAGCTGCCATTTTCTAAAAAAATTGCAAAAAGTAAATGCTCAGGGGCAATTGTGGTAGCTTGGAAGTGGCGCGCAACATTGATGGACTCCTCTAGAC
>JBAQFQ010000021.1:0-14031 GCA_049287345.1 Candidatus Moraniibacteriota bacterium
TCGGAGCATTGGGACTCGAACCCAAACTACACGGTCCCAAACCGCGCGTGCTAGCCATTAACACCATGCTCCGTTTTTCAACTATAATCTATACTATACTGAAGAAATTTTTTAGTCAATGCGTGGATATGAAATGCAAGGAAGAAATAAAAAAGTTGATAATTCGCCAATTTACATATACTATTGAATATATACAAAAAATTTAAAATGCTAAATTTGAAATTTAAAATCAATGTCAAATTTTAAATGAATAAAAGCTTATGAAAAAAGAATTCTATATAACCACCACCTTGCCTTATGTGAATGCCGCTCCACACATTGGTTTTGCTAGTGAGATTATTTTGGCAGACGTACGGGCACGATTCGAGAGACTTTTGGACAAAGAAGTTGTTTTTAATACTGGTACTGATGAACATGGCTTAAAAATTTGGCAAAAAGCAGTAGGGGAGGGAGTGGAAACTCAGCAATATGTAGATATGTATGCGGCTAAGTTTGATGAACTTAAGAAAATGCTAAACCTTAGTTATACTAATTTTATCCGTACCACCGATGACCATCATAAAAAAGCGGCGCAAGAATTATGGAAGAGAGTAGATGCTAATGGATATATTTACAAAAAACAATATAAAGTAAAATATTGCATTGGGTGTGAGTTAGAAAAAACGGATAGTGAATTAATAGATGGCTGTTGTCCGCTGCATCCGGGTAAAGATTTGGAGATTATTGAAGAGGAGAATTATTTTTTTAAATTTAGTGCTCTACAGGATAAGCTTTTGAAATTGTATAAAAGCAATCCAGAGTTTGTGGTGCCTAATAAAAGGTTCAATGAAATCAAATCTTTTGTGGAGATGGGACTAGGGGATTTTTCTATTTCACGTTTGAAGACCAAGATGCCCTGGGGCGTAACGGTGCCCAATGATGATGATCAGGTAATGTACGTGTGGTTTGATGCGCTTACTAATTATATTTCTACCTTAGGTTGGCCCGAGAATCAGGAAAACTTTGAAAAATTTTGGGGAATAATTGAAGCGCCCAACGCCATTCAAATTGCAGGCAAGGACAATCTTCGCCAACAAAGTGCGATGTGGCAAGCAATGTTATTGGCGGCAAATTTGCCAACTAGTAAACAGGTTTTTATCAATGGTTTTATTGGGGTGGACGGTCAAAAAATGAGTAAGTCAATTGGTAACGTTATTTCTCCAGCTGAGATGGTAGAAAAATTTGGAGTTGATGGGACCAGATATTTGCTGCTTACTAAGGGAACTTTTGGTGAAGATAATGATATTAGCTGGGAAAAGATGACCGCTAAATATAATGCGGATCTAGCCAATGGATTGGGGAATCTTACTAGTCGCGTGATAAAATTATCAGAAAATTTAAATTTAGAAATTAAAAATAGAGAAAATGTTTTTGACGAAGCTAGTCTAAAATTAGTGGAAAGTTTCGATTTGGATAAAGTTTTAGAAAATATTTGGCTCATTGTAAGGGAGGATAATAAATATATAGAAGATACTAAGCCCTGGGAATTAGTTAAGAATAACGAAGAGGAATTTAAAAAAGTAATGGAGAAATTAGTTGATGATTTAAATTTAATTTCTCAAATGATTATGCCTTTTATGCCCGAGACAGCTGAAAAAATTAAAAAAGCTTTAGAAACTAAAGAGAGGGTGATTTTGTTTGAACGTATCAAATAGTGATACGAATATACAAATTGTAGAATGTCAAAATCCCAATGCCAAATTCCAAATAAATGTCCCAATGAATAAATTTTTAAATTAAGACATTCAGATTTAGAATTTTATTTGAAATTGGATATTTGAAATTGGAAATTATATTATCAGAAGATGGTATTTGAAAAACAATTTTTAAAATAGGAGTGTTATAATTTTTTTAACTCAATATGCTCATAGATTCCCACGCTCATGTAAATTTCAACGCTTTTAAGGATGACGGCGATGAAGTAATTAAAAAATGTCTAGACAATGATGTCTGGGTAGTTAACGTTGGCGCTGAGTACAGGACTAGTAGGCGGGCGGTGGAATATGCTAATCGTTATCAAGAGGGTGTGTATGCGATTGTGGGATTGCACCCAATTCACATAAAAGTGGAAAGTGAAAAATCAAAAAATGAAAAAGATGGACAAGAAATTAATAATGAAGATATTAAATATAGAGAAGAATTTGATTATCAAAAATATTTGGATCTAGCTAGAGATGAAAAAGTTGTAGCGATTGGGGAGGTGGGATTGGATTATCATCACTTCGAAAGCCTTACGAATTATGAATCTATACAAATTTACGAATTGGAAATAGGGAAAATTATAAAGAAACAGAAAGAGACATTCATAGAATTTATTAGATTAGCTAATGAAATTAATAAACCCTTAGTTATTCACTGCTGGGGCGTAAAATCAAAAGAGGAATTTGATCACGTCCGAGCGGATGCCTATGCGGATTTATTGGAAATATTAAAAGAATATCCTGTTAATAAAAATGGGATAGTACATAGTTTTATTGGAAGTTATAAGACAGCTAGAGAGTTTCGAGAGTTGGGATTTAAATTGAGTTTTAATGGGATTATTACTTATTCAGAAAGCTACGACAAAGTTTTGACAGATACGCCAATAGAAGATATCCTGGTGGAGACTGATTGCCCTTATCTCACGCCGAGTCCTTTGGTTAAAAGTGAAAGGAATGAACCGATAAATGTGAGATATGTGGTGGAAAAGATTGCCAGGGTAAAAGGGATGGAAGCGGAGGAGGTAATTAGAATTGTGGAGAAAAATACGAAAGAGGTTTTTGGAATATAATTATATAATAATTTCAAATTTCAAATTTTGAATTTCAAATCAATTTTTAATGATTTAATGTTAAAATTTCTCGAGATTTTCTTTTATATATTGACTGGTGGGAAGTTGAAAAGATTGTTGATTTGTCATCTTGAGCGCAACGATAGTGGAGTCGAGAGATCTCAATTAATTTAAAACTACAAGCTAAAAAACTAATAAGCTAAAAAATTTATGAAAATCGGAATTGTGGGATTACCCAATGTGGGAAAATCAACTTTGTTTAAAGCCCTGACGAAAAAAGCAGTAGATATTAATAACTATCCTTTTTGTACTATTGAGCCCAATGTGGGAGTAGTAGAAGTGCC
The DNA here is from genome assembly GCA_049287345.1 of Candidatus Moraniibacteriota bacterium. GTDB lineage: Bacteria > Patescibacteriota > Minisyncoccia > Moranbacterales > UBA9337 > UBA9337. The sequence goes on from JBAQFQ010000021.1 coordinate 3,154, forward strand.
CGATGAAAGATTGGAAAAATTATCGGAGATGTCTAAGACTCAAAAGATAGTCCCCGCTGTAGTAGAATTCGTGGATATTGCGGGACTAGTTAAAGGTGCGTCAGAGGGGGAGGGGTTGGGTAATAAATTTTTAGCTAACATCCGAGAGGTGGATGCAATTTTGCAAGTGGTGAGAGTTTTTAAAAATGATACTATTATTCATGTTCATAATGAAATTAATCCTCTAGAGGATATTGGGGTAATTGAAACAGAGCTAGCTTTGGCAGATTTTGAAACTGTAAACAAAAGAATTGATAAACTTGCTCGGGATGCCAAAAGGGGAGATAAGGAATCAATAGTAAAGTTGGCTGTAAATGAAAAAATAAAAGCCGCTTTGTCTGCAGGTAAATTGGCTAACGAAATTGAATTTGATATGAAAGATGAGCTGACGAGATTGGCAGTAACTGAGTTGTCCTTGCTTACTGCTAAGCCATTTTTATATGTTTACAATGTTTCTGATTTGGACGAAAAATTAGCACCTGAGTTGGAGGATAAAAAGCATGTAAAAATTGATATTAAAATTGAGGAAGAATTAGAGCAAATGACTGCGGAGGAAATTAAGGAATTAGGATTAAAAACTGGGTTGGACGAATTGATTAAGAAGTCTTATGAACTTTTAGGATTGATTACTTTTTTAACTACTGGCGAAAAAGAAACTCGGGCTTGGACGATTAAAAAAGGCTCAACTGCACCAGAAGCCGGAACGGCCATCCATAATGATTTTAAAAATAAATTTATTTGTGCTGATGTAATTGCTTGGGATGAATTGATTCAATATGGCTCAATGGGTAAAGCCAAAGAATCTGGCAAGGTAAAACAAGTGGGTAAAGATTATATTATCCAAGATGGGGAGGTAGTGGAGTTTAAAGTCGGATAATAATGTTGTAGATGTTGTAGATGTTCTAGTTGTTGAAATGATGGATGTTTTTAATGTTTATGTTATATTTAGATTGTTGACAAAATTTGATAAATAAGAGATAATCTTAAAATTGTTCTTTGAATTAAAGAGGTGCTTCAAGCTGCTTACCCGATAGGCGGGAATGCAAAAATATCATGAAAAAAGGAGAGTCGACATGAAGATGCCCAAATGGATTATGGTAATCGTTCTGACCGCAGCTATTTTTTCTCAATCAGGGTGTGCTGAGCTAGCCAGGAATGGTGCCAATATAGGCACGGCACTTGGAACAATCGCAGCTATTAACAACGATCAACCTGCCTTTGTTTTAATAGGTCTATTGGGTGGTCTTTTTGCTCAGGCGATTCAGGCGGATATGGATCGGCAGGATCAAGAAAAACTCGCCAGAGCTTTTAGCAACAGTCCAACTGGTCAGCCCACAGCCTGGTCAAATCCAGACACCGGCAATCAGTTTGAGGTTACGCCTTGGGCGCCATATACGCCAACCTCAAATTCTCCAAAAGAGACAAGCGGTTATGGAACCTGTCGAGATGCCCAGGTTTCAGCAGTTGTTGGCGGTAAAGCCAAGGTTGTCCAAACGACAGCCTGTATGGATAGCTCCCAAGGTGCTTGGAAAGTTGTCGCTAGCAAATAGTGACAAAATAAAAGCGCCAAAGCCGCGCACCTTTTATAACTAGGGGTGTGCGGTTTTTTAAAAATATTTTTTGACAAAAGGTCAAAAAAAGGGTATAAGGTAAGTAATGTAGTTCTTTCCAAAGAGGATGTTGGTGATAACTTAACGAAAAGGAGAAAGTCATGAAGAGGATAAGTGTATTGCTCTTAGTTTTAATGGCATTTCTAGCATTGCCTCAGGTTGGATTTTGTTTCCGACCACCTCCACCACCACATCCGGGTCCACCAATTGGGATCCCACCGGGAGCTCGTTATCATCATCATGGTGGCGGTGACGCAGCAGCAGCAATTTTCGGCACTATATTAGGGGGAGTGATCTTATCAGAGGTTGTAAAGGCCAATCAACCACCTCCGCCAGTACCGCTGCCCGCACAGCCAGTTGTTATCAATACGACCCTTCCGGTAAATTGTAAGGGGAAAATAATGTCCCGAGATTGGCTCATTAACGGTAAGTTAGTTAAAGAGTATGCCTGTTTTGAAGAGCAGTAGCAGGCTTTGACCCATGCTGATATATCACAGATATATCATCGTGGGTTTTTTTATTTTTTTAAATAATTCAAAAAGTTTATTTAATTTACCTGCGCCCAAGCTTCGGTAGAGACGAGCTCGTTTTGAGTAAATTCTCCGCAGCTTGCTGAAAGTAGGGTCCAGGGCAAGCCCCTGGGGTTAATACTTTTTAATTAAAAGTATTCTTGACTATTTGTATAAAATTTAATAAGATAAGTTAGCAGTTAGGGGTGGAGAGTGCTAACATTTAGTTATTAGTAACTCGTAATCAGTAACTAGTAAAATAGATTAAAATAATTTTTTAGAAATTTTTAAATTAATTGTTAAATAGCTTTATTGTTATATTGTTTTTTGGAAACAGTATAATGATGTGGTTCTAAACTTATATGGCGAAGCAAATAAAATACGATGCGGATGCACGTAAAAAAATTAAAGCTGGAATTGATCAAGTAGCTAATGTAGTTAAGGGAACCTTGGGGCCAAAGGGACGAAATGTAATTTTGGATAAAGGTTTTGGTACGCCTATTATTACCAACGATGGTGTGAGTATTGCTAGAGAAATAGAGTTAGAAGATAAATTTGAAAATGTCGGCGCCTCTCTTATTAAAGAGGTAGCTGATAAAACTAATGATGCGGCTGGAGATGGAACTACTACTTCTACTGTTATAGCTCAAGCCCTGATTAATGAAGGTTTGAAATATGTGGAAACTGGCATCAATCCAGTGGGAATCAGAAAAGGAATGGAAGATGCAAAAAATGATGTAATTGATATTTTAAAAAAGAATTCAAAAAAATTAACTTCTCGAGAAGAAATTGCTCAAGTGGCTACAATCTCAGCGGAAAATGAAGAGATGGGAAAAATGATTGCTGGCGTAATGGAGGAGGTAGGAAAAGACGGGGTGATAACTGTAGAGGAATCACAAACTTTTGGAATTTCTAAGGAAATTGTCAGAGGGATGAATTTCGGTAAAGGTTTTATCTCTGCCTATATGATTACTAACAATGAAAATCAAACTGCAGAAATTAAGGACGCCCCAATTTTAGTAACAGATAAAAGAATTTCTACTATTGCTGAAATTCTGCCGATTTTAGAAAAACTTACTAAATCAGGAACAAAGAATTTAGTGATTGTGGCAGATGATTTGAGTGGAGAAGCTTTGGCAACTTTGGTGGTAAATAAACTTAGAGGAGTATTAAATGTCTTAGCTATCAAGGCTCCCGAGTTTGGAGATTCTAAAAAGGATATGTTGGAGGATATCGCAATTTTAACTGGTGCTCAAGTAATTAGTGAGGAAAAAGGTATGAAATTGGAAGCTATTGAGCTTAGTGATTTGGGACAAGCGCAAAAAGTTATTTCTACTAAAGATGATACTACTATAATTGGTGGCAAAGGTAAGAAAAATAAAATTGATGAACGGGTAGCTCAGATTAAAAAACTAATCGAAAAATCTGAAAGCTCTTTCGATAAAACTAAATTGAGCAAAAGAATGGCTAAATTGGCTGGTGGAGTAGCGGTAATAAAAGTAGGCGCAGTGACAGAAACTGAACAAACTTATTTGAAACACAAAATGGATGATGCACTGGCAGCGACAAGAGCCGCTGTAGCGGAGGGAATTGTTGCCGGCGGTGGCACAGCTTTGGTAAAAGCGGTAGCTACTTTAGCAGCCAAGAAAATTGGTGGAGACTATGAATATCAAGCTGGCTACAATACTTTACTTAAAGCTTTAAATGAACCACTTCGACAAATTGTCATTAATGCTGGAAAAAGAGAGGCAGCGGTGGTTTTAAATGAAATAGTTAATAATACTAAGGTTAATTTTGGTTATAATGCCAAGACAGATAAATTTGAAGATGACATGATAAAATCTGGTATTGTTGATCCATTGAAAGTAACCCGCACCGCTTTGGAAAATGCGGTTTCGGTTTCAGCGATGCTTTTAACTACGGAAGCGGTAATTACTGATTTACCAGAGGAAAAAGGAGCCCAAATGCCACCAATGGGTGGAGGAGGAATGCCGGGGATGTTTTAATTGTTAAAGATGCTCTAAATGTTAGAATTGGAAAACTCTCCTAGAGATAGGAGAGTTTTTAAAATATCAAAATCCCAATATCAAATTTCAAATAAATGTCAAAATGACTCAATTTTAAGTCTGTATTTAAATTACTAGTTTCTAGTTACGAATTACTAATTACTAAGTTTAGTTTGACTTTTTATTTCACCCTTGCAATAATCAACTACTGTAGCGATGGATAGTTTTTTGATTTATTAAAAATAGACCAAAGGGGTGGTAAAAATGGGAAAAATTTATAGTGATAAGAAGGTAAAAGAAGCTTTGAATGTGCTTTTGGAGGGTGAATATTGGATAGAGGCGCTTAATTCCAATAAGCTTTTTGAAAGAAAGCATGACGATACTGACGGGAGAGATGACCAAACTCAATATTTATCTTTAGCTATAGATCCCATGGGTGATGTTCATATTAATGTTCCTCCGGGTCCTTGGAGAATATTGCGTTATCGTACCCCAGGAGGTGGAGGACAATCAGAAAGAGTGCGCAAGGCATTAGTTATTTTAGCTGAAGCAATCCGACGGGATAATGAAAAAAATCCTGAACTATGAGTTTTGTAGCACTGGGCTCTGTCAAAGTTTTGATGGAGCCTTCTTTAATGAATAAAAAAGCATGCTGTCGAGTTTTAGATTTCTCCACTTCTAAATTTTCGGGTACAAAAACTTATTCGGTCGAAATGACATACTAACATATAGAGTTCGTATATTCGTATAAATTCGCCCGCCACGTGATAAAAATATTTTTTTATTTTACGTGGTAATTCGCCCGCCTGCCACGCCTTTTAATATTTAATTATATCTCATAAAAAAATATATGAAATAATAATGTGCTAAGCAATAAAACAATTGGCATTGGCGGGCAGGTAGAGATTGCCGAAATTTGACTTTTTTAGTATTTGAAACTATAATAGACTATGTTTAAAGAAGATTTAAAAAGAGATAATAAAGAGATGAAAAACAGCAAAACGGATAAAGTGTCTGTTTTTTCTTTGGCGTTTGAGCTAGGTTATATCGTGGCAATCCCAATTGTCCTTTTGGCTTTAGCAGGAAGAATGATAGATAAAAAAATAGATTCAGCCCCTTGGTTTTTACTGCTAGGAATCGTTATTGCTATCATTGTTTCAACTTACTGGATTTATAAAAAAACGGCAGCAATTATTGATAATAAATAGAGTTTATCTTTATGGAAATTTCTTTAGTGCCAGAATTAATAACAACCATCTTTGGTTTCCCTGTTACAAACTCTGTTTTAACAACCGCTATCGTTAGCATTATTATTATCGGAGCTTCATTATATTTACAAAAAAATCTTTCCAAAAAACCCAAGGGCTTTCAGAATGTTGTAGAAACAATTTTAGAGGCCCTTTTAAATTTGGCGGATAGTGTAACGGGGGATAGAGCGCAGAGCAAGAAGTTTTTTCCATACGTCGCTACTATTTTTATTTTTGTGATTATGTCTAATTGGATTGGTTTGATCCCAGCTCTTATTCCTGGCGGAACCTTGGGGATAAATCAAATTCATCACGGAGAAGAAGTTTTAGTTCCTTTTATCCGAAGTGGTAGTGCTGATTTAAATATGACATTATCATTGGCTTTAATCTCAGTGATTACGGCGCAAATTATGGGAATTGCGATTATCGGAAGGAAACATTATGTTGGAAAATTTTTAGTGAGTCCCTTTAAAAAACCTTATTTTATCGGAACCTTTGTGGGGGTGTTGGAAATAATTTCTGAATTTGCCAAGATAGTATCCTTCTCTTTTCGTTTATTTGGTAATGTGTTTGCTGGAGAAGTACTGCTTACTGTAATGCTGATGTTGGTTCCCTATGTAGCTCCATTGCCATTTTTATTTTTGGAAATTTTTGTCGGATTTATCCAGGCGTTGGTGTTTGCGATGTTGACGCTAGTATTTTTCAAAATGTCGGCGGAGGCACATTAGAATTGTTAAATGGCTATATTGTTAAATTGTTTAAAATTTAATGATATATTAAATAATAATTTGTAAATAATAAAATAATTAGAGGTTAATAGTTGCAGCAAAAGTTTTCAAAACTACAAGCTAACAGCTAATAACTAAAAACTAAATATGGCAGTTGAAGAAACAAAAGCAATCGTTGAGGGTGCCCTTAACAATGTCGAGTCAGCTAAATCAATCGCAGCCGCAATTGCAATGGGATTTGGTGCAGTAGGTCCTGGTATTGGTATCGGTATTTTGGCCGCTAAGGCTTTGGAGGCTATTGGAAGAAATCCAGAAGCTGCTCCAAAAATTCAAACTACTATGATTTTGGCAATTGCCTTTACTGAGGCTATCGCAATTTATGCTTTGGTTGTAGCTTTGATAATTAAGTTTGTTTAGGCAGTAGTTAGAGCACAGTGAGTAGTTGATTCTGCTCATTGAACTTTGATTATTGTTAAAAAGATTTACGGTTTACGATTTATGATTTATGAATTTTTTCTTAAATCTTACATCTTAAATCCTAATTCATCATAAAAATATGGAATTATTACAAAATTTAGGAATTAATGGCAAGTTAGTTTTAGCTCAAATTGTAAACTTTTTTATTCTTTTCTATGTGCTTAAGCGTTTCGCTTATGGTCCAGTTTTAAAAATGCTTGAAGACAGAAGTAAAAAGATAGAAAAGGGAATGAAAGATGCAGAAACTTCAACAAAGAAATTGATAGAGATTGAAGAGAAAGAAAAAAAAGTTTTAGCTAAAGCTAGAAAAGAAGCTCAGGAAATTATCAAAAAATCTGAAGAGCAGGCGATTAAAAATAAGGAAATTATAGTACTAGAGGCTAAAAACCAGGCGGATGAAATAGTAAAAAATGCCCAGAAAAAAATTGAAGAAGAGAAGAATAAGATTATGGCTGAGGTAAAAAGTGAGGTGGCGGGATTGGTAATGCTGGCAACAGAAAAAATTGTGGGAGAAAAAGCTAATAGTGAGAGTGATAAGCGGATTATCGAGGAAGTAATTAGATAGAGAAGATTTAAGATATACGATTTAAGATTCATGAATAAAGGGAATCTAAAAAATTCTTAAATCATAAATCTTAAATCATAAATCTTTGTAAATATGAAAATATCAATTAAACAATATGCACAGGCTTTGTATGAACTGACTCTAGGAAAGAGTGAGCAGGAAATTGATATTGTGGTGGAAAAATTTGTTAAAGAATTAGCTAAAAATAATAATATTAAATTGTCAGCAAAGATAATAGAAAAATTCCAAGATATTTACAATAAGAATAACGGAATTATTGTAGCTCAAGTGACTAGTGCCAGCAGTTTGGATAAGGAATACTTAGAAAAAATAGAGAAATATTTGATAAATAAATATGCGGCTAAGCAGGTAATTTTGACTAATAAAATAGAAGCTAGTATCAAAGGTGGAATTATTTTAAGAGCAGGTGAGGATATATTGGATGAGAGCGTTACCAAGAAAGTAAATAATTTAAAAATATTTTTAGCACAATAATTTTTCCAAGTTTACGATTCAAAAGTTAAAAACATATTTTGACTTTTGATAGTTATTTGGAAATAAAAAAACCACCGAAGCGTTCGCAGATTCGCGAAAGTCGGTGGCGGCGGATGGCGTCAGTGCATTTGACATGCATAAAAATTTCCATCCAAAATGATATACGAGACATCGGTACGCACCCCGATTTCCTGGAGTGTTATGATGAATTCTAGAGTTTCCATTTTATCGCTGCCGAGAATTAGTAGGTAATGCGGAGTAGTGAGTCCAGTCCCACGTAATTGGCAATGAGAATTAAATATCTCAGTCCTTACATCCATATCCCCACTAACAGTGTCAGTGGCTCTACTGAGTTGTTCAATTAACTGCCGCAAATCATTGCCTTCTTTGAAGCCGTGAAGTTGGATTGTTAGCATAATTTTCCCCTTTGAATATGTGCCATAATTGGCGTACTTTATTGAAAATACTAAATACAATACTAACTTAATATTATACACCTAAAAACATAATTTGTCAATATATATAACAATTTAACTACATATCAATATAGTATGAATAAAAATCACATAGTAGAAGAATTAAAAAAACAAATTGAGAATTTTGAATCTCAAGCTAAGGCGGAAAAAATCGGTAAGGTTTTGGAGATTGGTGATGGTGTGGCCCGCATCAGTGGTTTGTCTAATGCGATGGCTAGTGAAATGCTTGAATTTGCTGATGGCACTGTAGCGGTAGCGCTTAATCTAGAAGAGGATCAAGTGGGGGCGATGATTTTGGGAGATTATAAGGGCATCAAAGAAGGAGATGAGGTTAAGTCTACTGGAAAAATTTTATCTATCCCTGTGACAGAAAAAATGATTGGACGAGTAATTGATCCATTAGGAAATGCTATTGATGGTAAGGAGGAGATTAAGTCAGATAAATTTTATCCAATTGAAAAAGTAGCTCCTGGAGTTATTGAAAGAAAATCAGTGCATCAACCAGTACAAACTGGAATCAAAGCTATCGATGCTATGATCCCAGTGGGACGTGGTCAACGAGAGTTGATTATCGGAGATAGACAAACTGGTAAAACAGCTATTGCGATTGATACCATTATCAACCAAAAAGGTCAGGATATGATTTGTATCTATGTAGCGATTGGACAAAAAGAATCTAAGATTTCTAGAATTGTAGCTGAGTTAGAGAAAAATGGAGCGATGGATCACACAATTGTTATTGTTGCTGGAGCTTCTGATCCAGCGGCTTTCTCTTTTATTTCTCCTTATTCTGGAGCAGCAATTGGAGAATACTTTATGGATCAAGGTAAGGATGTGTTAGTGGTGTATGATGATCTTAGTAAACATGCTTGGGCTTATCGACAGATTTCTCTTATTTTAAAAAGACCACCAGGGCGAGAAGCTTATCCGGGAGATATTTTTTATTTGCATTCTCGATTATTGGAAAGAAGTGCTAAACGTGATGAAAAATTTGGTGGTGGATCAATCACTGCTTTGCCAATTATTGAAACTCAAGCTGGGGATGTAAGTGCTTACATTCCAACTAACGTGATTTCAATTACCGATGGACAAATTTATTTGGAAGCTGATTTATTTTATAAAGGACTTCGTCCAGCACTTAACGTGGGGCTAAGTGTTTCTCGAGTGGGATCATCCGCTCAGATTAAAGCGATGAAAAAAGTAGCGGGTAAACTTCGTTTGGACTTAGCTCAATTTAGAGAGCTGGAAGCCTTTGCGCAGTTTGGTTCAGACTTGGATGAAAAAACTAGATCACAAATAGAAAGAGGAAAAAGAACAGTGGAAATTTTGAAACAAGATCAATACGCTCCAATGCTGGTAGAAAATCAAGTTAGTATAATCTACGCTTTGATTAATGGATTTTTAGATGACGTGCCAGTAGAAAAAATATCACAGTGGGAAGAAGATTTTCATAAATTTATGAAATCATCTAAGAAAGAAGTATTGGATAAAATAGCGACTCAGAAGGAATTGTCAGAGGAGATTGTAATAGACTTAACAAAGGCGATTGAAGAATATAAAGAAGCTTGGCAGGGATAACCGCCAAAATTTTGAATTTTGAATTTTGAATTTTTAATCAATTTAGAATGGTAGAATGTTTTAATCATTATAAATTAAAAAATTTAAATTTCAATCAAAATTCGAAATTAAAAATTAGAAATTAATATAAATACATGTCTAATTCAAAAGAGATTCGTAGTCGAATCAAATCAATTAATAATACTGGAAAAATAACTCGAGCAATGGAGATGGTTTCGGCTGCCAAAATGCGTAAATCCACAGAAAATGTTTTGAAAATCAGAGAGTATGCGCATAGTGCTTGGAGTGTACTAACTAATTTGGCGAGATCTTTTGAGGATTATAATCATGGCATGTTGGAGGTGCGACCGGTGAAAAACGTGTTAATTGTGGTAGTGACTTCTAACCGAGGATTATGTGGTTCTTTTAATTCTCAGATAATGAAAAAAGTAAAAGAAGAAATCGCTAACCCTACTAATCTTAAAGTAAATAGAATTGGAGAGAAAAAAATAGAATCTGAGGTTGCCGATAAAGATTTAAAGATAGATTTTGTTACAGTAGGTAAAAAAGGTGAGGGCTTGGTAAAAAAGTTGGGGCGAGAAATTATTGCTGCTTTTCCGGAGCTGACTTATCTACCAAAAATTGAACAAGTGCGACCACTTTCTAAAATTGTGATAGATGAATATTTAAATAAAAAATATGACAAAGTGGTAATTGCTTATACTGATTATGTTTCTGTAATTACTCAGCAACCCAAGGTAAGACAATTGTTGCCAATTTCTAAAATAGATTTAGAAAAGCAAATTGCTGAAATGGATAATTTGGCTAAGGAATTTGGTTTAGAAAAGCCAAAATCAGAATACAAAGTGGAGCCAACTCCGGATGAAGTTTTGACTCATATTTTTCCTCGATTAATTGAAATGCAATTGTATCACGCAATTTTAGAATCAAATGCTTCCAAAGAATCAGCTCGAATGATGGCGATGCGTAGTGCGACGGATGCGGCTAATGATATGAGTAAAGGTTTAAATTTAGCGTATAACAAGATTAGACAGATGAAGATTACTCAGGAAATTGCAGAAATTTCAGCTGGGCGCGCAGCACTCGAGTAAATAATAGTTCTTGGTTCACAGTTAGCAGTTCACGGTATTTATTTGTCTGTGAACTGT
>JBAQFQ010000022.1:0-27729 GCA_049287345.1 Candidatus Moraniibacteriota bacterium
AATTTTTCCTTACTTGCCTCGTACATTATTTCAATCAATTCTCTGTTAAATTTCAAATCATCAAAAGCAGTCGCCACGATTCCTTCTAAGTATTCAGAACGCATATAGCTTTTGTGTTCCTCACAATGTCCCTTCCCGTTCGTGCAATAATAATAATGGTGCCCCTTCTTAGTTGTAGCGGTCAAAGAACATCCGCAGGACTTACAACGGAAAAAACCTCTTAAGGAAAAGAAATGTTTCTGCTTTTTACTATGGTTTTTACCAAGTAGAACATCTTGAGCATTATCGAAAGCCTGTTTGGAAATCACCTGTTCGTGGCTCCCCAAATAATATTTTCCGTTTCTAAACATAATGCCCGAATAAAAAGGATTAGATAACATCGTATGAATTTTGCTTTTGTGAACTTTTTTACCTGAACGAGTGCGAAAACCATCTTCAAATAAAATATTAGCAACATCTTTTATGCTATAACTTCCAGTCGCATACAATTCAAACCCTCGAAGAATAAACGGGGTCATTTTTTTATCTAAAGAAATTGTTTTGTCTGCTTTGTTGTTTATGTATCCTAACGGTGCGGGACCAGGCCATCCACCTTTCTCTAACTTAGCACGATTACCACGCTTTACATTTACGCTTAAATCATCAGAATATTTTTTTCCTACGCCAAAATCAATTAAAAGCATAAACATATCCATTGGATTATTCATAATTACTTTATCGATAGTGCGAATTTCTTTAATATTTCCTTTTTCCAATGATTCTATAACTCGACCCGCATCAAATACATTTCGAGAAAGACGGTCTGGCTTCCAAGCCAACACAATGCAATCTTTTTGTTTACTAATAAATTCCATCATCTCATTAAAAACGGGTCTACCAGTTTTCTTAGCAGACATTCGCTCTTCATAGATTTTATCAATTTTAAAACCCAGTCTTTCTGCTACACGAGAAAGCTCATTTTTTTGCGATTCGATAGACATCGCTTGTCGCTCTTCTTGCTCAGTTGATTTTCGTGCGTAAAGTATATATTTCATATTTCATAAAATACTAAAATTATTTAATAAAAGCAAGCACTGATTTTTTTAAATCTTTTTGATTAGTTAAATCAAAATTGCGATAAATTGTTTTTCCTGCATAATCACTAACATATTCTTTTTGATAGCAGTCCACACCTTCGGATAAAAAACGCAATAAAAAATCGGCTGACTCATTATCATTTCTGACTTTTGGCTTTTTTAATCCTCGACTAGAAAAATAACATTTTTGTCCATAAAGCTTTTTATTTGCCAAATTCTTAGACATATATTTTGACATATACACACCAACATTTTTTATTTTGTCTATCTTACTATAGAAAATAAATCCATTGTCCCATAACTTTTCTAGTTTATTTTTTAAATCTGCGATAAAGGGCAAATTATAAAGAACAAGATGATAGTGAATAGCTCCTCGCTTTTGAAATTCAATAACTGTCGTATATTTTAAATAACTTTTTTTATATTTTATTTTATAATTAAATTTTTGAATAAATTTTGTAAATTCATAATTGGCTTTTTCTATATCGGTTATATTTTCGGCAAAAGTTAAGGTAAGAAATATTGGAATAAATACTTTTCCATTTTTATCAAACCAGTTCCAAGCATTAGCGTTAATCAATCTCTTTAGCTCTCCTTTAGCTCTTTGTAGTGATTGCTTGGTTCTTTTTCCGTTTTTTCTTTTCCTGCCATTACTTCTCGTAATACTTTGGGGCAAATTTCCATACCAAAGTTCTTTTTCATATTTGAAAATTTCTATAAAGTTTCCAGTAATAATTGTTTTTGAATTAGTAAACATATTTTTCTGATTAAGTGTTCATATAATCAAGTAAAACAATAGAGGAGTTCTTATTTTGCCTGTCGGCAAAATAAATCACTCCTCTATAGAATTAAAAATGATAAATAATTCAGCCAAAGAATCCAGATATTCATCTGCTTCATCATTAGAAATAGTTAAACAGTGGTATTTTTCAAAATACTCAATAATTCTTTTTCTAAGTTTTTGGCTGAATTTATAAGACATAAAAAAACCGCTTTATTTCTAATGCGGTTAATTTAACTCTTTTTGATTTTTAAATATAAGGCGTGCTAGGATTTCTTGCGTGCCATATTTCTTTTTGCCATATTTTTTAAACGTTGGATTATTTTTGGAATATCTACATAGCCCAATGTTATCTTTTTAAATCTTTTATCTTTATTGATTAAAAACGCTATTTCTTTTGCACTTTTTCCACTTCTTTTTAAATTCAAAATCTCAATATCTCTTTCTAAATTTTCAATTCTTACCTTCTTAATAATATCTCTATTTAATAATTTGTCTCTAGCTATTTTTATGCGATGCCAATTATTTTGTATATCTTTTCTGGTGGTATCAGGATATATTTTCAACATTACACAATTTTCTTTTTCTTGTAATTTTGTCCAAGGATTTAAATGAATAAGATTATAAAATGAATCATCATTAAAATTTATATCTTTTGTTTCCAGAAAAATACCCAAAGCCATAGTGTGACTTTCTGGAATATTATATTTTTTCCTTAATTTATCAAAGTCTTTATTAAAATTTTTATCATTACTAATTAAAGCAACTCCTTCGCTGTCCCTATCTTTGGCTTGAACAGGAAGATTATATTTTTTGTTCATTTTCTCAACATCTAACATAAAATCGTCACTTACGGTAAGTAATAATATATCTTGTTTTATTCTTTCTCCAAATGTAAATTTTTTTGACATAAACAAAAAACCGATTAATTAAATCAGTTTAATTTAACGCTATTTAAAATAAAAGTCAACAAATTATTTACTTTGGTTTTGATTTGGAAAAAGATGTTTAACTGCAACTTGAATCATGTAGGTAATTTGTGAAATAGTTGCTGTTACTAAAAGTTTAAAACTCCACTCTTCTAAATGAAAACCAAGCCACTTAGTTGCTTGAAATAGGGAAAACAAGAATATCAAAAATGTTTCAATTCCCAAAAAAATAAATAAATTATAGAGAGTTCTCCGCTTAAGCTTAATATTTTGTTCCAAATCATCATTTTCAATCTCCTCTTTTTTCTTCTTTATCCTTACTATCTCTTTTGATATGTTAGTATTCTTTATTGGAAATTGTGGATAAAATAGAGTTGATCTTATGTTTTTAATGTTTTCAATGTTGTTTTCACTTTCTTTTATCTTTTCTAAAATATTTTTCTTATATTCAGCATAGCTAATTTCCCCCTTACTATTAATCCAAGTAGCATCACTAGATTTCTCGATTGATTTTCCATTATTCACAATCTTTGCCATATTTTTAGCTACTCATTAATTAATTTTAATATCTCCAATCTTATACTCATAGCAGAAATCGAAACATTAAATATTTTTGCACATTCTTCAACATTTCCGATGGCCTCCCATGCTTCAGTAACTAATTCTGATGGCATAATTAAAGCCGAAGCAAAATGATTTGCTTCTTTTTCTGTATCCGTAGATGAACCGTTATCCGAACTGTACATATACAACACGTGACTATCGCCAGGGCTATCTCCATCATCAATTATGGCTTCTTCTCTTTTTATAATATCTTTGTGTAAAAAGAAATGACCTATCTCATGTGCGGTTGTGAAATGTTTTCTATTTGAGTTTTTATTTTTATTTATATGAATTGAATAACTATCCAATTTCAAGTTATAAATAATGGCTCCAGATATTTCATCTGGCAATGAATCCGAATAATAAATATTAGCCAATTTATCTTCTTTTTCTACAATTTTTTCGAAAGGGAACGGAGAAATTCCATCAGGATTATAAATCCTCACTAATTCCTCGGCTTTTTCACAAGATTTTTTTATATCCATAGCATCATAAAAAATAAATACTTTTTCAATTCAATTGTAGCACAGTAGTGCTCGTTTTAAAAGATTAGCTTGATTTTCAGTAATTCCAGTAATTTATCCTTATTATACTCATCGGAAACTCTAACGTGAGCTATCGGCAATTTAGCGTTTCTGAATATTTTATCTACTAGTAAATCTCTATCAATCCTATCTTGTCTTAAGTGAGAAGAATCATCTAATTCAATTACTAGCAAAGGTTTAATATTTTCCTTATCACAAATAATAAAATCGACATGCTTAGATTGTACTTTGTTTTGATAATGGTAAAAATCGCTATTGTTTATTCCTTTGGGTAAATATACTAAATCTGCAATTCTAACTTTGGAAAATATTAAATAATCATTCCCTAAAATTTCAGATAAAACAAAATAAAAAATTTTTTCCGTGTTAGTTAGAAGATAAGTTTTTTTATAAAATGGTAGGGTTTCTTTCGTTAAATCTGTTTTTTGAGATAATGGATTAGAGATATTTCTAGAGTTTTTATTTTTGGGACTATTTATTGTATAGTCAATAAACTTAAGCACCACAAGTGCAATAAAGGCATAAATTGCAAATTCCATATTTTTAAAATAATTATTATGAGGAACTTTCAAGTTTTTTAAAACGCAAAAGGTCCCACGACGGCGATAACTCTTTCGAATTATCAAACACTCTTTCGAGTATCTACCTGCGTAACAAGTACCGATCATGAGACCGTTTATGTTACGCAGGCTTTATAACCATGCTCCGCAAAAGCGAAGTTTAGGTTAATCAAATTGTATTCTTATTCTGCCTTATTTTTTGACAAAAATCAACCCAAATAAAAAAAACTGATTGGCTAAATCAGTTTAAAAAATAATTCTAAAAAATTTATTTTATCCATTCAATATGTCCATTTATTCCATTTCTTTCAAATACCTCTAATATTTCTGTACAAAATTTAATAAGAGGTTTATCTTTGGCTTTTTTAGATAACTCGTAAAGTCTAATAAACATCTTCTTTCCAGTTTCCGTCTGTTTAAGATTTTTCTTCAAAAAGTTATGAGCTCCACACAGTGTTTGACCATTTTCTAAGATAGCTTTTCCACCAAGGTCCTTCGGCTTTATATGATCGGCGTGTATTTCAATTCCATTTTCCCTTCCCTTACCACACATTACGCATTTAAAACCATCTCTTTCAAAAATTGCTTGTTTAATTGATGACGTAAAATCTTCAAGTTCTCTCTTTTGAATCATCAATGGATCATATCTATACACTCCTTTTCTAATTTTTACAAGATAACCTGCTTGGTGTAATTTTCGGATACCCCTATCAGGATCCCTAAAAATACGTCCAGTTCTTTTTAAAAATTCTCCAGTCGCCCAATCAACAATTTCCGGGTGCGCGACATCCTTGTTTGGGTTATTTTGAAAGTACTCCATCAACAAGCCGGCTTGGTTTATTTTCTCTTTCTCTTTATCTTTTTTCATATCTATTTTTAATTTATTAAATCTGCTTTTTTGAGTGTTTTAACAATTTCACCCGCTATAGCTTTAATTACCGGGACAACTACAGAATTTCCCATTTGTCTGTACATTTGCGTTCTTGATACTGGAATTATAAAATCTTGTGGAAATCCCATTATCGATTTACACTCACTTTCTGTTAAAAGCCTAATACCTGTTTCACCATCTTTAACAAAAGTACCTGTCAATCTTTGTATTTTATGATAACTTGAAACTAGCGTCTTTACTTGTGTTTTAGAATTTTTATCTACAATTATTGGCCTACCATCATTTTTCTTAAAAAGATAATTTTTTTGTAAATGTGTTGATATTGAATATCCCTTAGCATTTTTTTCAAGATAATCATTTATATAAGCTTTTTTATTTTTAGCAGCTGGAAAATTAAATTCTATTTCTTTTTTCGAAAATAAATCTCTCCTAAAACCAACAATATAAATTCTTTTTCTTTGTTGCGGAACACCATAATTTGACGCATTTAATATTTGATAAAAAACTTCATATCCAATTTCATCTAATGATTTCAAAATTGTCTTAAATGTATCACCATTATCATGAGTAACTAATCCCTGTACATTTTCCAGTAAAAAAGCTTTATTCTTTTTATGCTTTATAATCCTTAGAACATCATAAAACAAAGTCCCCTGTGTGGCATGTAAAAATCCCTGTCTTTTTCCTATTGAACTAAACGGTTGGCAAGGAAATCCTGCAACTAAAATATCAAAATTTGGTATTTCGCTCTCCTTAATTTTTGTTATATCTCCGTATGGAATTTCCTCAAAATTAGCTTGATACGTTTTTTGACAAAAATTATCCCACTCTGAAGTAAAAACACATTCACCTCCAACACTCTCAAATCCCATTCTTGTTCCGCCTATACCAGCAAACAAATCAATGAAAGTAAATACGGAATTTCTTTTCTTCTTGGGCTTACTGAATAAAGTATTAACAATAATTTTATTTTTTTGCTGATTATTTTTTAATTTCATAATTTATTAGAAAAATGTTTTTAGTTAAAAACATAATCGATTTTTAATACACTGTATATTCAATATATCACTATCTTAACTATGAATCAATCTATTATTGTAACTAGGAATAGACAATGAAAAATATATCAAAATCAACAAATACCCATCAAATAAGTTCCAACTTCGTCCCACACGCGCAACTTTGCATACAAAATCATCCCTTAAGGCATCCCGATTGCTATCGGGACATGCGGGATATTTAATCTCTTTCATCCCCAACTTTGCATACAAAATTATTAACTTCAAAAAATTTTTAAAGATATGGAATTCCCTGTCTTTATTTATAAAGATTAAAATTAATCCTACCTATTATCCTTTTCAATAAATTTTATCTCTGAAGGAGCTATAAATAGACTTTCATCTACCACCCATTCCTGACAAGAATATTTACTGGCTTTTATGGCTTCCTCTCTTGCATCTGCTGATTCTGATGCGATATCCTCAGAAATATGTACAGCCCTTGTCCCCTCTTTTACGCTTGACGTCCATCGATACGACCATTTATTATCATACATTCGATATTCAATTTCTCCGCTATCTTTCATTTTAATCTTATAGTATTTTTTTCCATCACTATTAAAGTATACCTCGTATTCATTATCTGCATTATTCCATTCACATTTTAAGGGGGTTGTTTTTCTGGATTCTTCTTCTATATTGATAAATTTTATATTAACAGGTGGTAAAAAAAAGCTTTCATCTATTTTCCATGGCTGACATGTATAATCATTGCCGCCAACCACCCTGTCCATTATGCTGGCAAAACTTTCCTCATATGTATAACCCTCTTCCAGGGGAATGATCGTTTTTCTGCCGCTAGAAGAAGTGAAATCCCATTCATATTGCAAGCCCTTATCAATAATTTCATATGCCCTTCCTTTTTCTGGAACAGATGGGTCTAGAGGAATTCTGCTTTCGCTTCGCATGCGAGTAGCCCCATCAAAATAAACAATGTAATAAGGTATAGATTTCTCATCCTTTCCCCAAACACACCGCAATGCTCCACTACCATTATCAACACTGGACTCAAAATCGTCATTTTTAATTTTCTCCAAGTTTTCATGTTTTGAAATATCCTCTGCGGACTTTTTGGCAGGTGCTTGCTTTACATAGTTTTCCGACACTATTTCATTTTTATTTTGCTGCTTAGCTCTTATTACAAATAAAAAAAAGACGACGGTTAAAAATACCACCAAAGATACAAATATGATTATTTTTTTATTTTTCATTTTTTATTTTTATTAGTTACTTTATTTATTATATTATGTCAAACAATGCGAACATTGTAAAATTAAAAAACAAAGCTATTATTTTCTTTGTCTATATTCTCAAAAGTCTAAAAGATAAAAAATTGACAAATACGCCCATTATCCCCTATGCTTTAGCTAAGTTTTAAATTGTTCTTCTCATTATTAGTTTCTTTACTGGCAAAGTCTTACTAACCCAAAATGTTGGAGGTGCGAAAAATGAAAAAAGGTAAATTTCACATCATGGTCAATGGGCTGCCTGGCAATATGGCTAGTCTTATTTTCATGAGACTCTTGGAAAATCCCAGCTACTGTCTCCTTGATCATTCCCTAACTGGACCAGATTCCACCAGGGAAACTTTCCGCTTGTCTACGATTCTACACAAGCCGCCCTATCATGAAAAAATATTATCCAGCATTTCCGCAGAGCACGAGGATAATCTAATCGCCATAGATTTCACTCAGCCAGCTGGCATTATGGAAAATGCGCGGCTGTACTGCGAGCATAAAATTCCTTTTGTTATGGGCACAACCGGTGGAGACCGCGAAGCTCTTTCGACAATGGTTGAAAATTCGGAAATATCAGCGGTTATCGCCCCCAACATGTCGGTTCCGATTGTCATACTGATGAATATGCTTAGTTATGCTGCCGACTTATATCCGCACTCTCTTCAAAACTGGAGACTTCGGATTGTCGAAAGTCATCAAAAGAAAAAAGCTGACGTTAGCGGTACAGCCATTGCTATTGGTAAAATATTTAACTCCATGGGGGTTAAATATTCCGATACAAATATTCGCTCTGTCAGAGACACTGTCGAGCAAAGGCTCATGGGAATCCCACCAGAAAATATCAAAGGCCACGGCTGGCACCAATATTCCCTACTCTCTCCAGACGGAAGTGTCCAACTCGGATTTGAACACAACGTCAATGGTCGCAATACCTATGTCGATGGGACTATTCTGGCGCTAGCTTTTTTGGCAAAAGAAATTAAGGAAGGCTCTGCGGGACAATGTTTCTCCATGCAAGAAGTGCTTCAGGGATAGATCCCTATTCGAAAAAACCCAGAGGATTCGCAAGAATCCTCTTTTTTATATGAAACCTCAACCATTCACCACATATCTTTGGACATTACCTCTAACTATTGACATTTATACAATAATATGCTTAAATAATAAGTCGTTACTTAACAATTAGTTTATTTCCAAACTACTCCATATTAACTAAGAGGACTCACAAAATGGGAATGATTTTGACCACTACTGATGAGGAGATCCGAAATTATATCAAGAGCCTTGTAACCTCTTTTGGAATAAGGGAGAATATCTCATCGGAAACTCTGGAAAAATTAAGAATGTTGCACAAAAATTGCCAACCCTCAGCCTGTATTGGAGAAATAAAATCTTTTCTAAATCTAAACCTAACTCTCAAAATAGGCTATTTAAATTCAAAACCGGACAATGAAAAGATGGCTAAGCTCATTAACGAGAACAATCCTTATCCTGGCAGTCTTTTGCAGCCACAAGATATATATCTTGAAAACTCCGCGGCATTCGTTATTAGATCATCTCATTTACCCCTCTATGGCACATCCTATTTCGATAACTTCAAAATTCTTATTTTTATATTCAAATGGTTCGCTAACGGCCCATTTGAATCTTTCGTCTACGGCATAGCTCACGAATTAACCCATATAGTCCTAGATGCCACGCGCCATCCATTAAATGACAATGAAGTAGCGGTTGATCTGGGAACGATGGTATTTGGTTTTTCAGATATAATAAAAATCGGGAGAAAATTCGAAGAAAAATCTCATGGCTATTTAAATGACCATCAGTTTGAAATTGCCTATGAGGAAATCAAGAAGTATAAGAAATAAACTATCTGTAAAATGTATCACCCTGAGCAATCTCGCTCAAACACCACTCTGCTGATAATTTAGCATGGGTGGTGTTTTTTATACAAAAAAAACGATCATAAAGACCGCAACTCATGCATTTGGTTTTCAGACCATGCCTCACAAAAATTCTCCACTATAGTTTATCTCAAAAATTAGATGATCTGAAAATCCGCCATATGTCTGTAGAAATTACCCTAATATATTGACTTTTCCCTAGCATTAGTAATATTATGACTACAGTTCATCATTACAAAATACAATCAACGTATCACGTTTGCTAATCATCAATCCGTGGGAGGAAAATTATGTCGAGCCAAGATATAGCTCAAGCTAGTATCAATAGCTTTAAAAAAAAATTGGAAGATGCCAAGGCTGCAGGCATCCAATGCGGTTGTAATTGTGGCGGATCGGTTGATTTTAAAAAAGAACTTATTCATTGGGGAAAAACTTGCCATCCATGTGAAAAATGCGGACTACTCCATAATGATTTTGGCAGGGTGATATCCTTTGCAAATTGCTGCAAGGGTTACTCCAGGAATAACCACGTTGAATATGAAGTGGGTTTATTCAACAATAATATCATCAAAGGATCTGGTGAAAATATTGACCCAAAAGCTTTTCCCTGCCAAGATGATACCTGTACGGGAAGCGTCGACACCACTTGGGAATTTCATTACGATTTTAAGATATACAGCATTTGTAAAAAATGCGGACTGATCCACACCAAGACTGGAGACCGGCATCTTTTTTCATGTCTCACAAGGGGATATTTCCGAAGCGGCAAAATATTCTTCGTCATGTTGCACTGAAGCTAATTGCAGGATGCCTCGTTGATCTATTGATCAACGAGGCGCTTTTATTATACAAAAAAAACGATCTTAAAGACTGCGACTCATGCATTTGGATTCAGACCATGCCTCACGAATTGCGAGGTTTGAATCAGATCAATATTTTATTCTACACTTATTTGAAAGAAATAATTAAAGCCAAAAGGTTACTTACTATTTAAATTATAAATATAAATTCCAACTTTTTCTCAAATTCCCCAACTTCAAATAAAAACACTTCCAAGATTATAGTCATTTCTCTTTTTTAGATGTATAATAAAAAAATAAAACACTAAAATTAAAAAATGAACAGCAAAAATAAAATAATATTATCTCTAATTTTAGTCATAATCGTCCTACTAACAATCGGACTATATTTTGAAATAAGCAGAGATAAATTAAAGGTTACTGATAATTCCGATATTCAAACATTACCAAAAAGCACTGACATAAAAAATCCGATAGAATATTTTTACAAAAATTTCTCCGCCAAAGATTATAAAGTCAGAACCATCACTGCCAATAATAATGAAGGTAATACATTTTATTATAAAAAAGGAGCTATTATAAGGGTAGATAATGAGGGAAAGTATAATACCCAAAAATCATCTATTATAAAAAATAATAAATTTTATTCTATAGATAACGAAAAGAAAACATTCACCGAACTGGGTATCGATGACAAAAAATCAGCTTATTTGCTCTCAATGTATAAAATTGCGTCTATTTTGGACCCCATAATGCAAGGGGAAACGCCTAGCGCAACACCCTGGTCACCAGCCACTAAAAAATCTGACGATGAAAACCTTCTTGAATACGAAACATCTGGAAGAAATTTTATATCGTATGCGCCTGGAGCCTCCTACTTAGTAGATGTGAGACTCATCCTTAACTCCGAGACGGGACTCATCACCTCAATATCAATTAAATCAGCAGAGAATTCAAATTGGATAACGACTAATTTTACATACGAAGAAGAAAGCAACATTGAATCCTTTCTTAGTTTTCCAGCAGATTACAAAAAAGTAGACCCTATTTAAAAATAAACTAATTGTAGTAAATATATCTAATTGCCTAAAATATTATATTGCAAAAAAATTAACATCTTACTTTAACTAAGCAATAACAAAAACCTCGCTTTATTTGGGTGAGGTTTTTTTTATTTTCATTTGTTTTCATGTTTTTCTGCTTTAATGTTTCCATACTTTATGTTTTCATATTTTGATGTTTTCGTGCTAAACTTACAGTTGTTAAACTAACTCAATCTTTATGAATATTATCGATATTCTCACCACTCAATCTGTAAATTTTGCCATTGGTATTTATTTTTTTATTATGCTGATTGCCCTTTTGGAGTCAGTGCCGATGTTTGGATTTTTAGTTCCTGGACAGGTTGTCGCTGTGACCGCTGGCTTACTAGCCAAAGTAGGCTCTCTAGACATTGGTTGGGTGCTGATCTTCTTATTTTTTGGAGCAGTGGCGGGAGATCTAATTGGTTATTTTTTAGGCAAGAAATATGGAGAAAATTTTATTATCAAGTATGGTAAATATTTTTTCCTTAAAAAAGATAACTTTGATAAAACCCGAGAACTCATCCATGCCCACACTGGCAAGACGATTATTATCGGTAGATTCAACTCCGTCACTCGAGCAATCACCCCTTTTGCCGCTGGCTCGGTGGGGACAACTCTGGGGAAATTTTTATTTTATGACATTTTAGGCGGGATAGCTTGGGCTATTTCTTTTGCGGGCTTGGGCTATATTTTTGGCAATAACTACAAAGCTATTACTAATTATTTTGGAGAATTTGTGGTAATTGCTATAATTCTGGGAATATTCATTGTTTATGCTTACAAGAAAATAAATAAAAAACGCCACATCTTTCATCGTCGTCATTTGTATATTTTATTTATCAATCTTTTATCTCTCTATTTATTCTTCAAGATGATTGAAAATTTTACTAGTCAAGAATTTTTAATCAATGTCGACTACTGGATCAATACGCAAATAGCGACCCTGCGAAACCCCTGGCTGACAAATTTCATGATTTTCATTACTAATCTAGGAGGAACTCTCCTGCTTTCGACGGCTTCCGTTTGTTTACTGATATTTTTTATTATTAAGAAAAAATGGCGTTACAGTTTGTTGTTGGTTAGCAGTATGCTTGGTGGAAAAATAATTGAAATAATTTTTAAAAATATAATTGCTCGCGAACGTCCCCTCGATCAACTCGTGGATGCCTATGGTTATAGTTTACCCAGCGGACACGCTACTATGTCGATTATTTTTTTCTCCCTCTTGGCCTACTACATCAAAAATCATCTACCGCTTAAAATTACCAAATATTTTTTTATTACTTTAACTGCTTTATTAATCCTATCCATTGGGCTAAGTCGCCTCTACCTGGGTGTGCATTGGTTTACTGATGTAATCGCTGGTTTTGCCCTGGGACTTTTCTGGTTAACTTTGCTTGTTTTATTTCTTGAATTTATCACTGTCTTCTTTAAAGAAAAAGTGGGGAAAATAAAAAATTACCTTAACCGGTAATTTTTTATTTATCATTTTTTTCTCTATTCATAACGCAACGCTTCTATCGGACTCAATTTCGCTGCTCTTCTAGCTGGATAAAAACCAAAAATTATCCCTACCGCCGCCGATACTCCAAAAGCCAAGAGGATTGAGGAAAGTGAAATACTTGAAGATACAGTAGAAAAAGCAGTAATCAAATACGAGGCTAAAAGACCCAAAATTACCCCCATTACACCACCGATAAAAGTTAATGTTACCGCTTCTGCTAAAAATTGCAGATTAATATAAAACTTTCTTACCCCTACCGCTTTACGCAAACCAATTTCTCGAGTTCTTTCTGTCACCGTAGTTAACATCATATTCATAATTCCAATCCCACCCACTAGTAAAGAAATTCCAGCAATTGAAGAGAGTAGCAAAGTGAAGGTACTTGTAACACTAGAAGCGGTGGAAATAATATCATTTTGATTCATAATTCTAAAATCAGCATCTTCAATGTCAGCAATTTTGTGACTTTCTAATAATGCTGTCTGAATATCCTCTTCTGCTTGCGTCATCGCCTCCTGACTCGCTACGGTAATATTTATATTACTAATATAATCATTCCCAGCCAAATAACTCTGCGATGTCTTCATTGGCACATACACGACGTCATCTTGATTATTAAAACCACTACCCCCTTTAGCCACCGTTACGCCGATTACTTGAAAAATTACTTTATTAATTCGAATTGTTTGACCAACTGGGTTGACTCCTTCGCCAAAAAGATCATCTCGGGTATCTGGACCGATAACTGCTACCTTGGCAGCGCTTTTTCCTTGATTTTCACTAAAAAAAGAACCCGCTTCCAAAGCCACATTTTTTACCAAAACATATTCTGGCGTCGTACCAATCACCTGAGTATTACTATTATTAGCTTTGGCAGTAATTTGATAATTTTCCGTTACACTGGGCGCCACTGCTTTGAGATTAGAGACTTTTTTATTAATCACCGTCACATCTTCCTCGGTTAAGGTTTGGGCGCTACCAGAGCTCTGTCTGACACCCCCGACACTTTGTGAGCCTGGCATAATCATTATTAAATTTGAACCAATGGATTCAATCTGCGTCTCGATAGATTTTTTGGAACCTTGTCCAATACCCACCATTGTAATAACTGAAGCAATCCCAATCACAATACCTAAAATAGTTAAACCCGAGCGCACTTTATTGCCCATCAGCGACCACATTACTTCTTGTATTAAATCTTTTAACATAATATAAAATTAATTCCAAATTACAAATACCCAATAAAATCCTAATTCCAAATTTTCCCATCTCATTTCCAATACCTCTCACAATTACAACATTTAAAACATTTCTAACATTTACAACTTACTTAAAGCATCTGACTCAATCTCCCCATCTCTTACAGTAATAATTCTTTTGGCATATTGCGCGACTTCCATTTCGTGGGTAATTAAAATAACCGTATGACCCTTATCGTTTAATTCCTTTAGAGCTCCCATTACCAGATGACTCGTTTTCGTATCCAAATTTCCCGTTGGTTCATCAGCTAAAATTATCGCGGGATCATTAATTAAAGCCCTGGCAATAGCGACTCTTTGCATCTGTCCACCGGAAAGTTGATTGGAAAGATTAAAAAATTTATCCTCCTCCATCCCCGCATAGCGCAAACACTCCCTAGCTTTTTCCTCTCGCTTGGCTTTGGAGATACCCGAATAAATTAGTGGCATCATCACATTTCTCATTACGGTCGTTCTCGGTAAAAGATTAAAAGATTGAAAGACAAAGCCAATTTTTTTTCTACGTAAATCAGAAAGTTCATCATCATTTAAAGTAGAAACTTCTGCCCCATCTAGAAAATATTTTCCACTCGTTGGCGAATCCAGCGCACCAATAATGTGCATCAAGGTGGATTTACCACTACCACTAGGGCCAATTATTGAAACAAATTCTCCCTTATCTATTTTAAAACTAATTCCCTTAAGGGCCTGTGTTTCCACATCACCATTAATATAGCTTTTTTTTATATTTTCACATTCAATCATAACCAATTTTTTAAATTTATTATTTTATTTGCCTGCTGGTGGACCACTGGGTGCGCTACCACTCATCATTCGCATGCTCGACATACCTGTGCCTGTTGTAGCGCTGCTTTTTGTCGTGGTTTTTTCACTAGTGCTACTTGTAATAGTTTGGGTAATAACTTTATCGCCCTCAGAAATACCTTTAGTTATCTCCGTGCTCGTATCATTAGTATCACCGATTGTCACATTTACTTTTTTAGGTAAATTATTTTCCAAGATTTCTACATAATCACCCCGCTGACCACTTTTGATTGCACTGCTGGAAACAGTTAAAACATTTTCTTTTTCATTCACTAGAATAATTGCTGAAACACTCATCGTTGGCTTGATACGACTGTCTAACTCATCAAATTTTACGGTTACTCCATAATTTACTACGCCTGAAGTAGCGGTGCCGATTGCATCAATTTTTTCTACTGTTCCGCCAAAACTTTTATCAGCCAAAGCATCCAAAGTTATCGACACTTTTTGACCAACAGCCACTTTAGAAATATCCACTTCATTAACTGGCACCTCTGCTTTAAGGGTGCTTAGATCGCCCACAATAATTGCGGACTCGCTAGAATTATTAGCCGAAGAGCCTAACTCATCTCCATTTTTAATCGATACTTCAATAATGGTGCCATCAATTGGTGAAACAACTTTTCTTTTCCCGGCATCCGCCACGATATTTCTATAGGAAATTGCCGATGCTGATAAAGCTTTTTGGGCTTGAACAATTGAACCATCCGCTAAATCAATTTTATTTTTTAAAACTTCTAATTGTCTTTTACTATAAGCATCGTCATCATCGTCATCTTTATTATCAGCCACGCGATACTCAGCCTCGGCAGAAATACGACTATTTTTAGCAGATTCTAAAGCATTTACTGCTTGCTGATAAGCCGCACTTGATTGAGCAACGCTAGCATCTAAATCATTATTGATAACATTAAAAAGAAAATCCCCTTTTTTAACACTATCTCCCACCTTCACTGCCAAATCAGCAATAGTTCCACTAATTGTCGGGTCCACTGTCTCTTGAGAATCAGCCACCACACTGCCGCTGGCCACAATCGTTGAGGATAAAGTTCCTTTCTTAACTTCTTCTGTTATATAGCGCACATTAGCCTCTGTTGAATTATTTTTTTTATACCAATAAAAAACCCCACCAGCTATGATTACTGCCGCCAACAACCCTATGTATATTTTTTTCTTCTTCATTTTTATCAAATTAAAATATTAGTTAAATGATATTGAGTAAAATCTATTTTAATGCTGCGACATTGGATTTATTTTCCAAAAAAGGATTCTTTTTCGTAGCTGCTGTGTGAAACGAAAAGCCGGAGAAAAAGAAACTTTTTGGGGAAATAAAGAACCCTACTCGCTACCAGCTCAGTAACTAAATATTTTTACATTTATCACCACCTTAAATAATACGCCTCTGACTAAAAAAGTTTGCGTTTATTCCTCTTTCTTGTCAGCAAAACCATAAAAATCCCATTTTCAGGGATTTTTATGGTGGCTAAGTTTTGTTATTGGGAATTTTAATTCTGTTTAAATCTAATCTACTTGTTTAGGTCCGCCATGCCCACCTCTTCCTGGGCCGCCCATGCCCATCAAATATTTTATATCAATTCCATTATCCGTTGCCCATTTTTCCAATGCCTCCCGATTAGCCTTAAATTTAGCTTCCCTATCTTCGTGACTCAAATTTTTATTAGCCTCACGATTGGATTGGAATTCACTTTGCAACTGCGCTCTTTTTTCCAAGATTAAGGCTTTTTTCGCCTCTGTTAGGTTTCCCTTACTAATTGCCTCATCTAATCTGGCATTGAAATTCTCCTCCATTTTCTTTTCTCTTTCTCCACGCTCTTCATCAAAAACTTTTTGCACTTCATCTTTGTTGAGATTAAATTTTTGGGCTATCTTTTCAATTATTGAATTTTGGGGATTATCCTCATTGGCATAAATGTTGTTTATACCCCACACCCCACTGCCCAATAAGACTGATAAAGCCACGATTGGAATAATTATTTTTTTGTTCTTTTGCATAATTTTTTAAACTTACTTATTAAGCAGTTAATTTTTTTAAAATACTAGTATTATTTTTTTATTAACTTGCATAACAATTATACGTAGGTCCAATTAAATGTTTGCAGAAGAAATATCGAGACATCTGTGACCATGATTCATCTAACTTATTCTGCTGCTGGAGACATCCCTCTTTTTGCCCCACCCTCAGGTAAATTATTAGGGGTGCAAGCTAAAGCTTCACTCTCTCCTCTTTTTTTGCAGCTACCTAGTATAGTTTTTGTCTCCTGATTATCACCATCTCGACTTGGCAAAATAACTTCACAGCTATCGCCTTCTGCTTTACCACTGCAAGCAGCGGTCATTTCCGCTGAAGGTCCGCCATTCATTTTTCCTTCACCCGTTGAGGGTTTTTCGTTTTCATCTTTTTTCTCGCTTAGCTGCACCTGTTCCTCAACTTGATTTTGATTTTTTTCTTCATTTTTAACTGCTGATTTATTTGCACATCCAGCCAAAACTAATCCTGAGGAAAAAACAAAAACAGCCACCAAACTAGCCAAAATATTTCTTTTTGTCATTTTAATTATCTTATTATTTATTATTTATTTAAAAAATATTATTTTCAAAAATTGTTTGTCGACAGCTAAACTTTTAAAAATAATATCCACTGCTCATCAAATAGTACGCAGCTCTTTAAAAAAGTTTGCAGTTTAAAAAAACAGCTCACCTATTAATTTTGGCAAGCTGTTATTATTTTTAAATTATTTTGGCAATTCACCGCTGACAGGCACCGGGATGTTTTTGTCTAAATTTTCTGCCGCCGGAGCAACTTTCTTTGCACTATTGGGAGATTTACAAACGATACTTTCGCTATCTTTAATTTTCCTACAAATACCGGGAACTTTTTTATTTTTAATTTCCCCATTTTCTTCAACCTTAAAGGATAATTCGCAGCCTTCACCATCAAATTTACCTTCGCATGGATTACTTATCTCCAAGGCTGGTTCCGGCACATCTTCCGTATCTAGCGGATTATTTACTTCCTTAGTTAAATCGTTATTATTAGTTGAAACATCTTTTTTAAAAACATATTTTTTGCTACATCCGCCCAAAAGTAAGGGGTTGATAATTAAAAATAAGAACAGCAAACTAAATGTGAATATTTTTTTTATCATTTTTTTAATTTATTATTATAACTCACTTAAAATTGACCTCTTTAGTTAATTTATATGAGTTTTTAAAAAAATGCAACCGCTATTTTTTAGTTTTTATTTATTTTCT
This sequence comes from Candidatus Moraniibacteriota bacterium, assembly GCA_049287345.1. GTDB lineage: Bacteria > Patescibacteriota > Minisyncoccia > Moranbacterales > UBA9337 > UBA9337. The sequence goes on from JBAQFQ010000022.1 coordinate 18,312, forward strand.
CTATTTATTTTTCGCTCAAAGGGAAAAGGTTGGATAAAATCAGCCCTAAAGACTGTTCCACTTGATTTCTCGCCAATTATCTCTACCCACATTCCCACATTTAATTCTTTTATTCCCCGAATTCTGGTCTGGGCTGAATAATTAATCTCCCAAACCTTTTCGTCAAAATCACGCAATTTAAAATTATCCCTATTGTTTGAAATTAAAATTTCTCCACCCAATCTACCCTCTCCAGGAACCCGCCACCTTTTCTCCATTGGATAAGCCATTTCTCGAGACATTGATCCGGGTATAAACATTCTATCTCCCAGATGTCGATTAATTTTAGCCAGATGTAAAAAACCACCCAATAAAGAAATGAGTAAAACACCTGTGCTTGTAATAAAAATAATACTATAACGATAACCTCGTTTGGTCTTACGAATAGCCAAAAAACCACTTCCAATTGTTAAAATCGCCAAAATTATCCATAGGTATGGGGCTGTTTTGAAAAATAAAAAAAATATTTTTCCTAGTCCCAATTGACGAATCACCGCAGGATGAATATCTAAAAGATTTAGAATAATAAAAGAAAAAAATATTGCTCCCAAAATCAAAGTAAAAATCCAGACAATCCAAAAAACGTAGCTTTTCCAATTGAGCATCCATTTTGATTCAGGCACAATTTTCTCTACCTTTATTTTTTGAATAATTTTTTCAATAGAATTTTTTTCCATATTTTTTATAAAATTTTCTTACTAGTAACTTCTTTTAAAATAATTTTTTTACCGCGGTTCACTAGCGAAGCAATCGTACCTTTGGGTAACTGCACGATATCCATAATTTCTTCATAACTTTTTTCTTCAATAAATCTCAGGATTAAAACTTCTCGATAATTATCTGGTAAATTTAAAATAACTGATTTAACTTTTTCCAGCGCCTCGGCTGCCAAATAGTCCTTTTCCAAATCGAGGCTAGATTTTAAGACCTTAACTAGCTCAGCATCCTCTAGCCAAATAGTTTGTGGACGCACCTTTCGTTTTCTGATTTCATCAATTATTGTATTTCTCGTTATTTGATAGACCCAGGTAGAAAAAGTCATTTCCTGATTATAATCATTTAAATAACGATATATTTTAATAAAAACTTCCTGCAATATATCTTCAATATCCTCTTGGGAAAAATAAGACATTCGTCTGGTATAACAAAACAATCGGTTCCAGTACCGAGTTACAATAGCTTGAAATTCATCTGGATTTTTTATAGCCGCGATAACTAAGTCCTTATCTTCGACTTCTTTTTCTTGATATTTCATGAACGTACTTATATTATACGCGTAAAGTATAGATTGTTTGCAGCTTAACACGTTAACATATTAACATTTTAGCATGTTAACATTAAAACAATAAACAAATATATCCCCTCTCCCCCTTTTTAAGGGGGAGATGCCGATAGGCAGGGGGGGGTTTCTTTTACCAAGCAAAAAGCAACCTTTTTACGGGTTGCTTTTTTAGTTTCGATAAGTAAAATTATTTTAATTCAACTTTTGCTCCAGCTTCCTCTAATTTCTTTTTCATTTCTTCAGCATCAGCTTTAGCTACTTTTTCTTTGATCATTTTTGGAGCACCATCCACTAAATCTTTAGACTCCTTAAGTCCTAAACCAGTGATTTCACGAACTACTTTGATAACGTTGATTTTCTTGTCTCCAGCTGATGTTAATTCTACATCAAACTGACTCTTCTCCTCAACAGCAGCAGCCTCAGCTACTGGAGCAGCTCCCATCATCATTGGAGCAGAAGCGCTTACACCAAATTTCTCCTCTAATACTTTTACTAACTCAGAAAGATCCAAAACACTCATTTTTTCGATCTCACCCACTAATTTCTCAAATTTTGCAGGTACTTCTACTACTTTAACTTCTTTTTCCTCTGTCATATGTTTAGTTCACAGTTTTTAGTTAGTAGTTCACAGAACTACTTGCTAAAACTATTTATTGATTATTCTATTTAAAATTAATTGTTACTTACTTTACGCTTTACTATCAGCAATCGCTTTAAGAGCGGTTACTAATCCCCGAGTATTACCAGAAAGAACATTTACCAATCCGCTAAGTGGTGCATTAATTGTTCCCACCAATTTAGCAATTAACTCTTCCTTACTTGGTAATTTAGCTAAAGCCATCACTTCTTGGGCACTCATTTGCTTAGTTCCCAATACTCCTCCTAAAATCTTTAAATTCTCATTATCCTTAGCAAATTTAGATAAAACTCTAGCTGGAGCAACTTCGTCATTATTAGAAATCGTTATCGCTAATTGACCGGCTAAACTTTTTACATCTACATCAATATTTGCATTTTTTAAAGAAAGCTCTATTAGATTTTTCTTTATCACTCTCAAATTAGTCCCCTCTTTTTTCAAATTACTCTTCAACTGATTGATATCGGTGGCTTTTACTCCACTATAATCAGCAAAAACAATTGACTTGGACTCTTTGATTTTATCAGTCAATTCATTGACCAATACTTCCTTTTGCTTACGTGTCAACATATTTTTTCCTCCGTCATCAAATAAATGAAGGATTTAATTATTATTTTAAATAAAAAATTCTGCTTACCGCAGAACTTTGATAAAAACAATTCAAAGGAATCGTTTATTATCCTCGGCAGGTCTTATTTAAATGCCTACTGTCTGCGGATTATTTAATTTTCACTAATACTTAGCTTAAACAATTATACTAAGATTGTCAATAAATCTAAGCTTGAGGAGTTTCTTCAACTTTTACTGCTTCGCTTTTTTCCTCAACCGCTACTTCCTCGGCTGGTTTTTCTACCTTTTTCATCTTTACTGCTCTTTTTGTTCCCTCAATAACCTTTTGAGATACCAATAAATTATAAACAGTATCTGAGGCTTGCGCTCCAGTACCTAGCCAATATTGAATTCTTTCATTCTTAAAAACACCCTTCTTTTGATGTGGATCCCAGCTACCAACAATTTCAATATGTCTCCCGGTAGGAGTAGCAGTGTGCTCTTGAACCACCAATCTAAATTGAGGCTTATTTTTTCTTCCCATTCTTGAAAATCTAATAACTATCATAAAAACAAAATCTAGCTTAATTGCTATTTTTCAAGCATTTAAACACTATTTATAAATTATTTTATTGTCTACCCTTGAGCTTATAGTATTTTCAGAAATATGTCAATCCTTTTGCGAAATTGATCATTATTTAGTTAGCGAGCTAAAGAATTAATAGATTACATTGGAGTCAGCTAGATTAGTTAACTAGTGATACATCAAAAAGTGCCCAAATTCTTAAAGAAAAAATTAATTCACTCTTATGATAGCATTATCCGAAAAACAAATACCCACCTCCGTTGCAAATCCTGCCTTATATTTTAAAATTGTTAGTTTGACTGGATTTTTAATACTCGAACCGACCAAAAGACCTTTTTCCACTTCGGATAAATTAAAACCATCATCTTTTGTTAAAAATTTATAATCACTATTATTTGAATTTATAATTATAGATTTTTCCACATTATTGAATCCTAATTTTTTAGGGAAAATATTTTCACCACCTCTAGTTATGATAAACTCTTCACACTCTACAGTATATTCTTCACAAAATTCACTATTATCCCCTTCTACACATCCATAGGGCCTTGATGATTTCATGACTTTATTATAATATCCTTCAATCCTAGCCACCCCTACCGGTGAAATTATCGCCTCTGAATCATATTGCTTTTGAGATAATAGGCAACTTTCTATTGTGCACCCTTCTCCCCCAAGAGCATAATTGTAGTCAGAAGAAATTTCTTTTTTTTCAAAATTATTAATATTTTTAGTTTGAGTAGGTGTCTCAAGTTGAGTTGCTAAGCTAAGCCACAAAAGATAAAACACAGCTAATGATAAAACAAATATAATGCCTACCGCCAAAAATGAATTAATATTTTTAGTCATAAAAAATAATTATTATTTAATATTTTAAATATAACACAAGGTGACACAAAATTAAAATTTTATTAAATTTTAAGTCCACAGCTCTCTATCGAATCAAACTTCCGCTTACCATCGATCAAGGCACTTTCAAAGATTTCAATACTTTCAATTGCTAGCAAAACTGTAAAATTTTCCTCTACCGAGGGCACGGTTTCCAACTTCTGCCAACCGTATTGTTGGATTCTTCCCAGGGTAATACTCGGACGAAAAGTCTTTTTTGATTGACTAAAAATTCCCAAAGCTTTCTCGATTTCCTCACAAACAAACTTAAGCTTTTCATTTTCTTCGCCAATAAAAACAATATTTTTAGCATCTTTATCTGCACTTGGGCTTAATGCTATTTTATCCATATCAATATCAAAAACATCAATGTTTTCAACGGCTTTTTTAACCTTAGTGCAAATATCATACACAATTTCATCTTCTATGTGCCCCAAAGTGATTAAATTTAAGTGTAGGTTTTCCTGCCTGCTCCAACGAATCGGCAGCTCTCCCCATTTCTCTACTTTTTGCATCAATCTCTTTTTAAGAGCATCCGAAAGACCTATTCCAATAAAAATTTTTCTTTGCATAATAATAAAATATATTTAATTCAATAGCTTAAGACTAAACCATAATCAATCTTTTTACAAATAAACAAAAAAATGTGCCTAGACAAGAATCTGTCTAGACACACTAGGAAAGATTGACTTTCCAAAAAATTATTCTCTTTGTGGATTACACGAACAGTGATTACACAATTCGCATGATCCAGGAACACAGTTGGGAGTTTGGGCGTTTTCTTCGGCACATCTTCCCACCTCATCGTGACGATCAGTGAAAGCGCTGTAATGCGTCCACGACTTATCACTTTTTTTAAAATCAACCTTTCCTAATTCTTGACTCATAATAACCCCCTTTTTTTCTTGTTTTTAATCTAAAGGATCTAGCTTAAACTCAACAAAATTTTCAGTGATCTTCTTTGATCTTAAGACACATTATCAATATATATCATAAAAAATAAAAATTTCAAAATAATTTTTGTGGAAACTATTATTATTTTGCAGGTTTAATGCTACAATGATATATAATATGTCTCACAAAAAACCTTACATTATCAGTATTATTCCCCTAACTAAAATCCCGCTTTATCGGGATCAGGCTTTTTATTATCTTTTTGAATCAAAAATTCCCCTCGGCTCTCTGGTGAAAATTCCTTTAGGTAAAAGGATAATCGATGGAATAGTATTGGAAAGTAAGTCTGATTTTCCCAGGCTAGGTAACATTCAACTTAAAAAAGTCATCTCCGTCACCGAGGAAAGTTTTGTAACTCGCGCTCAAATCCAGCTAGCGGAATTTATTTCCAATTATTATTTTGTCTCCCTAGGAATAGCCTTAAAAATGTTTGTCCCCAAGATTGCGAAAACTCGAAATAAGAAACCTGAATCACGAATTACAAATCATAAACTACAAGAAAAAATAAAACTAACCCCCGAACAACTATCCGCCATCCAAGCAATTACTCGCCCTACTAGTTACGAGTTACCAGTTACAAGTTACTTATTATTTGGTCCTTCCTCCGCCGGAAAAACCCAGGTTTATCTTGAATCCATAAAAGCGCTTTTGGCTAAAAATAAAAATGGACAAGTTCTAATTTTACTACCCGAACTCACTATCACCGCTCAAGAAATGGAACGTTATGGAATTTTTTTTGGTCCAGAAAAAATTACCGTTTTGCATAGTAAACTATCCCGTGGTCAATATTATAAAAATTGGCAAGCCATAAAAGAAGGTTCTGCCCAAATAATTATCGGCACTCGCCAAGCTATCAGCGCACCTTTTAAAAATTTAAAATTGATTGTTATCGACGAAGAACAGGACATCTCCTTTAAACAATGGGAGATGAACCCACACTATGATGCTCGCACTGTCGCTCAAGAATTAGCCAAGTTTCATCAAGCTAAATTAGTTCTTGGTTCCGCTACCCCTCGTGTAGAGACATATTTCAATAGTTCACGGTCAACAGTCGACAGTTCACAGATTAAATACAAATTATTAGAGCTACCCTCCCTACAAGCTACAAACTACAAGCTAGGAACTAATGTAGATATTGTCGACCTCAGAAATGAGCACTGGAAAAATTGGAAAAAAGTTAAAATTGTTTCCCCTATTTCTCAAAAATTATCTACTGAAATAAGTTGGGCGCTTAAAAATAAATTTCAAATTATTCTCTTTATCAATCGTCAAGGAATGAGTACTTTTTCAGCCTGCAATAATTGTAAAACGGTGCTGACTTGTCCTGATTGTGAGCGAGCACTAACTTACCGACAAGCTGGCAACTATGAATGTCTTCATTGTAAATTTGAAACAGGCGATTTTCCAATGTGCCCAAGTTGCCAAGGAATAACTTTTCGCAACGTAGGATTAGGAACTGAAAAAATAGAAAAAGAAATTGAAAAAATCTTCCCTTGGGCACGCATTGCGCGAGTCGATTCCGCAAGTATGAAAAAGTCAGTTGGCGCTCAAGAAAAAATTTGGGCTGATTTTTCTGAGAAAAAAATAGACATTTTGATTGGCACCCAAATGATTGCCAAGGCTTGGGATTTGAATAATGTTGGTTTAGTGGGAATAGTTGATGCCGATAGTTTATTTTCTTTTCCTGATTTTCACACCAATGAAAATGCTTTTTCCTTAATTTCTCAAGCTATTGGGCGAACTGGGCGAACTGGCTCAAGCTATGCTGGCAGAGCCTTAATTCAAACTTACCACGTCGAAAACCAAATAATTCAATGGGCTGCCGAAAAAGATTATCTTAAATTTTATACCTATGAAATCAAAGAAAGAAAAGCTTTAAATTATCCCCCTTTTGGGAAAATCATCAAATTAACCTATAGAGATTTTTCTCTAGCGGCGGTAAAAAAAGAAACAGAAAGAGTTTTTGATAAATTAAATATCGCCAATAAAAAAGAAGAGGTCATCCAAATATATCCGCCTCTCGCTCCTTATAATCCAAAAGTTAGAAAAAGATATTTATTACAGATTATTTTAAAAATAAAAAATGAAACCCCACTCTCCGATTCATTAGCAGCCGAAATAAAATCCCTACCCAATGGCTGGCAAATTGATGTTGATCCAATAAGCCTTATTTAGATTGTTTTAAATGTTGTAGATGTTGAAAATGATCTCAAATCCATTTAGTCATTTACTTCCACACTTTGAAGTGTGGAAGTAAAATGTAAAAAGTGATTTTAAAGAGAAATTTAAAAATCCCAGCAGGCATTATCATATTATTAAAATTACTAATTAAAAAATCTCATAAAAAAACTTTATAATTTTGTCTTAATGTGCTAATATAGTGACCATAAAGACACTATAACTAACTACATTTTCTAAAAAGAAAAACCCATGTCAATGAACATAACCCCAAAAAAGATTCTGTTTGTCTCTCGGCCAATCACCCCACCCTGGGATGAGGCGAGTAAGAATTTTGCCCACAATTTAGCCAAAGAAGTGGCTTCTAGCTCCACCGCCTTGGAAGTGCATCTTTTAACTACCCATACTCAGCTAGAGTTACCCTCTAACGTAAAGCAAGAAGAAATTTATAAATATAGCGAGAAGGATTTTAAATTTTCTGACAAATTACGTTCATTATTCTTTCAGTTTTTATTTAAAAATTCCTTTGATATTAAGCACTATTTCTTTACCCCGACAAAACTTAATTCTTGGTTAATTAAAAACTTTCTTCAGGGAAAAAGTCGCACAATCCAAACCGTAGCCACCCTGCGAGAGGATTTATTTAGTGATAAAGATCTAAAGGAAATGATGTTTGGTCAAACTATCGTAACCTACTCTGAATATGCTAAAAATAAGCTCGAGCAATTGGGGGTTAAAAATGTCATCAAAATCTATCCTGGCATCGAACTGACTGATTATTACCCTCGCGAAAAAGATGATGCTGAATTAGCCAAAGCTAACTTTAAAAAAGATGATTTTATTATCAATTTTTCTGGTGAATATGTCCGCCTAGGGGCAATGGACTTGGTAATTGATAGCTTTATCCATGTTGCTAAAGAAATTCCCACTGCGCGCCTTTCTTTGGCTGTAAGAGTAAAAAATAAAAAAGATGCCACAAAAAAAGAAGAAGTTGTCGCAAAACTCAAAAAGGAGAATCTGCTGGACAAAGTATCTTTTCATGATAGTGGCAGCTATAAAATGAGCGATATTTATAATCTAGCTGACCTTAGCTTATTTCCCGTTACCAGTATGCAAGGCAAATTTGATATTCCACTGGCTGTGATTGAGGCGATGGCCTGTGCTAAAACGGTTATCATTTCTGATCTTCCAATTTTAAAAGAATTTGCCAATGTAGATAATTCTATTTCTGTTGCTAGTGGCTCTGTCGAAAGTCTGACTCGAGCTATCTTAAGTCTCTATCAAGATAAAGAAAGGTGCCTCACTTTAGGAAATAACGCCAGAAAATACGTCCAAGAAAATTTTACTATCCAGAAAGCTGCTCAAGAATACGCTACTATCTATAATATTTTATAAATTTAAAAAGAGGTAATTTCTGATGTTCCAGAAATCACCTCTCTCTTTCTCTGCGTTATCTGTCGTCGTCCAAAAGGGCGACGATTTTATTTTCTTCGATATAGAAAAGGAGGATATGTTCTCCTTTCTCATAACGAAGCTCTCCTTCTACAGCAGAAAAAATTACCGTTTCGGAAGAAATTCTTTTTCCTGCCACCAACTGCTCAATGTTAACATAGCAAAATTTGTCTTCCAGTGCCTCAAATTTGATGTTTAGAACACTTTCCTTGCCTCTTAAAGAGAGTGACTCCCCTAAGTCGATTTCTTGGGAAAATCCAGCTGGGGCAAAAACTCCGCTGATTAAGAAGCATAGAACTAGAGAAAAAAGTTTTTCCATATTCCCACCCCCAGGAATTTTAATTCCAATATAACTTCTTGATAAAATCATTGTCTATCCAGATATGTCTACCACCAACAATGATTTCCGTATAATTAAACAACGGATAACTTTGCACTACCTCAAACGGCCCCTCCTCTTGTTCACCAAAAAAATCAGCAAATTTGACATAAAAAAGAGGCTGAAAAGATTTCATCGGACCAAATACCACTTGATCCCCTGGTTTCAATTCAAGATCATGAAAATCTATTTTTCTGACATAATTTTCCGCCATTCTGACCTCCTTCAAAAAGTAGATTTTTGGAAAAATTTATGCTACTATTTCCTATGAAGAACTAACTAAAATTTATACCATAAAGTTAAAATTATGTCAAACAATATTCATAAAAAATCAGATCATTTACAGGAATTTAAAACTGAAAAAATGTCCGTTCCGGCACTTTTTTTTATGAGCGAAGAACTTTTACCCGAAAAAGAAACCTTTTCTCAGGTAGAAGATATCGCCGCCAACAGTGACGTATTTTTCCATCATAC
>JBAQFQ010000023.1:0-42612 GCA_049287345.1 Candidatus Moraniibacteriota bacterium
ACTTAAGGTATCATAAACACTCCTTTAAATCAATGAAAACAAGCCTTATTCAGGGGTTTGTTTTTGTTTCTGGTAAAATATTGACTTTTTGGCTATTTTGGTGTATAATACGAGGTTAGTGAATTTAATGACAGCAGTTTAAAAATTGAATAAATCGAGGTCTAAAATGAATATTTTTCAGAGATTGGATCAATGTGTCCATAGAAAAGGTGAGGAATGGCTTAATTTTTTATTTCCCATCATTAGAAAGGAAGAAGGATTGGGGATGGAAAAAATAATCAGAATTACAAATTTCTTAGCTCATCTAATTGATGAGTTAGTGGGTGCCTTTCTTGAAATTGAAAATAAACCCTTATCCAATAAAGTTAAAAAAATTAGCTTAAATTTTATTGGCAGATTTTTTTACGGAGTCATTGATTGGATAGTGGCTTTTGGACTGGGCTCGTTATCTTTCTGGATGATGTTTCGGCGAGATATTTTTCTCACTGAGTATTCTGTTTTTGCAGGAATTTTCCTGTATGATTTTTTCTGGGCCTCGGTTTTCTTCTGGGTAAGCCATAAAAGTGAAATGGATTTTACCTGGGGAGCTGCCTATAAAAGGGTGGCAGATGTCCTATGGCAATATGGTTTTTGGGGAAAAATATTTTCTGTCTTGTACGTTATCTATTTTTCTGTAAAGGCAATCGCCTGGGAAGGTCCAGAGGTGATTACTTGTGCCTATGAGAAAAAACTGAAGAGCAGGTCAAATATTTGGGCGATGTTATGCCTACTTTCTGCTTTTCAGGGTTTCTGTGGATATTGGTTATACACAGCAGCTTATGGACTAGCAAAACAATACGATGTTGATTTTAGTAGTGGAATTAAAGTTGCCGCTTTTGGCGTAGCAGCTTCAATCGCACTACTGGGGGTATTTACCTTGATCGGTAAAATGCTAAATCTACTAAGTGTTTTTTTGCGGAATTCGAAAATAAACCCAATAGTGAGAACATTTGTGTTTATCATAAGTGTTGTTATCCTATTTGGTTTTATCGTTTTTGTTGCACATAGAGGAATAGTAGGATAATGATTGCGGTGCGGGATTTTCAGCTGAAAATTCCGCACTCATTTTTAAATTAATCGCACAGGAGGGAAGATTATGTTTTCCATAGAAGTGTTAAAAAGTGCAAGTAATGAAATCTTGGGAAAGATATTACTCTTGGAGAAAAAGATTTTTCCGCCAAGCTGGCAATTCGAGTCTGAATATTTTCGGGAAAAATTATCCAATCCTGAAAATATTAATATCATTGTATGGAGGGGTTTGGATATCGTGGGATATGCTTTATTGGTCCCGCACAATCAGGCCTACTCAGAGCTGAAAGATGACGACCCGCTGATGACGGAGAGGGATGGCTTTTACTATTTTGAGGGGTTGGATGTCGACCCTGATGAAAAAGGAAAGGGCCTCTTTCGCCTGATTATGGGCGTGGTCACAGAAGAGACAAGAAAAAAAGGCGCTATCGGACTTTCTATGCATGTCCGAGTGGAAAATGGTCTCTCTAATATTTTCTCCAAATATTTTCATGGAAAAATTTTGGAGAAAAGAAGAGTTCGAAACTGGGTTGGTTTTGGCGGAGAAGAGTCCGCTGACTACACAGTTTTCGGCTATTGAGTTTTGAGGCGTGGAATTGCAGTTGCAATTCCACGCCTCGTTTTATTTTTGCTTATGATATATAATAAATACAATAATTTATTTATTTTTTTTAAATATGGATTACCATAAGGAATTTTTGAATATAGTAAAGGGTTTCGGTGATAGGGTTAGATTATCTGGCTCAAGAGGTGAGCTAGATGCAGTTAAATATATCAAGAATTATATAGTAAGAAATATTGGGGGCAAAAGCATTATTCAAAAATTTAAAATTCTTACATGGAGAGAAAAGTCCACGCCCAGTTTGATTGTCGCTGGCGAGACTGTTAGCTGTCGCTCAGCTTATTATTCTCCAAAATCAAACATTAAAGGGAAACTGGAGTATTTTACGGAAAATACTGAAGAGAAAGAAAATGAGTTTGATGTTTATTGTATTAAAAATAGTAGTGGAACAATTTTATCTCTTTTATACGTATCTCAAAAATACCCCAATCCTTTTTATTATAATCGAGGTAGTGCTACTTACTTGATGCCAAGTGTGATTGTCGGTTCAGATTATCGGGATTTTTTTACTAAAAATATAGGTAAGGAAGTTAAGTTAAGGATTGATGCTAAGTATTTAGTCAAAAATTCCTACAATTTAGTGCATAAACTTTCTAATCGTAAAAATAAGTTTAAATTAATTATTGGCGCACATATGGATACGGTTCCGCAGTCTAAGGGAATTTTTGATAATGCGAGTGGGGTGGCTGGGGCAATGATTATTTCGAAAATTTTAAAAAATATAAAACTACCATTTGATATTTGGATTGTTTATTTTGGGGCTGAAGAAAATGCAATGTTTGGATCAAAGTTTTTTGTGGAAACTCTCTCTGAAGCTGAAATAAAAATGGCGAGATATATGATTTCTATTGATGGTATAGGGATGGGAGATAAAACTTGTTTATATTCAGAAAAGGACTATTTTACTCAATTGAAAAGAAGTTTTGGCGAAATTGGGGAGAATGCAATTATCGATGATGTCGACAACATGTTAGATGCTAGTGACCATTACTATTTCAAACTCATGGGTGTGGATAGTTGTTTTGTTGAGGGTCAGCCTGGAACTTTTTATTATCACAGTAAAGAGGCGAATGATTTAGCAAATTTAAATGTTGAGTTGAGTGTGAAAACCGTCCAATCTTTAATTGAGTTTATAAAAAATATAGAATTTCAATCACCAAGAGTTGTTTTTGAAAATAGAAAAACAAGAGTTTTACAAAGGATATTGAATTTTTTAAAGTAGTTTTTCTTGTTTTTTGTTTTATAAGTGTGTTATAATTTAGTTAATTAAATTTGGAGTTTTTGATTTTTTAAAATAAAAATAAAAATGATTTGTCCGAGTTATCCAGATCCAAAATATTTGATATTTTCAACAGATGTCCCTGCGTTGCTTTATTATTCACATTTTACTGCCATAGGTGTTTCTATGCTCATTGGGTTATTTGTATTTTTAAAGAACAGGCAATCCTTGGAGGCAAAATTATTATTTTTAATATCAACATTTTTTTCCCTATGGGCCTTCATAAATCTCATAGTTTGGACTAATAATAAAAGTGATTTAATAACTTTTGTGTGGAGTTTTTTTGGATTACTTTTTTCTTTCATTTGTGCACTTTCTCTTTACTTTACGTATGTATTTGTTCATAAGAGTGATTTTTCTAATGTTGGAAAGATAATTTTGTCCGTACTGCTACTTCCATTAATAGTACTTTTGCCACTTAGATATAATATAGAAATTTTCGATCTAGCTCTCTGTGGAGTTTCGGGTGAAGGTTTTTATTATACTAATTATTATTATATCTTAGGTTTAATTATCTTTGTTTGGAATTTGATTATTCTTATTAGGGGTTATTTGAAGTCCGATTATGATTTCCGGAAACAAATAATGGTATTTGGATTGGGAATGGAATTATTTCTACTATCATTTTTTACTACTGGCTTTATAGCTAGTATTTTAACGGAGAATTCTTACAATATAGAATTTATTAGTTTGTTTTTTATGACATTTTTTATGGGCGTGCTGGCTTATATGATTGTTAAGTTTAGGACATTTAACATAAAAATGATTGGGGCTCAGGCATTGGTGACTACATTATTCATTTTGATTGCGGCGCAGTTCGCTTTTATTCAAAATCCTACCAACCGAATATTAAATGGAATAACATTATTTTTAATTTCAGTTTTTGGTTGGAATTTGATTCGGGGTGTGAAAAAGGAGATTGCGCAAAGAGAGGCCTTGGCAATAGCTAATGCAGAAATTAGTGAAAGAAAAGATCAGTTACAAAAAATATCTGATCACTTAGCTGTAGCTAATGCCAAGCTTAAGGAGTTGGATAATGCCAAGAGTGAATTTATTTCTATTGTGGCGCATCAATTGCAGGGTCCGCCTACTACTGTAAAAGGTTATAGCATGCTTTTGTCTGATGGTTCTTATGGAGAGATGAATGCTGAGCAAAAAGATATTTTACAAAAAATATTTAATGCCAATGAGCAACAAATATCTTTCGTTAATGATTTATTAAATGTTTCTCGCTTAGAATCCGGTCGGGTTAGTTTTGATTTTGAAGATTGTACTATCGAGGGTATTTGTCAGGAAGTAATTGATAATCTTTTTATCAAAGCTCGAGCTAAAAGTCTTTATTTGGAATATGCTAAGCCTACAGAACCACTGCCTCATTTAAATATTGATAAGGCTAAGGTTAGAGAGGCGATTTCTAACTTGGTAGATAACGCTATTAAATACACTAAACGAGGTGGAGTAACTTTGCATGTGAAAGTTTGTGATGATGTGGGCGAGCATTGCTTAGCAGAAAAACATGTTCGCATAACAGTTTCTGATACGGGTATTGGTGTACCAGCTGAAGAAATGATTCATCTTTTTTCTAAATTTTCTCGAGGTAAGGATGTGAAGCGACTTAATGCTGGTGGTACCGGTCTGGGTCTTTATGTCGTAAAAATGATCGTCGAGGGTAATCATGGACACGTATGGATTGAGTCCGATGGCGAGGGTAAAGGCTCAAGGTTTATTATTGAGTTACCGTTGGCATAATTTTTATGATACGAATGACGCAAACAGTGCGAATATGCTAATTTTATTTGTGGGGAGGTATCTAATTCAGTAACATCATTTTTTAGGTATATACTTAGGTATATACTTTTATTTTATAAAAATAAACGAATTGTAAATTTTTTTTTAAGGTTTGTTAAATGGGACTTGCAGCCTTTGGAGTTGAAATATATCCAGATGACTAGCGACCTTTTAAGTGTTTAAAAGTTTCAGTACTTCTGCAGTTAGTTGTTTTAATGTTAATTTGTTTTCATGCTAAAATGCCTCTCCTCTTGATAAAAATTAAATTTCAGGGCATAATGTATTTTAGTAATATATATGGTAGAAATGATGCCATTAATGCAATAAAACTTTAAATATGAGAACACATACATGTGGAGAATTGAATAAAAGCAACACTGGTAGCCAAGTGACCCTGTCTGGTTGGGTGCATCGAAGGCGAGATCATGGTGGAATAATTTTTATCGATTTACGTGATCGATATGGCTTAACTCAGATAAAATTTGACCCAGCTATTGATGAAATTGCCTGGAAAGAGGCAGATAAACTTCGAAGTGAATGGGTAGTGGAAATTAATGGAACTGTATTGGCTCGACCAGCTGACATGCTCAATTCAAAATTGGTAACTGGAGAAATTGAGGTGGGCGTAAATACGTTAAATATTTTAAATAAATCTTTGACGCCGCCTTTTGAAATTGACGAAGAGAAACCCGAAGACACCAATGAAAATTTGCGTTTACAATATCGTTTTATAGATTTACGCAGACCGCAACTACAAAAGATGTTGGCACTTAAGGATAAATATATTCAATATTTACGAAATTATTTTCAACAGTTGGATTTTGTGGAAGTGCAAACCCCAATTTTGGCAAATTCCTCTCCAGAGGGAGCGCGAGATTTTTTGATTCCTTCTCGACTTCATCCAGGGAAATTTTATGCGTTGCCGCAAGCGCCCCAACAATTCAAACAACTTTTGATGGTGGGTGGTATGGATAAATATTTTCAGGTAGCTCCTTGTTTCAGGGATGAAGATCCGCGGATGGATAGGCATTATGGAGAATTTTATCAATTGGATATGGAAATGAGTTTTATTACTCAGGAAGAAATTTTTTCCATCATGGAACCTTTGATGATTGAGCTTACCAAGAATTTTTCCCAAAAAGAAATAATTAATTTGGGTGAAAATAATCGATTTAAAAGATTGGCCTGGAAAGAAGCTTTGACTAGATATGGTAGCGATAAGCCAGACTTGAGATTTGATTTAGAAATTAAACCAATCACTGAACTGGCGACAGATTGTGGATTTTCAGTTTTTGCTCAGGCTATTTCAAATGGCGGTGTTGTGCATGCGATGAAAGTTGATGGTGGGGCTAAACTTACTCGTAAAGATATTGATGAATTGACGGAACTAGCTAAAACTAAAGAAGCTAAAGGTTTAGCTTATATAATAGTTAAAGAAGGTGGCGAATTGCAATCTCCAATTGTTAAATTTTTGGGTCAGGAATTGGCAGATAAAATTGTGGCCGAAGTGGGGGCAAAGACGGGGGATATTATTTTCTTTGGGGCAGATACTTGGAAGATAGTTTGTGGCGCACTAGGATTAGTTCGAAATAACTGTGCAGTTAAACTGGGACTTAAGGATGATACCAAGGCAGCTTGGTGTTGGGTAGTAGACTTTCCGATGTATTCTTATTCAGAAATAGATTCACGAAAAATTGATTTTGAACATAATCCTTTTTCTATGCCTCAGGGTGGACTAAAAACTTTACAGGAGAAAGATCCGTTAGACATTGTGGCTTACCAATATGATTTAGTAATCAATGGTTTTGAAGCTTGTAGCGGGGCAATCCGCAATCATAGTCCGGAAATAATGTACAAAGCTTTTGAAGTAGCCGGTTATAAAGAGGAAGAAGTAAATGCTCGTTTCGGAGCTCTTATTAAAGCTTTTCAATATGGGGCGCCACCACATGGAGGAAGCGCCTTGGGTCTGGACAGAATTTTTATGGTGCTTCAAGATACAGATTCTATCCGTGATATCTATGCTTTTCCAAAAGATGGTAGAGGTCGGGATTTGATGATGGACAGTCCTAGTGAAGTGGACGCCAAGCAGTTGGAGGAATTAAATGTAAAAATAACTAAGCATTAACCCAAAGGTGCAAAGAAACAATGCAAGTGAATTTTTAATTTAAAATTCTTTCCCGTTTGCTTTTCTGCCCCCAAATAGTGTATAATTAAGCGTAAGGAGTTTAAATTTTTTAAATGAAAATTTTGTCTTATGAACCAAATACAAAACAAGAAAATATTAATGATTGAAGACGAAGATGTCTTTATTGATATGTTTGGGGGTAAATTGGTCCAGGATGGTTTTGATGTTACCTTTGCTAAAAACGGAGCTTGGGGAATCAAGGAAACGGCCAATCAAAAGTTCGATTTAATTTTGATAGATATGATGATGCCCGCTATGAGTGGAGAAGAAATTATTACAAAATTAAAACTGGAAGAAGCAACTAAAAATATTCCTATTGTGGTTTTATCGGCTTCGGTAGATGAGGAAACAAAAAAAAGAGTTGAGGAAATGGGTATTACAACTTTCTTTGTCAAAACTCATATTGTTCCAAGTGAACTTTCTCAGAAGGTGGGAGAAATATTAAATGGCCTAGCATAATAAGATAGTTTCAAACACCAAAATAAAAAATTGGTGTTTTCATTTTCACAAAAATTTATGATTAGTATCTACAATACTTTAACTCGAAAAAAAGAAGAATTTGTTCCTCTAAAAAAGGGCGAGTTAAAAATGTATGCTTGCGGAATAACTCCTTATGATGAAATTCATATTGGACATGCTCGACAGGCAGTTGTTTACGATGTGATTAGAAATTATTTTGAGTATGCTAATTATCAGGTGCAATATGTCCGAAATTATACCGATATTGATGATAAAATTATCAAGCGGGCTAACCGAGAGGGTAAGGAGAGTCATGAAATTAGCGAATATTTTATAAAGGAAAATTCTAGCGATCTAGATTTATTAAAAGTAAAGCGAGCTACTTATGAACCTAAAGTAACTGAGTGTATTCCTGAAATTATCGCTTTTATTGAAAAACTTTTAGACAAGGGTGCGGCTTATGAAAAAAATGGAGAGGTTTTTTTTGCGGTTGATAAATTTAAGGATTACGGAAAATTGTCCAATAGAAAAGTGGATGAATTAATTAATTCAGATGTTTCACCTAATAAAATAAATGCGGCTGATTTTTCTCTTTGGAAACCATCCAAACCAGATGAACCGGCTTGGGATTCTCCCTGGGGACCTGGTCGCCCAGGTTGGCATATTGAGTGCTCGGCGATGGCTTTAAAATATTTGGGAGAGGTGATTGATATCCATGGGGGTGGACTGGATTTAATTTTTCCGCATCATGAAAATGAAATTGCCCAAAGTGAGGCGGCTATTGGAGAAAATTTCGCTCATTATTGGTTGCACAATGGTTTAGTGATGATTGATAATGTAAAAATGAGTAAGAGTTTGGGAAATTTTTTAACTGTCAAAGATGCTTTGAAAAAATATTTTCCTGAGGAAATTCGTTTTGCCATTTTATCTCAAAATTATAACTCTAATGTAGATTTTTCTAGTGATTTATTTTTAATGGCGAGAAAAAGAATATATTATTTTTATAATACTTTATTAAAGGTTAATTCTTTTTCTGTAAGTGCTAATGAGCCAACTGTTGAAGTAGAGTTACCTTTAAAAATTACCCAACTGGAGGATAAATTTAAGGAATTTATGGATGATAATTTTAATACAGTCAAGGTGATTACGGAGGTGTCAGAAGTTTTTAAAGTTTTAAATACTTTTTTAGATAGTAGTAAATATTCAGTGGCTGAAAAAAGTTTTTGTGCGGATGTCTTTTTTAAAAATTTTATAAAAATTTCTCAGGTCTTGAGTCTTTGGGAGGAAGTGCCAGCTGAATATTTGCGTGGACTTAAAGATAAATTCTTGCTAGAAAATGAAATAAGTTCAGAGTCTATTCAAGTGCAAATAACAAAATACCAATTAGCAAAAACAATCAAAAATTATGCAGAAATGGATGCTATTAAAGATGAATTGAAAAACAAAAATATTACCTTGCAGGACCGGGGTGATGTGGTAGAGTGGGAAATTATTTTTTAAATAAATACTTGGGAGTTTTTTATTATAAACTGAATAATAATTGGTTTCTTTTTTTTCATTTCTAGTGTAAAATTAAGCTAGAAAAGACTTTAAAAAAGTAGAGCTTGGGTTGGATTAAATGCCTGAGTTCTAGAAAAAATGAATTCTAAAAAAATAAATAAAAATAAAAAATTTAGAAAAGGAGTTTCTCTAATAGAGGCGCTAGTAGCCGTCTTTGTTTTTTCGGTGGTGACAGTTTCTTTTTATTCAGTTTTTAGTGTGGGGACAAAGTATATTCTTAGTTCAAAAAATAAAATTATTGCCATTGCGCTGGCCAATGAGCGGATGGAATTATTGCGAAATCTTCCCTATGACAGTGTGGCTCTAGTAGGGGGAATTCCCAGTGGTCCAATTGACCCAGACGAGATTATTACAGTAGAGGGGCGCTCTTTTCATGTTCTTACGAATATCTTTTTTTATGATGATATTGATGATGGTTATTTTAATGGCACCCCCAATGATGTTGTGCCTAATGATTATAAATTTGCAAAAGTGACAGTGGCTTGGGGTCAAGAAAGTGCAAGTGAGAAGGCTACGCTAAGCTCCAGGTTTGTTCCTCCAGGAGTGGAAAGTAGTGTAAATGGTGGGACTTTTTCGATTAATGCTATTGATTATGCAGGTAACCCTGTGGCTAATGTGTCAGTAAATATTTTCAATGATCAATTATCTCCGACTATCAATTATAATACGCAAACTGGCGTAAATGGTAATTTGCTTTTGCAAGGTGTGCCAGCTGACGCTGTGCAAAATTATAAAATTACCTTGAGTAAAAGTGGCTATGAATCAGTAACTACTTATTCTCCTACCGGAGCAGGTTTTTCTCCGAGTGATGTGCATGCCAATATTATTCAAGGTGCCTTGAATGAGAAAACTATTGTAATTGATTTATTTGCAGATTTAGTTTTAAAAACTCAAGACCCTTTCGGCAATGATATTGCCAATGTTTCTTTTGATATGCTGGGTGGCAGACGCTTGGATGACGGATCTATTGAGCCAGTAAAATACACCTATGATGATAATGTCACCACCAATAGTAGTGGAGAATTTTCTGAAGAAAATGTCAGTCCTGGAAAATTTATATTAAGTGATTTTTCTTTTGCTAGTGGTAGTTATCAATTTCAAAAAATAGAATTGGGCGATGATTTGGTAAGTAGTAATTTTAATTTAGTGCCAGGGGTTAATTTGGAAACAAAAATATTTTTTATGGATACTGAGCTGGATTCAGCTTATATTTTAGTCAAAGATACGACCGCAGACACGGTGATTGCGGGAGCGAGTGTGAAGCTGACTAATTCTACACTGGGTTATGATGTCACATTGACTACCGACAAATATGGCTATGCTTATTTTCCGGAAAGTGAAAGCGCTTTGTTGCAAAATGGAGAAACTTACAACTTGGAAGTATCTGCTGCTAATTATAATAATGAAACTGACACCGTCACTATAAATAAATTGACTAGTAAAACCGTTGGTTTAACAGCAATTTAAGTTTAAAAATGTGCTTAAAATAAATTTAAAAATAAAAAATAAAAAATCCTCACCGATAAGCAGAAGGGGTATGACTATGACGGAGGTCGTGGTTACAATTGGAATTTTTTCAATGATTATGGTGGGAGTGAGTCAATTGTTCGTTAAATCTTGGCAAAATTATAATTTAGTAATGCACACTAATGAAGCCTCAGTGGCTGCTAATCGGGGCAGTAGTGAGTTGGTTAATACTATTAGAAGGATAAGTAGTGGGGAAAATGGTAGTTACCCAATTTTATCTGCGGGAAGTTTTGATCTGGTAGTTTTTAGTGATATTGATAAAGATGACACAGTGGAAAAAGTCCATTATTATCTAAACGGAACAGATTTGATGGTGGGTGTCAGTGACCCAATTGCCGGTACTCCAGTTACTTATCCTAGTGGAGATAGTGTCCCTAGCATTGTGGTAAAAAATATCGTTAATGATTCATCGCATCCAATTTTTTATTATTATAATGGAACTAATGTTCTAATTAATAACCCAGCTAGTGCCATTAATACTATTCGGATGATAGAGGTAAACTTGGTGGTCAATAGAAATGAAGGAGATATCACAATTGAGTCCTATGCTTCACTACGTAATTTAAATGAGTATGATACTATCGAATAACTCGCCCAACGCTATGTATAATTTAAGAAAAAAAACAGGCTCGATTTTGGCTTATACCTTGATAATTATCTCCATCGTGTCTATATTTCTAACTGCTTCTTTAAAGGTAGTCGTGAGTAATATTCAATATGGAATTAATCGAGAGTCTAAGGAGGAGGCTCTGCAAATAGCTGAGGCGGGGGTGTATTTTTATCGCTGGTATTTAGCTCATCAGGTGGCAGGATTAACCAAAAAACAGATTCGACAATTTTGGACAGACACAGCTAATCCTCCTTATGGAGTAAATGAAGTTCATGAGGATGACTTTTTGGGAATTGGCAGTTATCAGATTTCTGTTACGGCACCCGCCTCCAATTCAACGATTGTAATTGTGAGAGTAACTGGATGGACCTATAAATATCCAAATTTAAGAAGAACGATTAAGGTGCGTTTTCGGCAACCATCCTGGAGTGAATATTCAGTGCTGTGTGATTCTACTATTCGCTTTGGGGAGGGAACGGATGTGTATGGACCCATTCACTCAAATGGTGGAATAAGGTTTGATGCGGTAGCGCATAATCTCGTAACAAGTGGTGTGGCATCTTATGACGATCCTGATCATGATGATTTTGGGGCTGAGAAATTAGAATTTGGAGTGCATACTCATGATAATCCAGTGGATCCATTACCACCCGCAGCAGTGCCCGCACATGCTGATGTTTTTATGGCTGGGCGAGAATTTCCTGTGCCAGTAAAGGATTTCAATAGTGTTTTATCTGATATGGCTGACATGAAAAGTCAAGCTGGGTGTAATAATGTGGGTTCAGTTTGTGCTGGCGATGCCAATGGGAGGATTACCTCAGCTAATGGAATTTATTTTAATAATTTAGATTCAGGTCGACACATTACCTTGCGTACAGATGGAACAATGCGCGTGCGAAGAGTAACTAGTATAGAGGTCGGAAATGATATTAAAAATGAAAGTGCTTATGTAACTTATGCAATTCCTAATGAGGGAATAATTTTTGTAGAGGATAACGTGTGGATAGATGGTCAGATAAATGGAAAGAAAATTACAGTAGTAGCGGCTGATTTATCAAGTGGTAACAGTGCAGATATTTTCATTCGAAACGATGTGCGCTATACTAATTATGATGGTACGGATATTATTGGATTAGTAGCTCAAAAAGACGTAGAGGTAACTAGGGGTAGTGAGGAAGATTTAAGAATCGATGGGGCTCTACTGGCCCAAAGTGGTCGAGTGGGGAGAGATTACTATTGTTCTGCTTATAATTGGCAGGGTGATTGTGTGGGAACGCTGTACGATAGAGATACTATAACGGTAAATGGTTCGATTGTTACTAAACTTCGTTACGGTTTTGCTTATGTGGATGGAACTGGATACACTAATAGAAATTTGATTTTTGATAATAATTTATTATATGATCCACCACCTTATTTTCCTACGGGTACGGATTATGCGATAGATTCTTGGGAAGAAATATAAAAATAAAAAAAATAAAAAAAGATGTTTCTAAATAAAAAAATAATCAATTTCAAAGATAACGCTTCTGGTCTTAGCATTGAGGATGATCGATTGAGGATTGTCAGATTAGAAGATCGTCGAATAAAGAACTATGGATCCTTGATGGTACCAGAGGGCGTGATTGTTGATGGGGAAATTGTGGATAAGGTTGAATTTTTTAAGGTGCTCGATAAACTTTTCAAAGAAACTCGTCCTAAAAAAATAAAAGTAAAAAAAGTTAGAATCGCCCTTTCTGAATCGAAGTCTTTTTTGCGTTTGATTTCGATGCCAAATATGAGTGAAAAGGAAATTGGAGAGGCCATCAAGTGGGAGATAGAGGCTAATATTCCTCTTTCTCTGGACCAGGTGTATTATGATTGGCAATTGGTGGGTAATATTTTTTCTGATCAGGGGGATAGTGATATCAAAGTTTTAGTTTTAGCAGCTTCCAAGCGGATGGTGGATCAATATTCAGAAATTTTAGAAGAATTTGGCTTGGAAGTTATCGGTATTGAATCAGAAACAACTGCCCTGGCGAGAAGTTTACTAAGTGAGCATGTTCAAAATAAAACCTCGCTAATTATAAATATGGATAAAAATAAAACTAGCTTTATCTTTTCTATTGGGAACATTCCTTGTTTTACTTCCAGTGTGCCGATTTCTGAAAAAAATATTATTGGCGCTATTGCCAAGAAATTCAATATTTCTGATCAAAAAGCCAGAGAGATGGAGGCTCGAGATGGAATCGGTGCTTTTTTTGAAGATGATGTTTTATTTGAAGCAATCCGGCCAGTGTTAGAAGGGTTGGTAAGTGAGACCAGAAAAACTATAAATTTTTATTTAGATGGACTCAAATATTCAAAGGAAATTAATCGAGTCGTTATTTGTGGCAAAATCTCTAAGGCCAAGGGATTGATTCCATATCTATCGAAAAATTTAAAAGTAGAAGTTTCTGATGGCGACGTGCGTGATGGCATGGCCTCTAGCATCCGAGATATTCCGATAATTAATAAAGAAAGAGCAATTAATTACGCAATTGCCATAGGTTTAGCTTTGGGAAATAAATAGATTCTATACATATGAAAATTACATTAAATCTTTTGCCAAAAAATAGAGAAAAGAAAATTCGGAATCGAAAGATTTTGAATTTTATAATTTTGCAAGAAATTATGATAATTTTCATTACGCTGTTATTTTTTGGAATCATCCAAGGCTTAGATGCTGTAGCAAAGCTTCGCTTAATGGGAGTAGACCAAGAACTTTCTCAAAATAACGAGAGGACGGATTTTATTAAGATAAAAGAATATGAAGATAATTTGAGGACAATAAAGAGTCAAGTGGATTTTGTAAAGAGAGTTCAAAATTCCAATGTTAATTTTGTGCCAATGTTGAGTAAATTAGCTGAAATTTTACCGGGAGAAATCTCTGTGACCTCGATTACCGGAGAGGGCTATGTCGTGGATTTGGTAGGAACGGCTAAAAATAGAGATACTTTAATTGAGATGAAACAAAATATGGAAAAGGATGGTTGCTTTAAAGACATTGTAATTCCATTAAATAATATAGTTTTAAGGGAGAATATTGATTTTGAATTAAGTTTTTCTATTGAGGAAAAATGTATAATCAACTATGAAAAAAAATAACAATTTTTTAAAAAAGAATAAAGTTTATATAAACATAGCTCTCCTGGTAGTGGTTTGGTTAGCTTTTGTTTTTTTGATAATTATGCCGTCGTTAGAAAAATTGCAAAATCGTTTTGATGCGGTGCAAATGCGAGGTCTGGATTTGAAATTTAACGACGAAAAAATTAAAAAGATTTCTGCCCTTAAAGATGATTTTAGTAAGATTGAAAGCGAAAAGAATAATTTAAATGTTATTTTCTCTAAGGAGGAAATTGTCGCGCTCGTCAGAGATTTGGAGGTTTTGGCTCAAAAAACTAACAATGAAATTGTTTTGGGGGTAGATGAGGAAAATAAGAAAATTGTTAACGTGGATAAGACAAAAAAAGACGCAAAAGAAAATGAGATATTGAAAAATTTCCCCACTAAAGAATATTTTTTAGTAGAAATAAATTTAAAGGGTGATTATAACGGATTGATTCGATTTATCGATAAGTTAAATAACATTAAATATTACAACAGTATAGTTTCCTTTAATCTAATTTCTGAAAAAGTAGTAGCCAAAGAAGGGGAGCAGCGTAGTGGTGGAGTGGCTAATGGGATTAGCTTGCTAAGTAGTGGTGAAAGTATTCCAGCTCTATCTGTAAAAGTTGAGGATAAGTTAATTTTAAAATCAAATTTAAAAGTAGCCTTTTATTTAATTGATAAAAATGAAGATGGAAAAAAATAAAATAAAATTTAGTTTCAATAAAGAAAACTTTAATTTAAAAAAGATAAAAAGTTTAGTTTTTGATTTTTTCGTAGAGCACTCCGAGTTGGTGTTCATGTCCTTTTTCATAGGAATTTCTTTGTATAGCGGATTTTTGATTTATCATTATATTTATTTTTCTGCGTGGAGTCAGGATAGGCAAGACGCTTACCTTCAGGAAATTAAAAAAAATGAAATTGATTTTAAATTAAAAGATTTTAACCTGGTTATTGATAAAATAAAGCAAAGAGAAGCTGCTTATAATAGCGAGCAAAGTGGCACGGAAATGCGGGATATTTTTGGGGTAAAGAAGTAGCTAGGCTTATAAAATATTTTGTAAATGATAGTGGAATATTTTATTAAAAAATACCTCTAAACAATTGTTATTAATGCATAACAGTAATTACAAAATATTTTATAAACAAAAAAGCTCCACAGCGCTGGAGCTTTTTTGCTAGAGTTTTTGCAGGTGCCCTTGCCAGGACTCGAACCTGAAACGCTTGGTCCGAAGCCAAGTGTGATATCCATTTCACCACAAGGGCAAATTAATCCAGATAAAAACAGTTTTAAAACTTATACGGGGGCGATCACAGGGAATCGGACCCTGATACTCGGTACCACAAACCGATGTTCTACCATTGAACTATGATCGCCATATAAAATTAATAGCTTATTAAAATTAGCTTGCTCAAATCTTTGAGTTTGAGGCTATAATCTAAATAAGTCATAACACCCAAAAATAATAGCATAGGAATTAATTAAAATCAATACCTGGCAGTTAAATTGGGAAAATTTTCATATAAAAAAACCGATCGGTAAATCGGTAAATTATATTGATTTTCTTTATGTGCGCCGTGGGGGATTTAAACTATCGATTATCAACTTAAAGTCCTGAAAGCTAGTCACTTTCAGCTCTCCCGACTGAGCCTCTGTGTATATTTAATTTGATTTTTGAATAAAAAAACACCCAGTAATTTATCATAGGTGATTTTATTATTTAGGAATGGTGTGCGCCAAGTGGATATTTAAACTCTCGATTATCAACTTAAAGTCCTGAAAGCTAGTCACTTTCAGCTCTCCCAACTGGAGCTCCTATATATTTATTTGAAGTATTTTTCTTATGTGCGCCAAGTAGATATTTAAACCCTTGATTATCAACTTAAAGTCCTGAAAGCTAATCACTTTCAGCTCCCCCAATTGAGCTTTCTCATATTTATTGGAAGTAATTTTTATATAAAAAAACCGATCGGTAAATCGGTAAATTATATTGATTTTCTTTATGTGCGCCGTGGGGGATTCGAACCCTCGACCATCAGCTTAAAAGGCTGTTGCTCTACCAACTGAGCTAACGGCGCATAATTTTTCAATAAACAAAAATTTTCCCTTAGGCCTGGGATTTATTTATCTAGGCTATTGAGGCTAAATTGCAATACTATAAAATTATAGCTTTTCTCCAATAAAAGTCAACCCCTCATTTAGTTTGAGTTGAGTTTATGTTTTCTAAGTGGATAAATGCTTGTTTGACGGGTGGTCTGTTTTGCCTTATTATTGAGTTATATGAAACAATCACAACTATTTACTAAAACCTCTAAGGATTTTCCAAAAGACGAGGTGTCAAAAAATGCACAGCTTTTAATCAAGGCTGGTTTTATTCACAAAGAGATGGCGGGGGTATATATTTTTTTACCTTTGGGTTTGAGAGTTTTAAACAAAATAAATAATATTATTAGGGATGAGATGGATAAGATTGGCGGACAGGAGCTTATTATGACAGTTTTCCAGTCGAGTGAGACTTGGAAAAAAACTAATCGTTGGAGTGATGAAGTAGTGGATGTTTGGTTTAAATCTGTTTTGAAAAATGGAACAGAGTTGGGCTTGGGATTTACCCACGAAGAATCAATTACAACTTTGATGAAAAGATTTATTTCTTCATATAAGGATTTGCCTTTCTATGCGTATCAAATTCAAGAGAAATTCAGAAATGAAACTCGAGCAAAATCTGGTATTATTAGAGGGCGGGAATTCTTAATGAAGGATCTTTATTCTTTTTCTAAAAATAAAGAAGAGCATGATAGATTTTATGAGATGATAACCACTTCTTATTTAAATATTTTTAATCGAGTGGGGATTGGAGAAAAGACTTATTTGACTTTTGCCTCAGGCGGGACATTTTCCAAATACTCCCATGAATTTCAAACCGTTTCTGATGCTGGTGAAGATTTCATCTATATTGATAAAGAAAAAAATATTGCTGTAAATGATGAGGTTTTAAATGATGAGGTGCTGGCTGATTTGGGTATTAATAAAGATAATTTGGTGAAGGAAAAATCAATCGAAGTGGGTAATATTTTTTCTTTGGGTCATAAATTTTCTGAGGCTTTAAACTTAAACTATAAAAATGAATCAGGTGGTGAAGATCTTGTTTATATGGGCTCTTATGGTATTGGACCAGGTAGATTAATGGGAACTGTCGTGGAATTATTGTCAGATGAGCGAGGAATTGTTTGGCCCCAGAATATTGCGCCGTTTCAGGTCCATCTAATCAGCATAGGAAAAGATGAGGAGGCTCAAAAAATTTATGATGATTTAACTTTACAAAATATAGAAGTTCTCTTTGATGATAGAGATGCGCGTCCAGGAGAAAAATTTGCCGATAGTGATTTAATCGGTATTCCTTATCGAGTGGTGGTGAGTGAAAAATCACTTACTGCTGGCGGAGTGGAATTGAAAAAAAGAAATAGCGCAGAGAGTGAAATTATAAAAATAGAGGAACTAGTTGGTAAAATAAAAAAATAAATTAAACTAAAAAAATATGCAGGCGGTAATCATTAATGCATTAGCTGATTTACCAAAGGAGCTCATAACTTTTCTTATGGCGATGATTCCTGGTTTTGAATTGAAGGCGGCGATGCCTGTAGCTGTTTTGAAATTAAACTTATCTTTTGGTTGGGCATTTCTATGGTCAACTTTAGGAAGTTTTTCAATGGGGGCGGTTTTCTTTGGGCTATTTAATTGGTTGTTGAAAAAAATATTAAAGAAATTTATAGCCGCTGAGAGGCTGTGGATTCGCACCATTGGTAGCTTGCGAGAAATTTATAAAAGAGGTTTCCGAATTTGGGAGGGCGGACTATTGATTTTATTTATCATTATTCCCTTGCCAGGTTTTGGTAGTTTTTTTGCAGCTTTGTTGGCAGCACTAGTACAAACTGATGCCAAAAAAGCTCTGGCCTATCTTTGGTTGGGAAATATTTTATCGGGCATTATAATCATGGAAATTTTAATCGGATTAAAATAAAAATATATATGAAAATTGCGATAGGAAATATAAAAATGAATATTATTTCCAAGGTGGAACGTGACAATTATTTCAGCGGCATAAGAAATGGTTTGGCTGATAACAAATTTAAAGATGTGCAAATAATAATTTGTCCACCAGCTATTCATTTGGAGACTTTTGGTAGTCAGTTATCTCCCCTGGGCGTGAGTTTGGGTGCGCAAAATATATACACCGAAGAGCGAGGTCGATTTACGGGGGAAATTTCAGCACCAATGGTCAAGAATTTCGCAGGTGATTATGTCATAATTGGACACAGTGAGCGAAGAACTTTTTTTAATGAAACTAATGAATTAATTAGTCGGAAAATTAAGATTGCCCTAAAAAATGGTTTAAAGCCAATTCTTTGTGTTGGTGAATCGATGCAAACTCGTCTAGATGGGGAGATAAAGAAGGTTTTATTAGAGCAATTAGTGGACGGATTAAGGCACGCTACTAAAAATAAGCTAGGGGAAATGATTATTGCCTATGAGCCAATCTGGTCAATCGGCAGTGGTAAAACTCCAACTGGCGATGAAGTGATGGAGGCGCGTATTTTAATTCAAAAGATTTTAATTGATAATTTTGGTTTAAGTTTAAATAAGTTGCCAAAAATTATTTATGGCGGATCGGTAGATTATAAAAATATAAAAGAAGTTTGTCTAGACTCTGGGATGGATGGAGCTTTGGTGGGTGGAGAATCATTGCATCCGGTAGATTTTATAAAAATAGTACAATTGTTAAATAATAATTAAATAACTTATTTCAAAAATACAAACAAATTAAAATTTATTGGATTGTTTGTAGTTTTGATGTTTAAAAAAATGATAGAGCGCGTAAGTAAAATATTAGACGATGCTAATAGTGGTAATTATGCAGTGGGAGCTTTTAATACGATTAACCTTGAATTTACCCAGGCAATTTTGGAGGCAGCTAAAATCAAGAATTCCCCAGTGATAATTCAACTAACGGAAAAAACCATGGACTACGCAGGTGGTAGAGCGATTTATGGTTTAATTAAAAATTTAATTGAGTTTTATTATCCTCAAATTCCAGTGGGTATACACTTGGATCATGGTAAAGATTTTGAGGCTGTGCAACGAGCGATAGAAATTGGATTTAATTCAGTTATGTATGATGGATCACGTAAAAAATACTCAGACAATTTAATGACTACTAAAAAAATTGCCGAATTTTGTCATGAGCGGGGAGTAAGTATTCAAGGAGAGTTGGGTAACGTGCCTTACTTAAAAGAAGTTGGTTCAGTGGAAATTAATTGGGATGATTATATGACTGATCCTGCTCAGGCAGAGGAATTTGTGCGAGAAACGGGTGTGGATGCTCTGGCAGTAGCCGTGGGAAATGCTCATGATTTTGCCAAAGAGCGACCAGTGCCTGATTATGCGAGATTGGCTGATATCAATCAACGTTTAAATATGCCCTTAGTTATGCATGGTGCCTCTGATTGGAATGAAGACAAAACTGTGGAAGCGGTTAAATGTGGAATAAATTGTTTCAATGTGGATACTGCTTCTCGTGTAGCTTTTGTCACTAGTCTAGGTAAAACTATTGATAGCAAGAAATCTCTATCCTTTGACGTGCGTGAGCACCTAGGTGAGGCTAGAGCAGCGGTTACTGAGGTAGTAGGCGGCAAGATGGATATGTTTGGTAGTAGTGGAAAAATAGAGAAGAGTGAATAATGCTGAGAGTTTCTTACGTATAAATTAAGGTGAGTGATTTTATGTAGATATTAGTTAAATTTTGAATTTCTAATTTTTAATTTTGAATGAATTTTTAATTTATTAATGATTTATTGAAAGTAATAATAGTTAGTTTAATTTTGAAAAATTGTTTTCCAATCTTGCATTTAATTTAAACCTTTGGTTAATTAGAAATTATTGCTTGATTTAAAATTCAAAATTAGAAATTCAAAATTAATTGTCTTTTATGCGAATATTGATGGTTGCACCGGTGCCATTTTTTGTAGACAGAGGAACTCCTATGCGAATTTTGGAGGAGGCTTTGGCTTTGGAAAAAAGGGGCATGATAATCGATATCGTTACTTATCATTTGGGGCGAGACGTTTGTGAGCTCAGAGAGAGCTCTCGAATAAAAGTTTATCGGATTGTGAGATTGCTTTTTTGGTACACTAAAAAAGAAGCGGGGGCGGATTGGCAAAAGGTAATTTTGGATATGTTATTGATCTGGAAAACATCCAAGATAGTTTTTTTAAATAAACCAGACATCATTCATGCTCACTTGCATGAGGGTGTGCTAATAGGTTGGATTGTTAAAAAGATATTTTTTTGGCGAAAAATTAAATTGGTGGCGGATTTTCATGGTGAGTTGGTAAGCGAAATGGAGTCTCATGGATATTTAAATAATAAAGTTGTTCGAGGGGTTTTTAATTTTTTAGAGAGAATAATTTTTAAATTAGGGGATTTTACCCTGGCAAGCTCCAATGAATTATTGAGTCGGATAAAAAGTTTAGGAAAAACTAACAATCTGGAAGTGATTTTGGATGGGGTAAATATTCAAAAATACCAAGAGCTTAATGTTGAGAAGAAAAAAACAGATATTTTAACGGTTATATATTCAGGGGCTTTTGTTAGTAATAAGGGGATAGATGTGCTCTTGGCGGCAATTTTAAAAATTAAATCAATGCAACTTCCGGGGATTAAATTTATTTTAGCGGGAGGACCAAGGGAGAATATCGAAAAATTTATTAAAAATAAAAATTTGATAGATATAGTGGAAATAATTAGTCCATTGGATTATGCTGATTTGCCCAGAGTAAATAAATTGGGGGATGTGGCGGTTGACCCCAAGACTTCCGCTTTCGGTCAGGCTAGTGGAAAAATTTTACAATATATGGCCGCTGGTTTGCCAGTAATTTGTTTTGATAGAGAAAATAATCGTAACTATCTAAAACAAGCTGGTTATTATGCGAAAAACATGGATGCAGATGGAATTGTGGAAGGGGTTTTGTATTTTTTTAGAAATAAGGATAAAATAGAGGAGTTGTCGAAAGTGTCCAAGGAGTTAATAAAAGAATTGACCTGGGATGCATCAGCAGAAAAAATTATAAATATTTATAACAAAATAAAAAAATAAATGAGTAGAAAAAATAAATTTATTATTGGGTTGGGGATAATAGCATTAATTGGAGTGGGTGGATTTTTTTTGTTTAGAAAAACTGACAAAGTGTCTTTTGTAGCGGAAACAATATCGGTGGCGAAAAATGTAATTAATTTGTTGCCAATCAAGGAGGATACCAAGAAAGAGGTGCAGACTATTGATGCCCTGGTTGGTGAGCTTACTGAAAAAAACGGCACAGAGAAACGTTTCTTGTTATTGCTTCAAAATAATATGGAACTTCGTCCGGGAGGAGGGTTTCTTGGGCAGTACGCTGTTTTAAAAATTAAAGATGGTGAAGTAACTGGATTAACTTTTGAGGATGCTAATTTATTAGATCAGCGAATTGAGGCTAAAATTCCCGCTCCTTATCCTTTTGAGAAAATGATGAGCTTGAAAAAATGGAAATTTAGAGATTCTAATTTTTCTGCTGATTATCCTACTAATGTAGAAAAAGCTAAATATTTTTATCGCTTATCGGGTGGCAATAGTAATTTTGATGGTGTAATCGCTGTAAATGCCAATACCTTTGCTAGAGCTTTTGAATTGACCGGTCCAATTACTGTTGGAGGCGTGGAATTAAATAGCGGCAATGCTGTTTTAAAGCTAGAAGAAATGGTAGAAAAGAAATATCTTTTAAATGAGGACATTGATACTCAACACCGCAAAGATATTATGAAAACCTTGGCCGCTGAAATGACCAATAAATTAACAAGTTTAAACAATATTCCTAAATTGTCAGGATTTGTACTTGAAGAGTTACGTAATAAAGATGTGATGCTTAATTTTGTTGATACAGAATTGCAAGCTAAAATTAAGGAAGTGCATTGGGATGGAAGTGTAACCACCGATTGGAGTGGAGACTATTTTATGATGGTGGATGCCAATATGGGTGCTTTAAAGTCGGACTATTATATTAAGCGAAATATTGAGTATAATGTTGATTTGACCGGAGAAAAACCCATGGCGGAAGTTTTCATTTTGTATCAGCACACAGCTACTTATGGAGATTGGCGCACAAGTGATTATCATTCTTATTTAAGAGTTTATGCACCTAAGGGTACCAAGCTTTTGGAGCGGGAGATGGTAAGCTATCCACTGGAGGCTGATGAGTTTAATAAGAGCTATTTTGGTTTCACTCTGCATGTTTTGATTAATCGCGAAACTAAAGTTAGACTAAAATATGAGTTACCAGAAAGTGTAAGAACTGGCGATTATAAATTACTGATGCAAAAACAATCTGGAGTGGGCGATGTACCAGTAAAAATTAAGGTAAGAACTAAAGATGGAGAATTAATTAAGGAAGATGTGTTAAGAAAGGATTTGAAATTTGAAATAGGAAAAGAAACGGAATAGAGGTTGAAAAATTTCAAATTTCTAGTAAAATATTGAATTCCCATATCCCTGTATCCCTAAATTCTTAATAGTGTACGCTATGAAACTTTTGCTCATAAAATTTGGTAAAGCTATTCATACTCTCAAGAGAGATGGTTTTATTGGTGGAGGGAAAAGGGTGTGGAAATCCTTTTGGGCGTTATTTGGTCGAGTGGGAGAAGGTGATATTCTTTTTATCACTGGCGGGGTGGGTGATAGCTCAAATTATCGAACCAAGTATGTGGCTGAGGAGTTGGCCTTGCATGATTTTAAATGTGCAATCACTGTTCAGGACAATCCCTTCTTGGTTAGTTATGTAAAAAGATTTAAGGTCTTTGTCTTTCATCGAACTTTAGCAGAGGCTCGGATAAAAAAGATGATGGCAAAAATTAAAACTCAAAATAAAACAATCATTTTTGATACGGATGACTTGGTGTATGACAAAAAGTATTTGGAGCATATGGATTTTTTTAAAAAGATGAATCTTTTTGAGAGAAAACTATATGAAAATGGCGTAGGGGGAGAAATTGTTAGAGATGATTATGTTAAGGTTTGCACAACTAGTACTGCTTATCTGGCGGAAAAGTTGAAACAAGAGGGTAAGGAAGTGATTCTGGTCAGAAACAAGATGCCGCAGAGTGATTTGGCGGTAGTGGAAGAAATAAATGAAAAAAAATTAGCCGAAAGATATTTTCCCTTAGAGCGAGTGGTGATTGGTTATTTTAGTGGAGCTCACGGTCATGATAAGGATTTTTCTACTGTAGAGGACACCCTCATTCATTTATTGGATAAATATGAGGACTTGCGATTATTCTTAGGCGGACCATTGGAGATTAGCGATAAATTCAAACCGTATGAGAAAAGAATCAAAAAAATGGCTTATGTTCCTAGGGAGATGAATTATCGAAATATGGCCGGGGTAGATATTATCATTGCTCCTTTGGAGATTGGTAATCCATTTTGCGAGGCTAAGTCAGAATTGAAATTTTTTGAGGCAGGAATTCTCGGCGTACCGGTAGTTGTTACTGCCACTCAAACTTTCCGAGAAGCTATTGTTGATGGGGTGGATGGATTTACTGCCAGCGATAATGATGATTGGATAATGAAACTAGAGAAGCTAATTTTAAACAGAAATTTGAGAAAAGCTATTGGTGAGCAGGCTAGAGTAAAGGCTCTGCAAAATTACACCACTCTAAATGGGCAAAGCCCAGAATACTATGCGTATTTAAGAAGTAAAATCGGGTAAACCCTTACCCAAAGAATATCTTTACTTAAAGAAAAATAAGATTTCGGAAGTAATTGAAAGTTTGTGGGTAGGCAATGAAATCGATCACTAATTACTAGTTACTAGTTACTGATTATTATGCCCCGGGTTGTTTTTTTACTAATAATTGATTAAAATTAGATATATGAGAAAATTAAGAAAGAAAATAAGAATAATTTGGATAATTATTTCCATTTTGGCGGTAATTTCCATGGTGGGATTTTTGATAGCCCCAGCTTTTGGTGTATAATAATTTTTTTAAATTTTATAAAATGCGAATATTATATTTTTTCTTAGCCGCATTGGTTTTGTCGTCAATTTTGATATTCTTTTCTATTCCAACCTTGAAAGAGTTTAGGCGTTCAAAGATTATTGAAAGTGAAATTGCTAGTTTGGAGAGTGAGGCTGAAAAGCTAGCGGCTCAGAATAATTTCTTAAAAGAGAAGATTGAATATTTAAAGTCGGATAATTATAAAGAGAGTGTCGCGAAGGATCGTCTTAGTTTAAGAAATATGGGAGAAAAGATAGCAGTGGTTCAACCAAAGTCTGAAGTTTTAGGTGCGACTACGGATGATTTATTAACACAAGCTGAATTAATTGATAAAAAGGCAGCAGATAAGCCAGCAGACAATATGCCTAATTATAAAAAATGGTGGATTGTGATTAGTGGAAAAAGTGATAACTTGTAATCTTTTAGGAAAATATGAAAAAAGCAGATAAGGATAAAAATGAGGTGGTAAAAAAAGTTAGCCTTTTAACTTTAATTAGCACATTGCTGATTGTCGCGGGGGTGCTTGTTTTGTTTTTTACTGGTTTTATTTATCGATTCAATACTCCCAATAAAATTCCCGATTATCTTTACAATCGAGTGGGTTTACCGGCGGTAGTTATTGATAAAGTTAACTTTTTATCTATTGGAGAGATTAATAGAAATTTATCTTCAATTAGAAGATTTTATGAAACTCAAGATTTTTCTGCAACTGGAGCTAGATTTGATTTTAGTACTGAAGATGGAAAGCGTCGATTAAAAATACGGGAACGGGCCTTAATAAACAAAATGATAGAGGACCGGGCGATAGAAATTTTAGCTCAGCAGCGAGGAATCAAGATTTCCACAAAGGCAGTTAAAGATAATGTTGATAGAAAAATGCATGAATATGGAAATCAGGATTTAATTGAGAGCAATCTGGCCAAATTGTATAATTGGACAATTACTGATTTTGAAGACAAGGTAGTTCGACCTAGCTTGTATAAAGATGAATTGGAGAAATGGGTAGGGGAAAATGATGGTGCTAGTCAAAATAATCAGGCCAAGGGGGATGCTAGTGTGGCTAATGAGCGATTAGTATCTGGTGAAGATTTTGATAAACTAGCGAAAGAAATCTCCGAAGGGGGCACCGCGGAAACTGGGGGTAAGTTAGGGTGGTTTATGGCGGAGCAAATTTCCTCAGAAATAAGAGAAAAAGTAATCGCTTTAAATAAAGGACAAGTTAGCGATATTTTGGAAAGTAGCTTGGGTTATCATATTATTAAATTAACAGAAACCAAAGAGACTGACGGAGTTAAATTGTATGAAATAAGTCAAATATATTTCCCTAAAATGTCCTTTGCACTTTGGTTGGATAAGAAAATTAAGGGTATGCAGATAAGCGTGTGGCTTTCTGAGTACAAATGGAATCGAGAAAGTGGTTTGGTCGAGTTTAAAGATGGATCGATGGTAGAATTTGAGAAAAAATCATTAGATCAGGCCCAAAAAGATGCAGCCCTGTTGACTTTCTAGCTTTTTTATCAAGAAGCTGTTATTATGTGAATAGTGGGGTAGAGGTGACATTGGTAGGAACAATTTAATCTACCTACGCCCAAGCTTCGGCAGACGAGCTCGTCTTGAGTAAATTCTCCGCAGCTTGCTGCAAATAGGGTTCAGGGGTTGCCCTGGGGTTAGTACCCTTTAATTAGTTTAAGTATTTAATTTTTTTAAACTTATTTCCAGCGACAATGATTATTGGCGTTTGAGAAATAAATAACGGTATGCCAAAGGCTAAAGTTAGTGAAGATTTGTGTATTGGTTGCGGAACATGCGAGGCGATATGTCCAGGTGTTTTTAGAATTGATACAGAGAGTGGTAAATCAAAAGTTATTGCCGAGGAATGTGGGGAATGTAATTGTCAGGAGGCAGTAGATGGTTGCCCAGTAAATGCTATTTCTATTGAGGAGTAATCCTTGATTTTTGCTAGATGTGAGGTGATTATTAATTCTTTAAAGCACAAAGCTATTTTTGTAGTTTTGTTTTCATGTTAATTTTTGCCTCATTATCTTAATTTAATCTATCTACGCCCAAGCTTCGGTAGACGAGCTCGTTTTAAGTGAATTCTCTGCAACTTGCTGCAAGTAGGGTTCATGACTTGCTCCAGGGTTAACGCCTTTTATTAAGAAACATTTAATTTTTTTACGTTTTTTCTTGTGTTTTTATATTTACCCGCCATATTTCAATCAATTATTTTTGCCTTCATCTTGGAGTTGGCTATTTTTTACAAGGGAATCTTTGGATTTTCTTTTTTCATATTTTTAATTATATCAATTATTTCTTTTCGATTTTTTTCGAAGACTTGGCGAGGTTGGTTTATTGCAACTGTATTCTTTTCCTCTATTTGGTTTATATTACACTTGATTGACTATGCAGTAGAGAAGCATATCTTTGTGGTTATTGGAAGTTTAGTGGATTACTTTTTGCTTTTTGGTATCTACAGAGCTACCGCCAAGCCAGATAGTGAAACAGCCAAGAGTGTTATCGCTATGTCATTGATGGCAGTAATCTTTTTATTTTTTTCCGCTAGTTATGGTATTTATTTGAATTTTGATATTGCTTCGTGGTGGTTAATGATAGTTTACTTTTTAACCATTGCTCTCATTAGTTATCAATATTTTTCTTTGGTAGGAATGCTCGATAAACGAATGGTGGTTGTGTATAGTTTAGTTTTGGGTTTTGTAACTATGGAAATGGGTTGGATTATAAATTTTTGGTCGTTTGGTTATCTTACCACCGGAATAATCCTTTTGATGTTTTATTATATTGTTTGGGATTTGACTCAAAATTATCTGAAAGATATATTATCGGTTAGGAAAGTAATAATGAATTTAATATTTTTTTTAGTGATGTCCAGCTTGGTGTTGTATAGCTCAATCTGGCTACCTAATGTCTAGAAAAAATATTTTTTAAATTATTTAGCCTTACAATTAATTTTTAAATTACATAAAAAAATGAAGATGAAACTAATAAAAATAATGGTGGTCTTTTTTCTAATAATGTTTTTTGGCTGGTTGGGGAGTTTGTTTTTTGGTCGCTACCTAACGCCAATCTTCATTAAGTCAAAAACGTTTTCTAAATTTGAAATTTTTAAAAATGACAATAAAAACACTACTATTATAAATCAAACAGAAAAGATAGTTGTACAAGAGACTGAGTCGATTAGTGAGGTGGCCTCCAATGCATCTTATTCAGTGGTAAATATTTTTTCCTTTGAGCGAAATTTAGAAACGGGCAAGAAACTGAGCGTAGCAGCTACTCAGGACAAATATTTAACTGGTAAAAGAGGTGTGGGTACCGTGCTTACTAACGACGGTATTATAGTTACTAGTCAAAAAAATATCATCTTAGAAAATGCTGATTATAAAATTTTTACTCTCAAGGGAGAGGTTTTACCTGCTCAGTTATTGGCGGTTGATAATTTCAGTGAGTTGGCTTATTTGAAAGTGGAGGGCGTAAATTTAACTACGATGCCTTTTGGTGACAATGTTAATAGAATTTTTGGAAAGAAGGTTATCTTGATCGGACAACTAAGTGAATCTGGGCAAGCTTTACTGGCTGAGGGGACGATGAGTGGCTACCAAGAGGGATTTAGTTTGGCAGGTGGAGAAGTGGCTTCATCAGAAAAATTAGAAGGCGTATTGAAAGTAGCTTTCGATGAGGATAATCAATATGTGGGTGGGCCAGTAATTAATTACAATGGAGAGTTATTGGCAATTACTTCTAAAATAGAGGTAGATGGTCGCGAAAAATATTTTCAAATACCAATCGAAACAATTAAGGAATCAGTGCAAAAGATAATAGATAATAAGATCACAGAGGTTGCTAAGTTGGGTATTTATTATGTTTCAGTTAATCAGTTTTATCAAGATTTAAAGGGTTTAACTGTAGATAGGGGAGCGATGATTTATTCACCTTCAGGCAAACAGGGGCTAGCTATTATCGCTGGTAGTCCAGCGGAAAAGGCAGAACTTAAAATTGGTGATATAATTGTATCGATTGATGGAAATGAAATTAATGCCATGCATTCGTTGGCAAATTTTATTTATCAATATGAGAAAGGAAGTTCGGCTACTTTAAATATTTTAAGAAATGGCGAGATGATTGAGGTAGAGGTAGTCTTCTAGAAGTTTCTAGTTTGTAAATAAAAATAGTGTTTCTGAGGTAATAAATAACTGCGCCTTGATGCAAAAAAAGAATAAAAAATAAAACAATCTATGAAAAAAAAATCAAAAGATGAGGAAAAAAATAAAGAGGAAAAGGAGCGAAAAATAGAATTCGATCTTAACTTAAAAAATAGCGTAAAAAGAGGAATTGCTATAATTCTTTTGTTTTTGTTGACTATCATTTTTTCTTTTGGTTTTTTTGGTGTCGGGGGATCATTTGGCTTATGGTTAAATAAGATCAGTGGGTTGGTTTTTGGTTTAGGCAAATGGTTTTTCCCGATAGTTTTATTTTTAGCGGCTATGATTCTGCTTTATAAAAAGAAGACTGTTTTCTATGTAGTTAAAATAATTGGTCTGGCGATTGCTTTTTTTAGTTTATTGGGGCTTTTCCATATTTTTTATGATTACACTAGTCTTTTAGAAGTTGCTAAGGATGGGCAGGGTGGTGGCTATGTTGGATATCTAATTGCCTTATTGCTGATAAAGCTCATGGGCAAGATTGTCGGAGTGCTAGTTTTGATGGCATTTTTTGCTATTGGAGTAATGATTGCTTTTAATTTTTCTATCATTGAATTTGTCACAGCTCTATTTAAGAAAGAGGAAGTCGCCGAAATTTCAGAGGGTAATGTAACTGAGGGTGAAGAGGCTATCATCAGTGAATCTGATGAGGATAACCAGGTCACGCCAGCGGAGCCAGTGGTGGTTGTGGATAAGCAAGATTTGGCCTGTAATATTAAGGAGGTTAAATTTGTGGAGGGGCCATTGAAGGATAAAAAAGATGATGCTGATGAAGATTTGATTGAGGATGATTTACTTGAGGAAAGAAAGGTGGAGCGAGCTAATAAAAAAAATAAACATCAATCTAAAAAAGTTGAGCAGGATATCTCAGATACTTGGAAATTACCGCCGCTAAATCTCTTGGATGCTAGCGAAGGTGAGGCTTATAGTGGAAACATTGATGAAAATATTGATATTATTAAAGATACTTTTGGTAATTTTGGTATTGCGCTTGAGGATGGTGGAGTAAAGATTGGGCCTTCTGTTACTCAATATAGTTTTCGCCCAGCAGTAGGGGTAAAGTTAAGTAAGATTGTTGCGCTGGGGGATGACCTAGCTCTAGCTTTGGCTGCACATCCTATTCGAATTGAAGCACCTATCCCAGGAAAATCTTTAATTGGAATTGAAGTTCCTAATAAGAAGCCTGTTGCAATTCGATTAAAAAATGCTCTGGAGAGTAAAGAATTTAAAGAGGGCAAGTCTCCGTTGACTTTGGCTTTAGGGAAAAATGTTGAGGGTAGTTTTGTGGTGGCTGATTTAGCTAAGATGCCTCATCTTTTAATTGCTGGAGCAACTGGTACTGGAAAAAGTGTTTGTATTAACTCAATAATTTTATCACTGCTATTTCAAAATTCACCCGATGATTTAAAGATGATCTTGGTTGATCCAAAGCGGGTAGAATTATCATTGTATAACAAAATACCCCATCTTTTATCCGATGTTATTACTGATAATAAGCGAGTGGTTAATTCACTTAAATGGGCGGTACGAGAAATGGAAGAGCGTTATAAAATTTTGGAATCTGTTGGTTCAAGGGATTTGGATTCTTACATGGAAAAATTTAGAGCCGGTGGCACTAGAAATGTCATCGATCCTGATACGAGTGAGGTGGTGGTAGAAAAATTAAAGAAGTTGCCGTTTATTGTTATCGTAATTGATGAGTTGGCTGATCTCATGATTTCTCATGGTAAAGAAGTAGAAGGGGCAATTATGCGTTTAGCTCAAATGGCTAGAGCGGTAGGTATCCATCTAATAATTTCTACACAAAGACCGAGTGTGGAGGTAATTACTGGTATCATCAAAGCTAATATTACTACCCGCATAGCTTTGCAGGTGGCTAGTCAGATTGATTCTCGAACAATTTTGGATATGCGCGGAGCCGAGACTCTTTTGGGTAAGGGAGATTTATTGTTCCTTTCTGCCCAATCACCGAAGCCAAGGCGTTTGCAAAATTCTTTTGTTTCCGAAAATGAGGTGCGACGAGTGGTGGAATATATTAGAGAACAAGCTAAGCATGTATATAAAAAGGATGAGGATGATGATATTGAAGATGAATTAAATGTTGATTTGGGCGTTAAGGGTGGCAATGAGGTTAACAAGGAATTTGGACAGGTGGATTTTTCTTTGTCTCATGAAAATGAAGACGATGACAATCTTTATGATGAGGTTAAAGAATTTGTTTCGGAGGCGGGCAGAGCATCAGCCTCGTTACTTCAAAGAAGATTCAGAATAGGGTATAATAGAGCTGCTCGATTAATTGACTATTTGGAGCGAGATGGAATCGTGGGTGCGGCAGATGGCTCCAAGCCGAGAGAAATTTTAATCAGAACAGCACCTACAAATGAAAGTGTTAAAAATGATGGAGATAATTCTTCTGTGGAGGAAAAAGATACTACCCAGGAAGAACGGGACAAATGGCAAGTTTAAGAGAATAATTTTTCAAAAATAAAAATCCTAATTCGCACATGAGTGTTTAAGTCACTCGCCCATTATTTTTTTAAATTAAAGATAGCGGGTAAAATTCATAGAGAAAAAGCATGAATGGATTTAAAATAAAGAAAATTCAATCGCTGACATTGGGTGAACGGATGCGGCGAGCGAGAAATGAAAAAAGAATCGGCTTACCCGAAATAGCTAAAAACACGAAGATTCAATTAGAATATTTGGAATATTTAGAGAGTGGAGACTATGGGAAATTACCAGCCGATGTTTACGTAAGGGGATTTCTAAAGAGCTATGCTGATTATCTGGGAATCAATGATGAATATCTGATAAAATCCTTTAATAAAGAAAAAAGCATCCAAGAAAATATCAAAGGCGGTAATCAGGAAATTAAATATGCTCAAAAAATAAATTTAAATAAGTTTTCCATTACTCCTAAACTGATTTATATTTTTTTCATTTCGTTATTTTTTTTGGTTTTAGCTTTTTATTTATATAAAAATTTAAATAATTTTGTAGCTAATCCAGAATTAATTATATTAAACCCACTTTCTGAAGCTGTGATTACTGATACTAAGGTGCTAGTAAAAGGTCGAACAGATGTGGGCAATACTTTGTTTATTAATAATCAGCCAGTTCTCGTGGATGATCAAGGAATATTTAGTGAAAATATTGTATTGAGAGAGGGTCGCAATGTGATTACTGTTAGAAGTATTAATCAGTTTAATAAAGAAATAACCCGTTCTATCTCGGTAGAAGCTCAGTACGAAGAGCGGTCTCAAATTGAAGAGGTGAAGCCGCCAGAGAATGTGGAAGCGCCCGTAGTTGAGGAAGCTCAAGTGGATGCATCAATTACGAAAACCACTGAGTTGGAAAGTTCCCCAACGGAAGTTACTCCACCAGTAGCTGATACTAAAAAAAAGAAAGACTAAATCAATTAATTATTTTTTTAATATAAATTATATGGCAATCAAAAAGAAAGCAAAAGAACTAGTGACTGACAACAAAGATTCAAAAGATTCAAAAGATAAAAAAATAAACAACATGGTGGATGAGATTCGACAACGTTTTGGTGATGGGATGATAATGAAATTGGGTGATGTAAAAAGAGTTGATGTAGCTTCTATTCCAACAGGCTCAATATCTCTGGATATTGCCTTGGGTATTGGCGGAGTCCCACGAGGACGTATTATTGAAATTTATGGACCAGAATCTTCTGGTAAGACAACCTTATCTTTGCATATCGCGGCCAATGCTCAAAAAGCTGGTGGTACAGTGGCTTTTGTTGATGCTGAGCATGCCATGGATCCATCTTACGCAAAAAAGATCGGAGTGGACATCAATGAGCTTTTGATTTCTCAACCGGATTCTGGTGAACAAGCTTTGGATATTGTGGAAACCTTAGTACGCAGCAATGCTATTGATTTAATCGTTGTTGACTCAGTGGCCGCTTTAGTTCCTAGAGCTGAAATCGAAGGGGAAATGGGAGATCATCATGTTGGTCGCCAGGCAAGATTGATGTCCCAAGCTCTGCGTAAGTTAACTCCAATAATGGGAAAATCTAACACTGTGGTTATTTTTATCAATCAGATTAGAATGAAAATAGGGGTGATGTTTGGTAACCCAGAAACTACCAGTGGAGGACAGGCTCTTAAATTTTATTCTTCAGTGAGAATGGATGTGCGTAGAAGTGCTCAAATCAAATCGGGCGAGCAAGTAGTGGGTAATCGGGTAAAGGTCAAGGTTGTAAAAAATAAAGTAGCTCCACCTTTTCAAACCTCTGAATTTGATATTATGTACAATGAGGGAATTTCTCAATCGGGAGATTTATTGGACACCGGTGTTAAACTGGAGGTTATTAAAAAGTCTGGTAATTCTTATACTTATGGTGAGGAAAAACTGGGCACTGGTAGAGAAAAGGCTAAGGCTTATTTAAAGGAAAATAAAAAATTATTTGAGGTTATTGCCAAG
The DNA here is from genome assembly GCA_049287345.1 of Candidatus Moraniibacteriota bacterium. Taxonomy (GTDB): domain Bacteria; phylum Patescibacteriota; class Minisyncoccia; order Moranbacterales; family UBA9337; genus UBA9337. Next base: position 32,975 of record JBAQFQ010000023.1, read on the forward strand.
GATGTTATGAAAGCGGTAGTTTTAAATTAATAATTTAGAGAAATAAACTTAAGTGTTTATTCAAAATCTTATCATAGAGATTAAGATTGGTTTTATTTTTTATGCAATTAATTAGGGGTAGAGAAGTGGCGGATAATATTTTAAATAATATTAAAGCCAAAATAGAGGGTGCAGAACTAAAGCCAACTTTAGCGGTTATTTTAGTTGGCGAGGATAAAGCTTCGGAAATTTATGTGGGACTAAAGGATAAGGCAGCGCGAGAAATTGGGATGAATTTCAGGCTTTATAAATATGATTCAAATACAAAAGAAGAAGTTGTCTTGGATAAAATTATGGAGATTAACAACGACGAAAATGTTGATGGGTTAATTGTCCAATTGCCACTGCCAGAAAAATTAAATAAGCATAAGATTATTAACACGATTGCTAATCAAAAAGATGTGGATGGTTTTTGTGATGATAATCAGGAATGTTTTTTTGATAATCGAGAAACTCTTTTTCCTGTTTTCCCTAAGGCGATTATGAAAATGGTTGAGAATGCCTTAGTTGATGCAGGAATTACATGTTTAACTATTGCTCCAATCAAGGTTTCTGAAAAATATTATTTTTTCTCGCCTTTCGCAGTAGCACGGCAGTTCAAAAAAATAATATTTTTCAGAAAACAAAAACACACCATTCAAGCTTGCGGGGTCTGTGATATTAAAAATAAGATAGAAGAGAAAAAAGCGTTGATTGTTTGTAAATCGGATGATTTTGGTAAAATAATGCAAAAATCTTTTCAAAAAATTAAAATTAATGCTAATTATTTTTTCTGTGAAGATTTGAATAATCAAGAGAACCTCAAGATATTAAAGGAGGCGGATATAATTGTCGTTGCTTGTGGAAAAAGGAATTTGATAAATTATCACTTGGTAAAAGATGGGGCGATAATTATTGATGGGGGAATAGTAAAGGAAAATGGAAAAGTTTATGGTGATGTTGATTTGGAGAGTTTCAGAGAGAGTAATTGTCTTATTTCCCCAGTTCCTGGAGGAGTGGGACCAGTAACGGTGGCATGTTTGTTGGAAAATACCTATTTAGTCTACCTTAAATCTAGGAATATAGGAATCTAGGAATTTGAGAATGTGAAATGTGAATGATGTAATTATGCAAATAGGAATGCTAAGAAGTTGGGAATTTAGGAACAGATCCCACATAAATGAATTTCTATAACTCGTAAACTCGTTAAGAAATTCTATTTTCTGGGATGACAAGATTGGAGAGCGTGAAGTGAATTGCTATATTGTTTTAATGTTAAATTGTTTTAATGCTTTAATGTTTTAATGTTTTAAAATGAACGCCATGAAAATTGCTTTAGTCCATGACTATTTAGTCCAATATGGGGGTGCCGAAAGGGTATTGGAATGCTTTGCTGAGATTTTCCCTCAGGCACATATTTATACTATTATGTATGATAAGGATTTGATGCATGGTGTTTTTGAAAATAAAAAAATTCACACCTCTTTTTTGCAAAATTTTCCATTAGCTAGAAAAAGACATCGTATTTTCCCATTATTGATGCCTAGCGCTATCGAGCAATTTGATTTTTCTAAATATGATATTGTTTTGTCAGATTCCTCTAGCTATGCCAAGGGCATAATAACCAAGCCTGAAACTCTACATATTTGCTATATGCATACCCCCATGCGTTATGCTTGGGATGACTGTCAAAAATATACTGATGATTTCGGCTTGCCCTCCATTGTCAAGAAATTTGTGCCATTTTTTATGAATTATATTCGCATTTGGGATGGCATTAGCGCCTCGCGGGTGGATAAATTTATTGCTAATTCAAATTTTGTCGCACGGAGAATTAAAAAGTACTACAAAAAAGAAGCAATTGTTATTAATCCCCCTGTGAATGTGGATAATTTTTATGTAGAAAATGATCCAGTTAAGCGAGGTGATTATTTTTTGATGGTGGGTAGATTAATAACTTACAAAAGACACGATATTGCCATTGAGGCTTTTAATAAAATGGGTTTACCGCTGAAAATAATTGGTCGTGGCCCAGAATTAAAACGTTTAAAGAAAATTGCCAATAAAAATATTGAATTTTTAGGAAGAATTAGCGATAAGGAATTGCCGAAATATTATGCTAATTGTCGAGCTTTTATTTTTCCACAGGAAGAGGATTTCGGGATAGTGGCTATCGAAGCTCAGTCAGCCGGGCGACCCCTGATTGCTTACAAAGGTGGTGATATTGTGGAAAATATGGAAGTCGACAAAACTGGAGTTTTTATCGAAAATCAAACAGTAGAGTCAGTTATCCAAGCGGTGCGAAAATTTGAAAAATTAAGTTTCGATGGTAATTATATACGAGAAAAATCATTACGTTTCAGTAAAGAAATATTTAAGGAAAAAATAATAGCTTATATTCAAAGAGAATATGGTGACTTTATGGGCAGGAGATGATAAAATTAAAAATTTCCAATTTCCAATTTTGAATTTCGAATGAAATTATAATGATTTAATTTTTAAAAAAATTATTGAAATAATAGGGAAGTGATGGTTTGATGTTTGAATAATCAAAAAATTAAGGCTTGACTTGAAATTCAAAATTTATTTGTATCTTATTTTTATGCTAGATTTATATTTAAAACCATTTTTAGTCGCTTTTGGAATAAGTCTGATTTTTATTCTGGCAATTAAATATTTTTTTGATAAATTTTATAGCGTTAATGGGAAAGTCAGGTTTGAGGATCGACATATCCATAATAAAAAAATATCGCGCTGGGGTGGAGTGGCTATCGCAATTTCATTTTTAAGTGTGATTTTATTGGATGGAAATTTGGTAATAACCCGAGATATCGTGGGAATTTTACTGGGTAGTGTGATTATTTTTTTTGCAGGACTTTGGGATGATTTTCGAGAAATGAACTGGAAAGCCCAATTATTTTTTCAAATAATCGCGATTGGCCTGGTGTTTGTCTTTGGCGCAAGAATCGACTATTTTTCTAATCCTTGGGGTGGGATAGTCTACCTCAATGCTCAAATGGGGTTATTAATAGGAATTGGATTAGGTACACTATGGTCGGTTATTTTAATAAACGCGATGAATTGGATTGACGGAATCGATGGATTAAGTGGGGGCATTTATTTCATTGGAGCTATGACGCTTTTTTATTTGGCTTTAAAACCAGAGGTTAATCAACCACCCATTGCAATAATGGCTCTGGGTTTGGCTGGAGTAATTTTGGGTTTTTTATTTTTTAATTTTCCTCCCGCTAAAATAATGGCCGGCAGTAGCGGGATTTTTTTTGTGGGATTTCTTTTGTCTAGTCTGTCTATTTTTGCTGGGACAAAAATTGCTACGACTTTACTAGTGCTTTTTATCCCTATGGTGGATTTTTTTTGGGTGATAGCCAAACGTCTTCGTCAGAAAAAATCAATTTTTTCTCCGGACAGAGAGCATCTTCAGCACAAATTATTAAATATTGGTTGGTTGCAATGGCAAATTAATTTGTTTTTTTATTTAATTACTGCATTAGTGGCGGTAATTGCCCTAAACGTAAGGGGGATAGAAAAAACAATTTTGATTGTATTTTTGTTCTCAGCGATGTTAATTTTTTATAATTTCATTGCTAGAAAAGAAAAAAATCTAACCCCTAATGCAATAAGTAAATGAAATTAATATCGATAAAATTTATATTTAATTATTGGCGGCGATTAGCTTTGGCTTTGGCGCTACTGGCCATAGTTGTTGGACTAATGATTAATTTCAGACAATCGGTCGAATTAAAAACAGTTTCAACAGAAGATAATGTCATTAAAAAAGAAATTAAAATTAACAAATGTTCTTTTGAGGTAGAAATAGCTGATAATGAACGTAGCCGAGCCCAGGGCCTGTCTAATCGGGAAAAAATTTGCGATAAATGTGGGATGTTGTTTCTTTTCTCCCAAAAGGATACTTATGGATTTTGGATGAGGGCAATGCATTTTCCCTTGGATATTGTTTGGATTTCTGAAGACCAGGTTATGGAAGTTACCGAGCGGATCCCCGCTGATAGCTGGGACACCTTTTTTCCCAAAGAAGCGGTTAATCGAGTTTTGGAGTTAAATGCCGGCGATGTAGAGCGCTGCAAAATAAAAGTAGGCGATAAATTAATTATGTAATTTTGATTTAAATAATGTTAACTAAGAAATTTCAAAAAAGAACAGAAGATTTTGTTTGCGAAAAATGCGGATATTCAATGGTGGGTGATGGTTACACCAATCATTGTCAAAAATGTCTATGGAGTAAGCACGTAGATAATAATCCTGGGGATCGAGCGGCGACTTGCCTGGGGCTAATGGAGCCAGTGAGCTTGGAATTAAGAAAACGAGGAAGGTACTTTATTTTACAGCGTTGCGTCAAATGTGGTTTCGAGAGATTTAATAGTTTGAGGGATGAAGATGATTTTGATGCCGCTCTAAGGATAAATACGCCTAAAAAGTAATTGGGGCACTGGCATGACTTTGGAAATATGGTTTTTTTTGTTATAATATAGATACTCTGTGCTGGAGGCGAGTGTCGTATTTATTTAATTTAAGTAAGGTTTAATTAACATCATCATTTTTTATGGAATCAACTAAATTATTGGCAGTACTTTATTTTATTGGGGGCGTGGCTTCTTTGGTGGCAATTATCACTTTTTTGTTTGAAAAAATAAAAAAAATTGATTTTATTTCATTGATGATCTTAATGCTTTTAAGTTGGTGGAGTTTTGGCTATTATTTTTGGTTAAATGCGGGCGATTATATTTATGCGGATTATTTGGCAGGATTTTTTAACTTAGGTTTCATATTTTTACCAGTGAGTTATTATTTCTGGGTAGTTACTTTATTGGGAAAGCGGAGAAAAATTTCAGTAGGCTTAGGCTATCTAGCTTCTGGTATTTTTTCTTTGATTTATTTGATAAATCTTTATGGCAACAGTCTGAAAATATTAGACCTGGCTTCTTGGCAAGGTTTACTTTTTATTGGCTGCTTTGTGCTTATTTATTTGGGATTTTACTTAGGATCGATTGCAGAATTGTTAAACGTTATTATTGAAAATAAGAGTAAGGAAAAGAGAGTGATGGATAAAAATATTTTATTAATCTCTTCATTGATTTTGATTTTAGGAATTTTAAATTTGTCAGCTTTCTATGGTGTAAAATATCTTCTTTTTGGTGGAATTGTTTTAATATTTTTTAATATTTTTTTATTAACTTATGTGGCTATAAAAAATAGTCCCTTGAGTAGAAAAATGTTTCAAGTGCAGCTATTAGTAGCTTTAATTGTGGGGGTTAATGTGGTGGAGTTACTACTGTCTGATCGATTAGTGGAGGTGATGTATCGTTCCTTGATGTTAACTTTTCTGATATTTTTCTCTAGTTTGCTGATAAAAAATTACAAACAGGACATTATCCAAAAAGAAGAGTTGCTCAAGTTGGGAAAAAAGATGGAAACCAATAACAAAAAACTAAAGGAATTAGACGGCGCAAAAAATGAATTTATTTCCATTGCTGCTCATCAGTTGCGGACGCCGCCCACAGTAATTAAGGGTTATCTATCTTTGGCCAAAGAAGATCCTAATAACAATTTGGATGAGGAAACTAAAGATTCGCTTGCTCGAGCTTTTGCTTCTAATGAGCGACTGATAGAATTAGTTGAGGATATTTTGAATATTTCTCGAATTGAATCTGGGAAAATGCAGTATGAATTTAAGCCCAATCAATCTTGTGAAAAAATAATTAATGATTTGAACAATAATTTTCAAATTAAGGCTGCGGATAAGGGCTTAAAGTTAACCATGGAGCTTCCCAAGCATGAGGTGCCCAACATTACCATGGATTCAAATAAGATCAGAGAGGTGATTTCAAATTTAATTGATAATTCAATTAAATATACAGATAAGGGTTCTATTAAAATTAGCTTGAAAAAAACGGATTATGGCATGGTACGAGTTGAAGTTAGTGATACGGGCATGGGAATCTCAAAAAATGAAATAGGTAGTTTATTTAAGAAATTTTCTCGGGGTAGCAATGCTGATCAATTGGCGGCTGGTGGAATTGGTCTGGGGATTTATGTGGGTAGGAAAATTATAGAGGCGCATAAAGGAAAAATCTGGGCACAATCAGCCGGTATTGAAAAGGGGGCGACCTTTATTATTGAATTGCCAATTGATAGTCAGGTTGACTAGTGTAACTTCAGCTTAACCTAATATAATTTGCTTTTATGTAGATTTTAAATATAATTAAAGGCAACTTTATTGTTAGCCTTTTTTTGTTTTATGTGTCCAGTTAAATTAGTTAAAGACAAATCACCTCAGTCAATTGATGGGGTTATTGATGCAATAAATCAAAGTGGGGTGGTAATTATTCCTACTGATACGGTATATGGATTAAGCGCTCTGGCGAAAGATAAGCGGGCAGTTGAAAAAATATATACAATTAAAAAAAGAGATCGAAAAAAACCTTTAATTGTATTGATGAAAAGTTTTTGCATGTTGCGCGAATATTGCTTTCTTAATCAGCAGCAGTATAACTATTTAAAGAAGGCCCTGACTGGAAAAAGAGCTGTAACAGTTATTCTCAAAAATAAAAGCAAGGAGCTTGCCCATTTGGTGGGCGCTAATCAAACATTGGCGATAAGGATTCCTCAACAAAGTGATTTTTTAATGCAGTTACTTAAGAAATTAAAAAAACCAATAGTCTCCACTAGTTTAAATCTATCTGGAGAGAAGGAAATTTTAGATTTAACTAATAGTGCAGGCGGGAAAATTATAAAGCAGGTTCAATTTGTCATGGATGTGGGTAAATTAAAAAAAAGACAACCTTCAAAAATTGTAGATATTTCTAACATTCCCACAGTAAAGATAATCAGAAAATGAAATTAGAATTTATGAATTTATGCGAAAAATAATTAAGAAAAATTTATCAGTAAAAAAAATATTAGATCAATTAACCTGGAGAGAGCTCGGTTTATTTGGATTAATTTTTAGTATATCTTTTTTTAGTTTGAGTTTGATTTCAATGGGGCAAATTGCTCATCAAGCTAGTTATCTAAACTTAGCTTATCAACCTTTGCCCAAGGCGGATTTAATTTGGGAAAGAAAAATTAATGCAACTACTCCTTTAAAAATTGGAATTATTACCGATACTCATTTGCGAGCCTCTAGGATAAATAGAATGAGCAAGGCCCCCAATACGCCTAGGCAGCTGGATATGGACGATAAAGAGCTGTTAAATAGATTTAGTGCGACTGCTAGGGCATTTCAGGCAGACGCAATGGTTCACATTGGTGATGTAATTGAGGGAACAGATGATCCTGATTATGTGGGAATGGAGAGCTTAAGGGTAATTAAAAATCAATTAAATAAAAGCAATATCCCCGTTTTTTGGGTGGTGGGCAATCATGATTTACGGAGTGTTTCTAAGGAGCAATTTGGGGAAATCTTTAATCTAGCTAGGTTGAATTACTCTAAGGATATTGGAGATTACCGATTGATTTTTTTAGATGGTAATTTTAATCCCAATAATGTAGATAGTAATTTTATTGGTGAAAGTTATTTACCTGGATTTGTTCATCCGGAAACTATCTCTTGGCTTAAACAGGAATTAAAAACAGATAAGCGTGTATATGTTTTTATGCATCAAGCTGTAGTGGGTTTGGATTTTTTTGAAAATGGAGAGAGCTATAAATCAGCAGTGTTTAACTGGAAGGCGGTGATGAATTTATTTGAGCGGTATAATGTAGAGGCTTTTTTTAATGGACATATTGAAACTCGTTATTATAAGGAAATCAACGGAGTAAAATATTATTCATTAACAGGGACCAAGAAAAGCTTGGAATATCCAGAGTCTCATTATGAATTATTTATCAACAATAATGAGTCACAGCTAACCATGTCTTATTTTGACTCGGTAAATAAAAAAATAAAAAAGATTAATTTTGAAACAGGTAGTGAAATTTAATTCGTTTAAATTGAGTCATCTATTCTTTAGCTTAGTAGTCATTATTTTGCACTTTTAATCATTTGGTTTAAATTTCTACAGAGTAAATGATTAAGCGGCTTAAAATAATGGCTGCTGAGCCTAGCTATTGAAAATTGTTTTAATCGGACGTATTTAAATAAAAAATATGCAGGATAATAAAGTGATGATATTTGGAACTTTTGATATTTTCCACCCAGGACACATTAATTTTATTAAACAATCCAAGCAATATGGAAATTATTTAATTGTTGTTGTGGCTAGGGATGAAACTGTTAAATTGGTCAAAGGGTCTTTTCCTCAAAACCGAGAAAATCATCGAGCAGGCGTGATTAAAGAAAGTGGTTTAGCCAATGAGGTTGTCTTGGGGGATTTGGTGGATAGATATGCGATAATAAAGAAAAAAAAGCCAGCGGTTATTTGTTTGGGTTATGATCAGCAATTTTTTATTGATAAGTTGCGCTGGGTTTTGGATAGTTTTGGTTTAAAAAAGACAAAAATCATTAGACTGAGATCTTATTATCCCAATAAATATAAATCGTCAAAATTAAAAAAGGACTTACGCGTTTGTCATAGCATCTGTCATTTCGACCTTGTGGAGAAATCTCAACCTCAAAAAAAACGTTACATTTCAGAACATTTGAGATCTTTCGACTTCGCTCAGGATGACAAACGTGTAAGTCCTATAAAAAATAAAATTATGAAGTTTAGTGATGTATCCAAGGAAATAAACAAGCATAAAAATAACGAAAAAGCCCTTATTCTATCAGGTTTTTTTAAAACTGGTAAAGGTCAGTATGGAGAGGGTGATAAATTTTTGGGATTAATAATGCCGATTCAAAGAGATATTGCTAAGAGATTTAGTATGCTCGAGTTTGATTGTATTAAGCAACTATTAAAAAGTGAATATCATGATTTTAGAATGATTGGTCTTTTGATTTTGACTTATAAATATGAAAAGGCGGATATTAAATTGCGAAAAGAAATATATCAATTTTATCTTAAAAATTTGAAAGCCGTTAATAACTGGGATTTGGTTGATTTAACCGTGCCTCAAATTATGGGCAGATATCTTTGGGAAAGCGGGGCGGATAGAAAAATATTGTACAAATTTGTTAAATCAAAAAATCTTTGGGAGAGAAGAATCTCAATTTTGGCTACATTTTATTTTTTAAAAAACAAGGATTCTAAAGACACGTTAAAATTGGCAGAGATGGTATTGAAAGATAGGGAGGACTTAATTCATAAGGCCACAGGCTGGATGCTTCGAGAGATGGGTAAGCGAGATTTATCAGCGCTAATAAAATTTTTAGATAAATATGCCACGGTTATGCCCAGGACAATGCTTAGGTACTCAATAGAAAAATTAACCCCAGCAGAGAGGTCATATTATTTAAAATTAAAATAATTTTCCGTTGAAAACCATCAGCGATGTTAGTAATTTCTATCCTGCCGCTTTAAGCGGGCTTTTAAATTTAGTATGTCTTTAAATGCATCCCGTCCACACTTTACGGATAAAATAAAAATAAATCAACTCGAGAAGAGCGTTAAGAAACTTTGTCATGGAGCGGACGCGGAACCCAAAGTTTTAGTGATGAGAGTTAGATTTATTTATTTTAGTAGTACGTGTGGCAGTTTTTT
>JBAQFQ010000024.1:0-5194 GCA_049287345.1 Candidatus Moraniibacteriota bacterium
GCTCAACATTTAACGGAATTTGCTAAAAAGGTTTATGTCCTACATCGTGCCCAAGTAGATTGGGAGCCATCTCGCGAAGAGGCGATGCGAGCAAATGATAAAATAGAATTAATTTGTAGCGAAAATATTACTGAAATCAAGGGTGAGGGTAAGGTGTCTGGAGTGACTTATGATGATTGTGGAAAAGTGGGCGAGCTAGCTGTAGAAGGAGTATTTATTGAAGTGGGGACAGTCCCGGGTGTAGTGATTGCTAAAAATTTAGGCGTAGCACTGGATGATAAAGACTATATTATCGTGGATAATACTCAATCTACCAACGTGGAGGGTGTTTGGGCGGCAGGGGACGTCACTACGGGCTCCAATAAATTTCGTCAAATTATTACAGCCGTAGCTGAAGGGGCCGTGGCCTCAGGTAGTATTTATCGTAAATTGAGACTTTAATGTTGAAATTGTTGTAAATGTTCAAGTTGGGCTAAATGTTATAAATATAAAAGTATATACCTAGGTATATACTTTTTAAATTTATAATAGGTTAATAAAAATTAATCTAGTTAAATATTGCTTATATCAAATCTAAATAACTACCACACTCACGATTGTCATCTCGAGCGCAACGATAGTGGAGTCGAGAGATCTATTAATTAATTAATTAATTAAATTGCATAGGGGTTAATTAGTTCAGATATCAGCTAGTGGATTTAAAGAGTTCGGGGATACGGGAAATTTAATGATAGATAAAGGATGATTATTGATGACCTATATTTTTTTGCTTTTATGTTAAAATGCTTCATAGTTGCTTTTATCGCTATAAATTGAGATAATGTAGGGGTCGTTAATTACTAAAAATAAGTCTTATGGAAGAATCGATAAAATTATCTAAAAAGATTGGGGGAAAAATTGAAGTTAATGCTAAAGTAAAATTAACTAAAGATAATCTAAAAGTGCTCTATACTCCTGGTGTGGCGAGTGTTTCTAACGCGATTGCTCGAGATAAAAAATTAGCTTTTGATTACACTATTCGTAGAAATACTGTAGCGGTGATTTCTGACGGTAGTGCGGTTTTGGGGTTGGGTAATATTGGTCCAGAGGCCGCTCTGCCAGTGATGGAGGGTAAAGCGCTTTTGTTTAAAGAATTGGGAGGAGTAGATGCTTTTCCTATTGTGATTGCTACGCAGGACTCGGATGAGATAATAAAAATTATTCGCAACATTGCCCCAACTTTTGGGGGGATAAACTTGGAGGATATTTCCGCTCCACGTTGTTTTAAAATTGAGGAAAAATTAAAAAAAGAATTAAATATTCCAGTTTTTCATGATGATCAACATGGTACAGCGATTGTGGTTTTAGCGGGACTCATTAATTCCCTCAAGGTAGTAAAAAAGAAAATTGGAAAAATAAAAATTGTTATCAGCGGTGTGGGCGCAGCGGGTGTGGCGATTGCCAAGTTGTTAATTGCCGAGGGTGCTAAAAATGTAGTGATGGTAGATAGTCAGGGTATTATTTTTAAAGAAAGAACTGGTGGACTCAATGATTCCAAAATGGAAATTGCTAAAATTACTAATCCTCAAAATTTAATGGGGACAATTCGTGACGCGCTTTGTGGGGCAGATGTTTTTATTGGTGTTTCTGCACCCAATCTGGTAAATAATGTGGATATTTCCAAGATGAATAAGGACGCCATTGTTTTTGCCATGGCAAATCCTATCCCAGAAATTATGCCCGAACTAGCTAAAAAAGGTGGGGCGAGAATTGTGGCTACTGGTCGTTCAGATTTCCCCAATCAATTAAATAATGTTTTGGTTTTCCCTGGTATTTTTCGTGGAGCACTGGATAAACGGGTGACTGATATTACAACAGCTCATAAATTAAAAGCGGCCAAAGTTTTAGCCGCGATGATAAAAAATCCCACTGCCAATAAAATTATTCCTGGTGCTCTGGACAAGCGAGTGGTTAAAAAAATTGCCGGAATTTTTTAATTAAAAATTACCTAAGCTTGAGAAAAACTTGTTTTTTTATTGCATAAAAATAACGGCCTATGGTATAATGAATTAATTTAAAAGGGTAGCTAAAATAAAGTTTATAAATTTATATAAATAATTTTTTATTATAGAGTCTTTTTCTGAACTGTAGGGGCTTTTGAAAATTATAAAAATGGATACAAAAACAAAAATATTTTGGTGGGTGATGGGAATTTTAATTTTTCTTTCTTTTGGTTTGACTTTTTATCGTTACATGATAAAAAAAGACTATCTTGTGCAGTCCCAGGTGGATTGCGATCCTTATTTGGAAACTTGTTTTACTTGGCAGTGCGATCCAGAAAGCACGGTCGAGGGTGAAATGTGTACCAATGACCCCGAAGAGGACGTTTGGTATTATAAAGTTATTGTTAAAAATGCTAGCAGGGTGGAGCTTTGTGATGCAAATGATGAAAATTGCCAGGCCTTGGCATGCGAAAAAGACGAACCAGATTGTGAGTTCGTTTTTTGTAATGAGGAAAACAAGGTTGAATTTGGCTCAGAAACTTGCACTAACCCAATTGAATATTCTCTAGCTAATCCAATTGAAGAAGAGGAATGTGTCGAAGGGGATGAAGAGTGTGTCGCTAGTGAGGAGGAAGATGCAGTAGTTGAAGAAGATGAGGAGATCGAAGAACCTGCTATTCAAACCACCGAGGATGCTCTGTCGGCAAAAGAATCAGAGGTGGTAGAGGAGCCGGTTTTTGAGGGAGGATTGCCAATTGATGAGTAAAATCAGATATTTTCAGCATAATAACTATTGACAAAATGGTTATTTTGTAGTAGACTTAAGAGTTGTTTTTTTGGAATTTTATTTTGGTAATTTTTATAAAAACATCAAATCCAGTTACTGGATTTTTATTGTGAGTAAATTTTTTTTATTTTTTTAACCTATGCGCGTATTGTTTGTTTCACTAGACTTATCCGGGGCGGATTTGGCATATCGTTTTAAAAAAGAAGGACACGATGTGCGTTTTTTCGTGGAGGATAAAGTTCAAAAAAATAACTATAAGAGAATATTAGATAAGGTCAAAGATTGGAGAAAAGAATTGGATTGGGTCGGCAAAGACGGTCTGATAGTTTTTGATAGTATCGGTTATGGTAAAGATCAGGATAAATTAAGAAAAGAAGGATACTCAGTGGTGGGTGGTTGTGAAATGGGGGATAAGCTGGAGCATGATAGACAATATTGTAAAAAAGTTTTTGCTAATTGTGGCATCCCGGTTATTCCTTCGAAAAACTTTACCAATGTGGATGATGCCATTAACTATATCAAGAAAAATAAAGGTCCTTGGGTGGTAAAGCAAAATGGACATGCGGACAAAATTTTTAATTACGTCGGTGACTTTGAAGATGGACGAGATGTGATAGATGTTTTAAAAAATTATTATCGTTATAAAAATTCCGAGTGTGCTTCTATCGATATTCAGAAAAAAGCGATTGGGATTGAGATTGGCGTAGCTCGTTACTTTAATGGTAAGGATTGGGTGGGTCCGATTGAGCTTAACATTGAGCACAAAGATCTTTACTCTGGAGGTCTAGGTCCCAAGACTTATGAGATGGGGACATTGATGTGGTTTACTGATGATGAAAAAAATAAACTCTACAGAGAAACATTAGCTAAGCTCAAAGATTATTTAAAGAAAATAGATTTCAGAGGAGATGTAGATGTCAATTGTATCGTATCTGGAAACAATGTTTATCCATTGGAGTTGACTACTCGCTTTGGTTGGCCAGCGACTCATTTGCACGTGGAGCTAATTAAATCTCCAATAAGCGAGTTTTTAAAAGCCGTAGCGGATGGTAAGCAATATGATTTAAAATATAAAAAAGAATTTTCTACTGCGGTTTTGGTAGCGACACCTCCTTTTCCTTATCACATTAGAATGAATAAATATTCCTCTAAGGGTGAATATATTTATTTTAACTCAGAGTTTGTGTTGGGGGATATGGAACACATTCACTTTGAGGAAGTGTCTAAGGATAAATATGGTAACTTATTTATCTCTGGTAATAATGGTTTTGTTTTACACGTGACACACTCCTGTAAGACTGCCAAAGGTGCGCAGGAAAAATGTCTGGATATTATAAAAAAGATTGTTATTCCTAAGAAGTTTTATCGTAATGATATCGGTTTAAATTTTCACAATTTCGAAAAGAAAGAACTTAAGAAATGGGGGTGGATTTAGGTAGTGAAAAATGAAAAATTTAAAATGAAAAATTAGATTGTTTGAAGTGAAAAAAATAGTAGGATTTGACTTTGTCTAATCCTGCTATTTTTTATTTAAAATAATTAAAATACCTTGTTCAATGAATTCTTTCGCATTGTTAGAGTTTTTGTATGCCTTTTTAAATGTTGGAATGTAATGTTGGTGATCAGGATATGCAATAACTAATTTTTTATCAACTACCCCCTTATATCTATTTGAACCAAGCAAGACAACATTAAAAATTTCAGAAAGATCCCATAGCTGATCTTCTGATAGGTCTTTAATTTCTTTTTTCATTTTCTTCTTAATAAAATCAAAAAAAATAAAATGAAGAATTTCATGTGCAATTGTATGAATAGCATCCGATTCAGATTTTCTATAAAAAAATTGAAATGTTTTCGATTCTAGAAATCTGGGATTGCAATTTATTATTGAAGCATATGCAGTGTAGTCATTTTTTGAGAAATCAAAATTATCAAAAAAATCTTTAGTTGTATCAACATAGACAGTCTCTTTTGTTTTCCATGCCTTTTTTATCAAGTCAATTTTCTGGAGCATTGGTGATTTATTTTTATTGTAATAAAAATTAACATATTCTTGTAAATATATTTTTTTATCATTTGTGCTTAGTTTATTACTGGATGGGATTATTTTTTTTAATTTTGGATGTGTTTTTATGATTCCCTTGGCAAAATCTATGCCACCACCATCGTTAATATTAATAAATTCAGAAATCATTTGACGGTCGAGATTTTTATTTAGACAAAATTTAATTTTCATAGATGTGCTGTTGGGTCATTGTTAATATTTTTTTATATGTTTCATTATTCGGAAGAGTCGGTGATGGTTTTTTAATGAGTGGCATCTTCACAATAAGAACTTTTTCTAGAAACTCCCCAAGATTTTTCATTAAACTTAAGGTATCATAAACACTCCTTTAAATCAATGAAAACAAGCCTTATTCAGGGG
>JBAQFQ010000025.1:0-7428 GCA_049287345.1 Candidatus Moraniibacteriota bacterium
AAATATCCCTTCTTAATATAATCTTCAACAGCCACGTCTCCCATTCTTTTAGATAATTTTTTCTTATCCGTACTTAATAAAAGTGGTAAATGAGCAAATTCTGGAGCAGTCCACCCGAAAGATTCATATAATAAAATATGTTTTGGAGCACTTGGCAGCCATTCCTCCCCTCTGATTACGTGAGTAATGTGCATTTCGTGATCATCAATTATGTTGGCCAAATGATAAGTAGGGAAACCGTCTGATTTCATCAAAATTTGATCATCTATTGTGTTTGTATTTATTGAAATTTTTCCTCGCACTGCATCAATAAATTCAATGATTCTATCTTTGGGAATTTTCAATCTAATAACATAGGGTTCATTATTTTCTATTTTTTTTACTATTTCTTCCTTGGACAATTCGCTTAAACAATGCCTATCATACATAGGAGGTTTTTTCTCTACAATTTGAGCTTCTCGCATTTTTTCCAGACGTTGAGCATCGCAAAAACAATAATAAGCCAACTCTTTTTCTACGAGTTGATCCACGTAATTTTTATAAATCTCCAATTTTTCTGATTGGATGTATGGACCGAACTTGCCGACTTCTAAAATACCCGGATAATTTTTTGAATTTGTAACAATTTCCGCATCATCTTTAACATAGGCACTTTGAAAAACTCCTTCATCTCTTTGCAAGCCAACCCAGTCTAATGAGCTAATGAGGCTTTCCACTGCCCCATCTACAAATCTCTTCCTATCTGTGTCTTCGATTTTCAAAATAAAAACACCTTTGTTTTTTCTAGCAAATAAATAATTGTAAAGAGCGCTTCTTAAGCCTCCCACATGAAGATAGCCAGTTGGGCTCGGTGCAAATCTGACTCTAACTTTTTTATCATTATCCATAAATTTGTTATATTAATTCTAATTAAACTCCCACTCAATTTAATATTTCACAGATCTCTCGACTCCACTATCGTTGCGCTCGAGATGACAATCGTGATTTATAATTGGGGTTAAAAAACAAAAACATTTTTGCCTGATAACATTAAAATACCCAATATTATTAAAATGATTCCTCCAATCAACAGAGCTAAATTTGAATATTTTGCCCCAAATTGATAGAATTTTCGATAACCAAAAATCGCCAAACCGAAAACAATAAAATCATCTATCATATAAGCGAAAGTATAAACACCGATGTACCATTGCTGGGTCAAGAAACTTAGGGTATTAATTTCCAAGATCTTCGTAAAAGATTGAGCTAGTCCAACTGAACAAGCAAACTCAATGATATTTACTGAAAAAGCCAAACCGATAATCACCAAGGCTCCCAGAATATTTAACGGCTTAGTAGCGATATCTTTTATTTTGGTAGTAGTTTTTCTTTGGTGCTCCAAGCTAGTAACATCACAAACTAATTCACCTTTATTTTTCCTGAATTTATACAAAAAATAAATTCCACCTCCCAAACTTAAAAGCCCTACCAGGGGAAGCATCAGCCAGTCTAATTTTATGAAATCCCAAGTTCGGTACCAGACATTTAGAATCATAAAATACATAACCGACTCCGCCACGATAAACAATCCTGCCACGATAATCATTTTTAATTGATTGCCCACTTGAGAAAGAGCGATCAAAAAAGCTACCAAAACCCACATAGCACAAGGATTAAAACCATCGATAAATCCTAAAATAAATGATATTGAAAACAATGAAAAATCTTTAACTTCAATTACCCCAAAAAATGGAATTTTAATTTTTTCCAATGCGTCTTTTTTTATCTCGCTTTGAGAACAAGCGTCCTCACCAGTGACCTTGCAAACTTCACTATCAGTATTTATTTCTGAGGTTTCCTTTAAATATGCATTAACACTAGCATGTTGATTGTTAGCTAAATCGACAATTTTTTTGCCGGTTAATTCCACACTATCAAATCCCACCAAGACCTCCCCACCCACCAGGGTAATTGGTGTAACTTTAGATAGATTATTTTTTTCAACTATTTTTAAGAAATTAGTATAATTATTTTTATCAGCGATATCTAAAAAAGTTATTTTAAACTTTGAATCTTTGATAGTTTTCAAAAAAGCCTCTTCCTTGGCACAATAACTACAGTTTTCACGAACAAAAACAAAAATATACTTATCAGTAGTGCTCACCTCTTGAGCAAAAACAGCATTGTTAGCAAAAAACAAAAATATTGCACTTGCAGCAAAAAGCACTATTCCTTTTAAAATTTTATTCCCTTTAAACATGCCTTAAACTTTTAAAAAATTATTTACTTTGCTTTAAACTTTCTACTATCTCTTGGGCAAGCTGATCAAAACTATCTATCTGCGCTTCACTGACCTCTACTGAGCCTCGGAGTTCTTCATTAATCTTATCTAATCTCTGCCAGAGCTCGGTCATGTGCTCACTATGTCTAGAACTAATTCTGATAGTTTCTAGGGTTGCAGTAACATTGCTAAAATAAATTTTTCTAAACTTATTTTCTTTTCGCTTGGCAAATTCAGCTGGATTTTCTTTAGCTAGGGCTCGAAACTCTTCTCCGGTAAGCTTGGACTCTGGAATCTTTTTCCAATTATTAATCAAGTCCAGGGCATCATTTAGGCAATAATCCATTTCTTCCCTTCTTAAAGACGGACGCTCCTGACTATTATTGATAATTTTTGGCTCTCCCTCCATAAAAATAAAATTTAAAAATACAAACCTAGCCTTAATTTAAATCGCAGCTTTCTCTATATAGTATACAAAATAAAATAGCCTTCGTCTATAAGGCGCGCCAGCTAGCTGCCTATTTAAAGCAAGAAAAAAACGCTTCAATCTATCAGTCTTTACAAACCAAGAAACAAAGCGTTTTTATCCTATATTTAAAGCATACTTGCTTTTATCTTTATTTGGCCATGCAAGTGCCAGATCCTCCTGCGCAACCACAACTATCTCCACATGTTGTGCCATCTCCTTTGCAGCTATGCCCACTTCCATTTCCGTTTCCATTTCCTAAATTTAATTCTGTTCTTATTTTCTGCGCCTCATCATATTTTCCAGCTAATTCCAATCGATGAGCTTCGGAAAATTTTGCAAAATTACTCTCATTTATTTTTCTGGTTACACCCTGATTTGCTACCTGGGATTTCCACAAATTATAATCATTAGTCTCAAAAGCTTTTTCCATTAAAGTATGTCTTTCTGGTGAATAATTTGGTCCTGTTTGAGTGCTATCACCTCGGTAAGCGTAAGCAAAGGAAACTGCTCCCAAAGAAACTAATCCAACTAAAGCCCAACCCAATAGGGCTACTCTTTTATTTTTTTGCATATTTCTTCACCCCGTTAAATTGCGTTAATCTACACTATTTAACTGGGGTTTATTCAATTTAAATTAATTATTTGAAACGGCCGGTTTCATTATTTAATACGCAACTCCAAGATATTTCTTTCAATTGACCGAGAGACTTATTTTAAAAAATAATTTAAGTATAAAAAAACAGACCTTTATTCTCATGAATGTTTACGGTCTGTTTTTTTGAATTTAGTTCATTTTACAAGTGTGTCCCTTTCCTTCAGTCTTACCCTGACTCATACCACAGCTGTCCGAGCTGCTTGATTCGTCGCTTTCACAAAGATTACAACCACATCCCCACGGCCTAACCTCTCGCGCTTCAAATAAATTTTTTCCACCTACCTGTCCAATAATTTTTATTTTTTCACCTGCCACTGCTGCTACCTTTTCCTTCCAGATGATATTCTCCCCTACTATTTGCCACTTGTTACTTTCTAGATCTTTTAACAAAAATGAGTGGTCATTCTTTATTTCTATGATTTCTCCCGCTAATAATCCTTTATCTGGATTATTCCAAAAAACATTCTTATGCATTTCGGTATTTTTATAATAAGGAATTTTTTGAGCGAAAATTTTATCGATTTTTTGACTAGCCCCTACTGCAAACAACGCCCAGCCTAAAATTATACTAAACAAAATGCTACCAAAAATAACTAAATAAGGATTTAAAAGATAACCCTTACGCGTATGGGTATAATTAAAATAAGCCAAGAAAGACAAAATGCCTAAAATAATTATCCAGAAATATGGCATTAAAATTAAAAAATAAGCCCAAATACTTTTTTGTAAATATTTATAAATATCCCAATCGTTGTCATTGATGATAAAAATTATCACACTAATAGCCATTGCCCCCACAAGTGTCGCCAAAACAAACAATCCCCAAACCAAATAATCCTTAGCTAAAAATACCCACTTTGACTTTGGTTTAATTTTTTTGTCTTCAATATTTTTTAATATTTCAGTAGCTTTATCAATCATAGATCTTATTATTATTTAATTTCTAAATTATTTAATTTCTCTCGCAACTGACCCTTGGCTCTATTTATCAAGGTCGCTACGGTACCCATTGGTTTTTTTAGGATATCGGAAATTTCTTTGTAATCTTTATCTTCCAGAAACTTTAACACCAAGACCTCTCGATATCTTTCATCCAATTCGCCCAGGGCGCTTTGCACCTCCTTCGCGCTGCATTTTTTTTCTAAATTTCCTAAAATATCTTCATCGCTGGAAATTAGATTAAATAAATTCTGGTCTTCCTCAGTCCAAATAGTCTTGGGTCGAGTTTTCATTTTTCGCCAAGCGCTAATTGTTTTATTATGAGCGATTCGATAAATCCAAGAAGAAAACTTTAAGCTTTTATCAAATTCGTTTAAATTTTCATAAACACTCATAAAAACCTCTTGCAAAATATCCTCCGCATCTTCTTTGGATGAATTGGATATTCTCAGAATATAATGAAAAATCACCCTTTCGTAACGAGCAATTATACAATAAAAGTATTCTTGATTAGCTAGAGAAAGACTGACCAATTCACTGTCCTCTTTTTTTTCACATTCTTCCAAATTAATCATTTATTAATACTAAGAAATAAACTTAATTTTCCTCCTATATTACGCAGTTAGCAAAGATTTCTTTCAATTTTATGTCCTCTAAATAGCTTTTAGGTGCGACAATGATTTTGACGACTTTAAAAATGTGGGCGTATCTGGACTTGAACCAGAGACCCCTCGCATGTCATGCGAGTGCTCTAACCAGCTGAGCTATACACCCGACTCCTTCGGAGAATAACCAATTCTCAATTTCTAATAACCAATAAATTTCCAATGATTAAATTTTCAAACAATTTCAAAGAAAAACTTAAGATAATTTCTCCATCAATTTCTTATAAATTTCAAGGACTCTTCCAACCTCAGCTTCATTCTTATACCGACCTGTTTCACCTTGATAATTTTCTTTAATGTAAGCGTTTCGTTGTGTTTTTAAAAGTTTTAACGTCTCACCTGGATGATCCGCCGGATAGCTAACATCTATATCCATAATTCTAAATAATGTCCTTTCAGCTCCATTGAAAATAAGCCCTCCGCAATTTTCACAAATTTTTCCAGACTTGACTATTTTTCCGCATTTTGAACAAAAAAATTTATTTTCATCAGCTTCTAGAATAGACTTACCTTTTTCAATTAATTCCATAGGTTTTCCACACTGACCGCAAAATTTACCAGCCTTAACTTTTTTGCCGCAACTTTTACAGACAACCAGAGTTTCGACAGATTCACTTCTATTCTGAGCAGCTTTGTTTTTTGCGACAGTGGCATTAACTTCAGCTAAAATACTAATTCGCTCTTCTGTCGAAATACGTGCCGACAATTCGCGTAATTTTTTCAATTCCTCTTCATTCAATGTTTCACTTAAAGTTTTTCCCTCTGCTTTCGAAAAAACTATAACCAATTGGAGCATTTTAAATTCTTGCACATCTTTTAAGTGTTCTAAATTTGCTCGATGACCATCAGGTGATGCAGTGATAGATTGCCTTTCTATCGGCTTTCCTACATTTTCATCCACCTGTTCATCAAGACTAAAATTCTTAAGTGACTCGCCAAAACTCTTAATTGAATCATCGAAGTTCTTTGCAGAATCTCCGCTAAGTGGATCTTTTCCAAAATATTTAAATGGATCCTCTGGAGACATAATTTTTATTATTAACTATTAATTATTTTATATCAGATATTTTTTTCATCACCTCTTCTAATTTAGCTTTATCCTCTTCTTTGTCACTTTCAGTAGACACCTCTCCTTCTTTATTTGGAATATCTATTAATTCACTTCCAGTTATATTAATAAGCTCTTTTTCTAGTGATTCTTTTAGCACTAATTTATTTTTCAAATCAGTGGGCATGTTTCTATAATATCTATCTATTTCGGCCAAAATAAATACTTCCCCTGAACCAGATTTTAATAACCCATCAATGTTTACACCAATCTCCTTGCTAACCGCATCCTTGTAACTCTGTTCAGCTTCTTTAATTTCAGTAATTTCTTGTTTTATCTTGTCTTTTCTGGAGAGATTTTCTGGATTTCTAGCTTCTTGATCTGGTTTGGGAATTTCCTGATTACTTCCATCTGATTCTAATGTTGGAGCTTCAAGCATATTTTTTCATTAAATAATTATATACTTATATTTTATTATAAAACCCATCATTCATCAAGCTATCTTTTCCCTTCCACCTCCTGCCAAAAAACATTAAAAAAATCTTTCATAAATTTATCCCTACCAATCGCCAGCTGCTTGCCAGATTTGGTCATCATTTTATTTTTCAAGTGCTTTAGCTTTACCTCATACTCCAAAATAGCACTATCCTCCGTGGTAAAGGAATGATCTTTCCCGAGCTTGGCTAATTTCTTTTCATTTCCAGTGTAAAGACAATCTGAGCCTGCACTTCCAGCGAAAAGAAAGTCTCGGGCCACCCCCACTGCACCGATAGAATCGAGCTTGTCTGCATCAAAAACAATTTTAGCCTCCAAGGTAGCTGGCAACAAAGAATTTCTATGACGATGAGCTTCTATGGCATGCAAAATATTTTCTTTTTCTGCTTGGGTAATTTTTTTAAATTTTTCCAATATTTTATTCGCTTCCTTTTTACTTTCAATGGCATGACAAATTTTTATTCCGTCTTTTTCTCCTCGGTGATCCATTTCAAATTTACGCCCGATATCATGCAGTAAAACCGCAACTTCGACTATTTTTAAATCAGCTTTTTCTTGTTTTCCAATTCTTAGGGCTATTTTTCTCACTCTTTCAATATGTGACCAATCATGACAACCACTAGCTTCTTTAAAATATTTTTTGGCAATATCTTCTATCACTCTTATATCTTTTGTGGTAATCATATATTTTTATTGTTTTAAAACATTTACTCCTAGTTCTCTAAGCGCCAAATAAATCTTATTAATTGGAAATCCCACAATTGAATAAAAATCACCGCTTACTGATTCAAATAACACTACTCCTCTTTTCATAATACCAAATGACCCAGCCAAACTTAGCGGTTCACCAGTCGCTACATAATCATCAATCTCTTCATTACTTAGTTCTCGAAATTT
>JBAQFQ010000026.1:0-26424 GCA_049287345.1 Candidatus Moraniibacteriota bacterium
AGTTAGATTTATTTATTTTAGTAGTACGTGTGGCAGTTTTTTGTAACTTCTTTTGCTGCCAAAAAAGTTAGTAAAAAAAATTATTAGTGACAAAGTTTTATAATTCAAACACACGCACCGGCTAAAACTGTTGGTTTTTCTAGTTAATAAAAAACTGACTTTTTTAAAAAGTCAGTTTTTTATTTCTTCAAGTAGTTGGAAATTATTTTTTAATCATCTTCTTTACCTTACTCACAATATCAGCCATTCCCCAATCAGCTTTTACCAGATAATCGTTAGCACCCAGCTCATTGGCTTGGGTAAATTTCTCCATATCTCCGTAATTGGTTAAAATTATAACCTTCAAATCTTTAGTTTTTTCATCTGCTTTCAATAATTTTAGCATTTCCAGTCCATCCATCACTGGCATAGCAATATCCAAAAGAATCATGTCTGGTAAATTATTTAAAGCGGAGTTAAGTCCCACCAATCCATTTTCTGCCAACAAAACTTCAAAATCCTCAAGTTCAAATTTATCCTTTAAAATACTAGCCAATGAACTCTCATCTTCCACTATTAATATTTTCTTTTTTTGTTTCATTTTACTTGGCCCCCATTAAATGATAAAGACTACTTTAATTTAACGAGGTAAACGATTAAATTATGGTAATCCGCACTATTTAACTAGGATTATTTATCTTAATTTATTTAAGTAATTAAATTATTCACCGTCCTTATTTTCCAATCTTATCGACAACAATTTCGAAATACCGTCCTCTCCCATTGTGGCTCCATACAAATAAGAAGCCTGACGCATAGTTTCTCGATTATGGGTAATTGCCACAAATTGAGTATGGGCTGATAATTTTTTTAATATTTTGCTGAAACGTCTAGAGTTAGCTTCATCCAATGCCGCCTCCACTTCATCTAGCATAGAAAAAGGTGGTGGATTGTAAGAAATAATTGCAAAAAGCAACGCCAAGGAGGTCAGAGCTCGTTCTCCACCAGAAAGCATAGACAGGTTGGCAATTTTCTTGCCAGGTGGACAAGCGGAAATATCAATACCCACCTCATCTTTTTCACTATCCTCCGAAGAGTCCTCGCTTTCAACATCATCACTATTACCCTCAGTACTAGTTGCGTCAGTCTTGGTGCGAACAACTTTTTTCTTTCTCACTTTTACCAAACTCGCTCTTCCGCCACCAAAAATTATTTTAAAATATTTAGAAAATTCATCATTGATTTTACCAAAAGCTTCCGCAAAAACCTTATCAATTTTTTTGTCCATTTCCTTAGCTACTTCCAAAAGTGAGCCAATAGCTTTCTCTAAATCTTTAGATTCCTGCTGCAATGTTTCGTAACGTTTATTAGTTTCTTCGTATTCCTGGATAATAAGCGGATCGATACCCCCAATTTGCTCCATTTGAATTTTTAATTTAGAAATTTTTTGCTCAGTATCATGTCGATCGATTTTTTCTCCGTCAAACTCAATCGCTCGAATATCCAAGTTTAAATCATTCTTAGCTTCTGCCACCAAATCTTCCTCACGCACTTCAATTCTTGCCAAGGAAACTTTGGCATCATTAAATTTATCTTTAATTGTATCCAGTCTTCTTTGACTAGTGCGTAAATCTTCTTCTGCCTTAAAGAAATCCTCTCTCGCCTTAGCATCTTTGGCAATCTCTTTTTGAATTTCACCATTTATCTGAGCAATCTTGGCGCGAGCCACCTGAATTTCCTCCTTTAAAACACCCGTGTGTGCGACCATTTCTGCCAATTCTTTATTTCCGGCTTTCTCCGCTTCAACTTGCTCGTTAGTTTTCTTACCTTCCACTTTTCCTTTATCAATATCCCCCTTCAATAACTCAATATTTTTTTCAATTTTTAAAATGAAAGCCTTTAACTCTGCCAATTCTTCCAATGTTTCAATTTTAGCAATTCTTTCCCCTAATTCTTTTTGAGCTTGGTAAATTTTAGCTAGTTCATCTTGAATATAACCCTTGTCCACCAAGATTTCCTGAATAATTCCCTGTTGTCGAATCCTATCTTTTAAAATTTCCATCCGTCCTTCGGTTATCATTAATTCCTTTTCTGCGGCATTGATAATTTTATAAATTTTATCTCTTTCAAATTTAAGTTCATCTTGAGCTTTGTTTTGACGCATTTTATGTGATTCGTTTTGCACAAAATCATTGAGCTTGTCCACCTCTCGTTGCACCAGCATAGTTTCTCTACCCAGCTCATCCTTTTGACCAAGTGATTCCTCTCTTTCTGTTTGAAAAGAATACCACAAAAAAGCAAAGTATTTTTCCTGAATTGATCTCAATTTAGTCCTAATCTCTGCACCCTTTTCGGCTTTATCAGCTTGTCTTTTTAAAATTCGCAAATGAGGTTCGATTTCTCCCAAAAGTGCATTAACTTGCAAAAGATTTTTGCTAGTAGTATCTAGTTTTTTTAAAGCTCTTTCTTTTTTGATTTGATATTGTTTTACTCCAGCCGCGTCTTCAAGAATAGATTTTCTCTCACTAATTGAAGCATTTAGCACAGCATCACTCATACCCTGGTTAATTACGCTGTAACTATCCTTACCCACTCCCGCCTTGGCCAACAAATCAGTAACATCTACCAATCTAACTTTGGAGCCGTTAACTAGATATTCACTCTCACCACTGCGATAAATTTTTCTTCGAATAATTACCTCGGTAAAATCTAAGGGAATTTTTTTATCTGTATTATCCAAATGCAAAGATACTGAAGCATAGTTCAGCTTACCTTTAGATCCACTACCGGCGAAAATCACATCTTCTGATTTTTTACCTCGCAGATTCTTCATAGATTGCTCTCCCATCACCCAACGAATAGCATCCGCGATGTTGGACTTACCACTACCGTTAGGACCCACAATCGCAGTGATTCCCATTTTCTTTTTTATTGCATCACCCGCAACACCGTTCATTTCTTCAATCAAGTCCGCAGGCATAAAATCGATAACAGTTTTGTTGGCAAAAGATTTAAAACCGACTATTTCTAATTTCTTTAAATACATAGATATTCATTAGGCATTAAACATAAAGCATACGACACATAAAACAATCAACACAAAGTAAAGTACCTCATGCCATATTGTTTATTTCATACAGTTTTATTGTACTATAAATGTGGAAATTTAGGAAATATTTGGGAAAATAACAAAAAGTAACGTTTATTTACGGCCGTAGTCTCGCGTTACTTTTTGATATAAAAAAGTATATACCTAGGTATATACTTTTGCAATTACAACAATTAGAACAATTCAACATCTAGAACATTATTACATCCACCCCTTCGCCTTCAATCCCTCTTGCGCAGCTTCTCTTTGAGCGTCTTGCTTACTTGGTCCACTACCCTGAGCAATTAATTCTCCTCCGACATAAATACCCACAGTAAAATTTTTATTATGATCAGGTCCATCCTCTTTAATTACTCGATAAGAAGGAGTTTCCTTGAAATGCTCCTGTGATTTTTCCTGAAAATAACTCTTAGGATCCAAATAAAGTTTATTGGCGATAACCTCGTCAATTTTAATAATAATATTATCTAAAATAAATTTTTCTGCTGCCGCGTAACCCTGGTCCAAATAAACAGCTCCAATAATAGCCTCCAGTGCATTCGCTAAAAGATATTGTCGCGCTCTGCCCTTGTCGCTAGACTCTCCACGACTCATCAAGACATATTGATCCACTTCTAAACCAGCAGAAATTTTAGCCAGCATTTCACCGTTAACCAAGGCTGCTCGCCAGCTCGTCATTTCGCCCTCCGGATTATTATAATTTTTAAATAAATAATCAGTTACCACCAACTCCAAAACCGCATCTCCCAAAAATTCTAATCGCTCATTGTGATTAATTTTATACTTCTTGTTTTCATTTAAATAAGAACGATGCGTCAAAGCTTCTTGTAATAATTCTGCGTTATTAAATTTTAGCCCTATTTTATCGGCAAAATCAACAATTTTCATCTTGATTAAGAATTCCTAATTACAAACTTTTAAAAAATCGCCATCTCAGACGAATAATTAAAAACTTTTAATTAAAAATTATTTTAAAATTAATTATTTTCATTGATAATTTCTTGTTCTTTCTTGGCTTCTTCCTTCTTTTTTTCCGCCTTCTTTTTTCGATCATCATCCTTTAGCGGCTCTCCCATCTCTCGATAAATTGTTCCCAAAACACCATTGATGAATTTGGCTGAATTTGGACCACCAAAGGTTTTTGCCAATTCAATAGCTTCATTGATAGCTACTTTCGGCGGAACATTATCATAGTTACCATAAAGAAGCTCATATATTCCAATACGTAAAATATTTCTATCCACAATGGTAATTTGGGAAAGTGGCCATTCTGGGGCACATTGCTCAATCAACTCATCAATATCTTTTTGGTTTTTTATCACTCCTTCAACCAAACACAAAACAAGATCGGTTTCTTCTATCCCAATAGCTAAATCTTTAATATTTTTGTCCACAATATTTAAGACATCGTCTCTTTGTCCACCATTAAAATCCCATTCAAATAATGATTGCATTGCTATTGACCGTTGAAGGTGCCTATTTGCCATTTTTGTTTATCATTTGAAGAATTTAATTCTTCAAAAAAAGTTATTTTTATTTTTTAGCTGTCTTTTTAGCAATCTTTACCACTTCTCTTCCTTTATAAAAACCACATTTAGGACAAGCACGGTGAGGCAAAATTTTCTCCTCACAATTGCTACAAGCTACTGACTGCACGTTAACAATTTTTTTAATTTTAATAAGTTGACCGGCGCGTCTTCTTCCTTTACGGGCGGTATTGTGTCGTTGTTTTGGTACTGGCATATAATTTAAGTTGCTAGATTGTTATTTTTACCTTCTCTAGACGTTTAGTATATTACTCTATCAAAATATCATTTATTATTGTTTTTGGCAAGAGCAAGCTCAATATTCAATAATCAATATGCAATATTCAATCAATAGGCACTCAGTTGACTATTTAAATTGAAAACCATCAAGTGTCCACATCATTGATTAAATTAATTAATAGCTCAAACAAATATAACAAATAGCTAGACCAAAATATCCAAAAGATAATGTCTTAATATCTATTAATTTTTACTATTTAATATCTTAAAAATAATATTAGAAAAATATTTGAGCCCGGGGAGATGTGATCTCACCGGGCTCATGAGGCAGTGCGATTTATTCGCTTTGCCCACTTTCCTTTAATAATTTCTTCGCCATTGTGCTGGCAAAGCCCCCTTTAGAAATCTCCTTGGGGGTGATAATTTGAACAGGAGGAATTTTGATATCTGAATCCTCATCATATTCTTGCTCAACGATCTGTTCTGGCGATTTACTGCCAGCGAGACCATTGATCCTGGTCTCTTGATGGATTGAGCCATACGATCCTGGAGATAGCTCCATGCCCCCGAGTTTTTTCCCATCGACAGAAAAAGTGCCGACGGAAATATTCCCATCTGACTTAACAATTGATGGAAAACTCGTGACCAGCATCATTAACACTGCAAAGAAAAATTTCCTCATTTCCTCTCTCCTAGAAATTGTTTATACTAAAAATTCCATCCACCACAACGAAAAATTGCCATAAATAGCCGTTTTTCACTATGGTGAATGATAAATTGTCAAACAACTATGATCTTATATTATACTCTTAAATTGCTATTTTGTCAATAACTGGTTTTTATTGTCCTCGAAAAAGAACTCTCGTGGGAAATTATATTTTTTTATGATAAACTTGATTTAGTTAACTATAATAGCTATTATCTAAAAAAATGAAATTTGAAACATTTAATCCACAAAATTATAAAAGCATAGAAGAGATGCCAACGCCTTTGCAAAAAAATTTTGAAGAAACTTCAGATAAAACTGGCTTCATAAGGAAAGAAACACTGCAAGCAGATCAAGAGGCTTTAAGAAAAGCAGACAATCGAGAAAAATCAACGGATGAAAGCCTTACCCAACAAGAAAAAATAAAACCAATTGATATTTCTCAGGAAGAGGCGCTAAAAGAACATCGGGCTATAGAAGAAAAATATCAATCAAAAATAATAGAACTTGAAACTGGCTTGGGTGATTTAAGTGAGGAAACTAAAGCTAAGATATACCAAGAAATTCTCGCGAAACACAAAGATGAGATAATGACGCATGAAGAAAACAAAATAAAAACAGAGGAGCAAGCTGTTTATAAGAATGAGCTCGTGTTACAAAAAGCGCAAGAGATCTCAATTCTTTCCGAGGAACAACTGTTCAAAATTCCAGAAAGTGAAAGACTTGATTTGATAAATCAATTATCTTGGGACACATTCGCCAATAATGAATCAAGCAAATATCCTGAGGAAGTGCTAGATGCCATTTCTAAAATTTACAAAACTTACTCCCCTAGCGAAAAATTGCAATTAGCTCACCAGAAAGCTAATGAAAAAGCATTAGCCGCACTAGGTGATGCTGAGCTTTTTAATATGGAAAAAAAATGGGATCAATCCGACCAAAAAGAAAACATGAAAATCTGCGAGAAATGGGTTCAATCCCTGTGCCAAGGATATTCCATCCCAAATATCATTATTGAATATTTGCCTAGAGATTCTCATGCGGCGGCTAAATACACGCTTGGAGGCAATCCCAAGGACTTAGGTACGATTGCGTTATATGGGGATATTAATTACAGTTCCCTAAATCAAATATTTTCTCGACTATCCCATGAGGTGGGCCACGCGTTTCAAGAAGCTATGGAAAAAAATATTATCGACGGACAACCCTATCAAAGGGACATCCAGTGGTTCTCCGCTTCGAAAAAATGGGATGAAAAAGAATCGGATAAAAAATCTTTTCAGGCGTCATACGAAAGATATCACTCCTTGCCAAAAGAAAACGATGCTCATTTATTACAAGGTTGGGTATCTGAAAAAATAAACCAAAATTTAGAAAGTTATAAAAGCAAAAAATTAAACGAGACCAACCTACCCGACATGGAAACTATAAATCTACAAGAAAAAATATCTAATTGGGCAAATAACTTTTTACTTTCCGGCGAAGAAATAGATGGGGATGCACTAGTTGAGATTGCTCAAGAAAAACTTAAAAATAAAGGTCCTGCATTAATCGAACAGTGGTTCAAAGGAAAAACCAGAGAAGAAAGTCAGCAGGTAATTAAAAATCTTTTTGAAACAACCGCTAGAGCAAGAGAAATTTTAGAAACGACAAAATAGAGCAATCTGAGAAAAATATTTTTTAAATTTTTAATTGAAACTTTTCACTTTTAATTTTTCACTTTTAACTAAACTTTCCATCTATCATTAATCGCATTTCTCACAGGTGCAAAGGTTTTGCGATGAATCTCACAGGGGCCATTTTGCTTTAAGGCTTCAATG
Organism: Candidatus Moraniibacteriota bacterium; assembly: GCA_049287345.1. Classification (GTDB taxonomy): domain Bacteria; phylum Patescibacteriota; class Minisyncoccia; order Moranbacterales; family UBA9337; genus UBA9337. The sequence continues at coordinate 7,381 of JBAQFQ010000026.1, forward strand.
TGTATCTTGGTGCCATAGCCTTTATGTTTAGAAAATTGATAAGCCGGATATTTCTTATCAAATTCATTCATCATTCTATCTCGAGTCACTTTGGCAATTATTGAAGCCGCTGAAATTGATTTTACTAGTTTATCCCCGCTGACTATAGCTTTTTGTGTACCTGAAAAATTGGGAATAATTTTATCACCATCCACGAGAATTATATATTTTTCTCCTTGAGTCGAAATTTGAGATTTTAATTCGCCCAAGGCTTTCTTCATCGCCAGAAAAGTCGCCTCTAAGATATTAACCCTATCAATTGTTTCGTGGTTACAAATTCCAATACCTACATAAAAATTTTCCATGATAAATTCAAAAACTTCTTCTCGTTTTTTTTCACTTAGCTTTTTTGAATCTTTAATCATCTCCCACATTTTTTCTTCATCTAAGATTTTGTCATTTAAAATTGATTTGAAATTCCGGACTGCTGTCGCTGCTGCCACAACAGGCCCAGCCAACGGTCCCCTCCCCGCTTCATCTACTCCAATGACAAAATCCCAACCTTCGCCTAAAAGTTTTTTTTCTAATTTAAACCTGTCAGTCGCAACTGACGGGTTTAAATTTGATTCTAACTTTACCTTATTTTTCATATATTCATTTCGCACCAAATTAAGATATTACTATATTTACATGACAATATAAATATTCAATGATCAATAATCAATTTTCATTCAATATTCAATATTTAAATTTTCAATAATAATCTCATGATTACACATAAGCCACTATAAAACTCAAAACCACACAATCTTGTCATCTTGAGCGAAACGTTAGTGGAGCCGAAAGATCTCAAATCACAAATTTAGGGAAGATTCCTATGTCACCGCTAAAGCTAAGGCGACACGCAGCCCACTTCTAAATTTCCGAGTACAAAAATTTATCCGGTCAAAATGACAGCTCTACTTTAAAAACAATTTTACATTTTCAACACTTAGAACTCCGCCGACTGGCGGATTAAACATTTTCCCCCTCTCTTGCTTTTTACTTATTTTAATTATACACTTTTTGAACAACTTATAAAGTTGCAATTTAATAGTACCTCTTTATTAATAAAAAACTTCTCAAGGAGAAAACACATGAAAGAAAGGTTGCTTGGTTTTTCCACCGGGGCTTTTTATAAATTTGCCCCCTATCCCAAAGATGCCGTTAAAATTATTGACCAACTCAAATGTAATGCCATCGAAATAAATTGGCATTCTCGCAAGGATTTTCCACCTAGAAACTGGAAAGTATTAAAGGCGGCTAAATTCGAAAAGGTTTCCTTGCATTTGCCAGTCGATTGCTATTATACCGAAGGCTTCCCAACAACAGCACCCATATTAAATAGAGCCTACAAATTCTATTTATCGGTGTCCAATTTTAGCCACGTAGTAATTCATCCGAATCTAGTTAGTGACTGGTCCGATTTTTATCTGGAGTTTGATCATAATTGGGCGATGCCTCTGGCGATAGAAAATATGGATAGTCGGAAAGATTCCTTTATCGCCAGATACTCCTGGGAAGAATTATTTAATCAATTTCCCCTATTGAAATTCGTTTTTGATGTCAACCACTATTTGGAAAATGGAAACTCTATTGAATCAATTCCTCAAATAATTAGCTCTTTTGCTGAAAATTTAGTGGGAATTCATCTGAGTGGACTTGGTTTTCATAAACCGTTATTCCAAACGGCTGACCCAATGGTTGTCCGAGCTTTGCGGGGTCTTGATCCCAATATCCCCATTATCCTGGAAAGCATCTGCCAAGACAGAGATGAAGCAGAAAGAGAGTTGAGTTTTGTCAAAAAACACCTGGGTAATGGTCGGCGGCAACGCTTCCGCTAAATATCTTTTAAAAAAGGGCGAAAAACTTTGTTTTTCGCCCTCCTTTTTTATCCCCCAAAAAAGTATTTACTTTTCTCAAATTTGTGCTACAATAAAAGCAATCAAGAACTCATTTAAAAAATAATAATTCACCCCACAATTTAATTGGGGGGAAATATTTAAATAAGTTAAGAATAAATACTAACTTGCAAAACCCTCTGAGCAATCTGGGCTATGAAGCTAGGTTTAAAAAAATGTCCAATTCAACAAATTATCAATCTAATTTCATCCTTTGACCTCTAATTTTTTAGTTAGTGGTTTTTTATTCCGTCAAATTGGAGTTTTTGGTGAAATTTTTCCAATAATACAAAACCTTATAAACCTCTGCGTAATCTAATTGTTTAATAGATCTCTCGACTCCACTATCGTTGCGCTCGAGATGACAATCGTGAGCGTAGTATTTATTTAGAGACAATATAAATAATATTCAAATAGTTAAATTATAACTTTCAAGATTATGCCGAACAATAAATTTACCCACCTACATGTTCATAGTCATTATTCCCTCTTGGATGGATTGGCTAAAATTGATGACCTTATCCAAAGAACCAAAGAATTGGGTATGGACTCTCTGGCTCTGACTGATCATGGGGTAATGTATGGAATTGTGGAATTTTTTATCAAAGCCAAGGAAGCTGGCATTAAACCAATTATTGGGTGTGAAATGTATCTCACGGCCGGCAGTCGGACTAGTAAAAATAACACCGTCGAAGATAAAACTCGTTATCATCTCACTCTTTTAGTGAAAAATGAGCAGGGTTATAAAAATTTAATGAAACTTGTTTCTATTGCTCATTTGGAAGGATTTTATTACAAGCCCCGAATTGATAAAGAATCTTTAGAAAAATATTCCGAAGGTTTAGTTTGCATGAGCGGTTGTATCCAGGGAGAAGTTCCTCAGACTATAGTTCGTAAAACCTATGAAGAAGCCAAGGCCACTGCTCTTTGGTATGATAAAGTTTTTGGACGAGGAAATTTTTATATGGAATTGCAGCATCATCCCGGACAAGGCGATCAGAAATTTGCCAATGGGGGCATGATTCAAATTTCCAAAGAAACTGGCATTCCTATCGTGGCTACCGGAGACATTCATTATGTGAAAGCCGAAGATGCTGAGACTCAAGACATTTTATTGTGTATTCAGATGAATCGTAAAGTGCATGAAAAAGATAGATTAAGCTTGATGGATTTTCACCTCTACATGAAATCCCCAGAGGAAATGATGGAGTTTTTTAAGGATACCCCTATTGCCATTAGCAACACCCAAGAAATTGTAGCTAAGTGTAATTATGATATCCCACTAGGAGAAACTCAACTCCCCTATTTTAAGGTACCACCTAATTTTGATGACAAGAGCTATTTGAGATATCTAACTAAAAAAGGTTTAGTGGAAAAATACGGTGATAATATCACGGACCAACATCGAGAAAGAATGGAATATGAACTTTCTATCATTGAAAAAATGGGCTTTCCTTCATACTTTTTAATCGTCCAGGATTTCGTTAACTGGGCAAAAAAACAAGGGATTGTGGTAGGGCCAGGCCGAGGAAGTGCAGCGGGAAGTTTTGTTTCCTATCTAGTAGGTATTACCAACTTAGATCCAATTAAATATGATTTACTATTTGAGAGATTTCTTAATCCAGAAAGAATCTCCATGCCCGATGTCGATATGGATTTTGCTGATGATCGACGAGATGAAGTTTTGGATTATGTGCGAAAAAAATATGGTGATGATCATGTTGCGCAAATTATCACCTTTGGAACCATGGCGGCTAAAGCTGCTATTCGAGATGCTGGTCGAGCGTTGGATTACCCTTACGAATATTGTGATCGCACCGCCAAAATGATTCCTATGTTCTCCACTATTACCGCCGCTCTCGAAGATGTGCCAGAATTTTCTGCTTTTTATAATTCTGACAAGGACGCCAAAAAATTAATCGATAGCGCTAAAAAATTAGAGGGCGTAGCTCGTCATGCGTCCATGCATGCTTGCGGAGTAGTAATTACCAAGGAACCAGTAACTAACTATTCCCCTCTCCAAAAAATTACTGGCAAAGAAGACGGGGTGGTGACTCAATATTCATCTTCCACCAAAAGTAGTTATGTAGAAAAAATTGGCCTTTTAAAAATGGACTTTTTGGGACTTAAAAACTTAACCATTATCCAAAATGCCATCAATATTATTCAAAAAACTCAAGGTGTCAAAATTAATATTGACCACATCCCACTAGATGATAAACCTACCTATAAACTACTGCAAACTGCTCACACTACTGGAGTATTTCAATTAGAATCCTCTGGTATGAAAAGATATCTTAAACAACTCAAACCTACTAACCTTGAAGATGTTATCGCTATGGTAGCTCTTTATCGTCCAGGACCAATGGATTGGATTCCTGATTTTATTGATCGCAAACATGGTAGAAAAAAAATTGAATACATTCATCCAAAACTAGAACCTATTTTAAATAAAACTTACGGTGTCGCGGTTTATCAAGAGCAAGTGATGCAAATGGCTCAAAGTTTAGCCGGCTATTCATTGGGTGGCGCAGATATGCTCAGAAAAGCGATGGGTAAAAAAATTCCTGAATTAATTCAGAAAGAAAAAATTAAATTTATCGACGGAGCTGTAGCTAACGGAGTAAACAAAAAAGATGCAGAAAAAATATTTGCTTTTATCGAACCGTTTGCTGGCTACGGATTTAATCGTAGTCATGCCGCTTGTTATGCTCTAATCGGTTACCAAACTGCTTATTTAAAAGCCCATTATCCAGCGGAATTTATGGCGGCGTTGATGACCTCTGATCAAGGCAACATTGAAAGAATTGCTATTGAGGTAGAAGAATCTCAAGATATTGGAATCTCCGTTTTACCACCTAATGTCAACGAAAGTTTTGGTGAATTTGCGGTAATTAAGGGAGCGGACGGAAAAACGAATATTCGTTTTGGTTTAAAGGCGATTAAAAATGTTGGTCATCCTGTAGCCGATGAAATTGTTAGGGAGCGCAAAGAAAATGGTAAATATAAATCTTTAGCTGATTTTCTAGAGCGAGTTAAGGGTCGAGATTTAAATAAAAAATCAATTGAAGCGCTAGCTAAGGTGGGCGCTCTGGATGATTTAGGGGAACGCAATCAAATTATTGAAAACATTGAGCTTATCTTAAACTTCTCTCGAAATATCCAAAAAATGAATAGTTCCAATCAGAATAGTTTGTTTTTTGGCGCTATTGATATTCAAACGCCTACCATTGAGCTACTTAAATCCGTCCCTGCTTCTAAAAATCAACGTCTACATTGGGAAAAGGAACTCTTGGGACTCTATGTTTCCGATCACCCCATGTCAGATTATCGAGATTTTTTCGAGAGAAATACGATGCCGATTTCATCTTTGGACAATTCAATGGTTGGAAAAAGTGTTAATTTAGGAGGCGTGATCACCAAGGTGCAAAGAATTATGACCAAGCGTAAACAAAACATGGCCTTTGTCACGATTGAAGATTTACGTGGTCGAATTGAACTTTTGGTTTTTCCTAACGCCCTAGAAACCACCGGAGCAGTTTGGCAAGAGGAAAAAATTATCTTAGTAGACGGCAAATTATCCGACAAAGATGGCTCATTTAAACTTATTGTTGATAGCGCCAAATTAGTTAGCGAGGAGGAAATTGGAAATTTCAAAAGAGTTCTCGCGACCCAAGAAAAAAATAGTCGTCCCAAGCAACCACCAATCAAAGCCGCCAAAGTAACAATTACCATTCCAGCTAACGCTGATAAATCGACGATTGGAAAACTTTCTCAAATATTTGATACTTGCACACTCGGGGAAACTAAAATATTTTTAGAAATTGATGGCACAAAAGTCAAAACTGCCTACAGTTTAAATTTGGAAAATGAAACTACGGAAAAGATAAGAGAACTCTTGCCACATAGTGAAATAAAAATAAATTAAAAAGGGTGATTAAATATCTTAATCACCCCCGCCCTACTGCGGATATCTTATTTATAGATATCCGCTTTCTTTTGCCCAACGGATAAAGTTTATCACCGTATCCATTTGAGCTTCTTCTTTTTTAATCTCCTGGACCACTCGATAAACTGAGTGAATCCAGGCAATCTTTTGCTTATACTTATCCTCCTCTTTGGAAAAAAATAGAGTCGCCTCTCCTTCTTTATAATTAAAGGGTGGCATTTTTTCTTGCAGCAGAATTTTCTTGGTTTCAATTATCTTTTCACCCAGAATCCGCTGATACTCGGTGTCCCCCGACGCATCCAGGAAACTGCATACCTGTTCGTATGCGAAATATTCCCTGGCCACAGTACTCTCATCACCCCCCATACCTGATTGCTCAATCATAGCGGATGAAAAAGCTTGTACAGATGCGCTAAGGAGGTTCACCTTTTTCCAAAAATCAGAAAAAGGCACCTGATTATTAATGATGATTGTTGGCAGCAACTCATCATTAAAATCAACTGGCTGATCCTTGGGGATGGGCAACTGCGCCTGGGTAGCCAAAGCTAAGTCCTCGGGATAGATAAAGCAAATCGCAATTTGCCTTTGATCATCCAGTAAAGCCAGCCCGCATTTATCCTCATGACAAGCTGGGGTAACTAAATAACCTTCCTCCCGTAGAAAACTCTTCATATTGTCATCAGGAATTGACTCCAATAAACTCGCCAACTCCTGCCTTCGAAGCTCTTCACTATTCAAGGCAGAACCAATATTTGGGAATAAAGCACCTAAGGCGAAAATCACAGTAACTATCAGAACTTTCATCTTTTTTTCTCCTTACTAAAATTTTGATAAGAACTAAAAAAAATCTGATATTTAACCAGATTGTCTATTATACACCATTTTTCAATTTTTGTCAAAAAGATTTCCACTCTCCCTAAATGTGTTGAAAAATAAGTTAGTGAAATATTCAAGGATGGTCAACCGGTTAATTAAAATAAGCATAGGTTTTTAACCCTATGCTTATTTTTTAGACAAAACATTTTCCAAAAGAATTATCTCACCTCTCTGATTTCACCCGATACTGGACAAGCTGATAACGGTGGATCGCAGGTTTTAGTGTTGCAACTAGATGCCTGACAGTTTGTACTAACATGATGACAAGCTTGTGCATCAGTACCGCAAGATTTAGTGCAAGCATCATACCAGGTTTTAGCATTACAGCTAGCTCTCACCACCACTGATCTAGTAACACTAGGTACAGCACGAAGTTTATTATTACATTTTAATATATAAGTATGATTTCCGTTGGTTCCTATTTGGACATCTTGAGACCCGCTAGGGCTATTTTTTGTTCCAGACCACTCTCCACTAGCTTCACAGGTGCAACCATTTGGATAACAACTCTCGCTAGCATTACCGATATTCCAATTTAATTCAGTAGATTTAACTGACGGAGAATTTGAATCTGAATTTAAAATCAAACTTGAGGGATTAGCACTAAAGGTTAAAGTTGGAGCTGCGGGAAGAGGCACAGAGACAGCTACTGAGGATACTGGCGAACTTCCATAAGCATTGGAGCATTGGATAGAAAAAGTTGTACTACTTAATATATTTACATTTTCAGATCCTCCGGCAGCATTCTTATTACCACTCCAACCGTTGCTAGCTACACAATTTGTAGCATCAGCAGTTGTCCATTTCAGTGTCACACCCCCTCCATCATATGGCAAACTGGAACGAGAGACAGTCAAATTAACTGCAGGTATCGGAATTGTACGGCTAGCATAACAAGTAGGACTATTCCAGGCTTCAGCAGTATCACTCCAACATCTCCAACTAACCTGACTAGCGGCACCATAGCTACCTACCGGAAAAGGGATACTCGCTGCATTAGTAGAGGGACTACCCCACATACACAAAGGAGAGCTAGGTCGAACATCAGCGCTAGTATAAGTACTTCTAGCGGCGCTGCTATCGCAACCTCCGGAGCAATGAGTATTGCCACAAACACAGTACCTGACACAACCACCACCCAGATTTTGATCATCACAACCAGCCACACCACTATCGGCCTGTCCCTTTTTAATATTTGCATAAAAGAAAACACCCAATCCTACCAAGAAAACGGCTAAGAAAAGAATAAGCAAATTTTTCTTTTTCATTTTTTTCCGCAAAACAATCACTGCCACCAAAGCCATTATCATTATCAAAAAGCCTACTCCCTTCAGAATGTTATTTTTATCCGGCAGTGTGTAACTTTGTTTTTTCGAAGCACTTTGCGAAAATGAATGACTCTTTTCGTCCAGCACCTGATTATTTTTGTCATAAATTATAGCGGAAACTGTAGGTTGACTACATTCTTTTGTAATCATCAAGGGAGTTTCTAAAACTAAATCATCTGAGTGCAGGGTAACTCTTTGAGTTTCATCCACGCAGGATTCACCCTCACCATTTGTGATACCAATACTCATCGTCAAATCTGTTGTCGTTGTCCCACCCAGACGAGAATTTGCAAAATTATTAGCTGACTCACTCCACATCACAGAGACATTAGCTGTTTCACCACTAGTATATTCTTCTTTGTCAGCGGTGATAGTTTGGACAATAGCACTTTCTCCTGCCAACACATAATGAAAAGAAACTGCATTGGAAACTTTTACTCCCTCGTTATTATTAAAAAATAATTTAGCATCATAAGCTTGAGGTTTTTTGGCATAAGGCACGGAGAGGGTAATTACTTTTGACTCTTTAGCGTTAAGCGTAATTTTTTCAAGATCTTTTTCCACCTGAGGCACTGTTTTTTCTAAAAAATCATGTCGATAATAATTTAAAAATTGAGGTGAAATTGTAATTTTTTCAGTATAATGATTGGTTATTTTACAATGAGCCAGTAAATTCTCAGTCGCTGCCACATCCACACCATTTAATAATCCGTATTGTTTGTCAGCCACTTTGTCAGCTACCACTGTCAAATAACAGCTATTAGGATCTACTTCCAAAAAATTAGTCTCTGAATTACTTAATTCAAAGTCCCCCACGTCAGCCCTGTCCAAATAAAAGCCTGAATCTGCTTGAAAAAACTCTACAGAAACATGATATTTCCCCACTAGGTATTTAGGTGCGCTGTAGCTAATTTCTTTTTCCATCTCTCCCGCACCATCAATTGTCAAACTTTCAGGATAAACCACCCTATCAATAGGGTATTTAATAAGTGCCCTTTGTGGCTCTACCTCATCATATTTATGCAAATTGATATAATATTTTATACCTGAATGCGCTAGATCCTTTTCATTTTTAATTTTAAATTTCAATTTTAAATCATTACCCGTTTGAGTAACGATTCCACTTTGCAAAACACGAATTGAACCGGAGCTAGTATCTACTTGGGAAGTAGATTCTTGAACCTCCGGAACTGCTACATTACTTGGAGCCACAGTTTCTGTCACTTTTTTGGGTTGAACCAAAAGGAAAAACAGCACGAAAAAACCCACTAAAAAAATGGTTGCTAAGACGAGCGCTTTTTTGTTTTTCATATTTTTTTTATATTGATTTAAAGTTTTCTATACTACCAATATTTTATCATGATATTTTTTATTTTTCAAGTAAAAAAGAAAAAAATCACGCCTCTACTTTTTTATAAACTCTAAAATTGATTTTTTGATACCCATATCATCCAATCCCACCTCAGTTAAAATCTCTTCTCGACTACCATGCGCTAAGAATTCATCTGGTAATCCTAGATTTTTTACCGAAACATTAATTTTATTATTTAAGAAAAATTCATTAACTGCACTCCCCGCCCCACCCATAACAGCATTATCCTCAATTGTAATGAAATATTTATGCGTTTGGGCTAATTCTCTCAATAATTCGCCATCAATCGGCTTAACAAAACGCATATTTACCAAAGTTGCTCCTAACTCTTTTGCTAAAGAGTGACATCGCTCCAACAAAGTTCCATAAACCAAAATAGCTATTTTTTTTCCTGGCTTTAAAACCTGCGCCTTGCCGATAGTTATTTTCTTTGTTTTTTTCTTATATTTCTGAGAAACTCCACCCCGGGGATAGCGAACAACTACTGGACCATTATAAGCATAACCAGTTTCTAGCATTTGATAACACTCCTCTTCATCCGTTGGGGTCATGATTACTAAATTAGGAATCAAACGTCCAAAGGATAAATCAAAACTACCATTGTGAGTTGCGCCGTCACCGCCAACTATTCCAGCTCTATCTACTGCCAAAAGTACATTTAAATTTTGCAAAGCTACATCGTGAATCAATTGGTCATAGGCTCTTTGCAGAAAAGATGAATAAATCGCGACCACTGGTTTTTTACCGGCACAAGCCAAACCGGCCGCAAAAGTAATTGCATGCTGCTCCGCAATTCCTACATCATGGTAACGCTCTGGAAATTTTTTAGCAAAATTAATCAAACCCGAGCCATCACACATCGCCGGCGTAATCGCTAATAAGTTCTTATCCTTGGCCGCTTTGACGCAAACCCAATCAGAAAAAACTTTGGAAAAAGTTAATTTATTTTTTACCGCTGGAGACTTTTCTCCAGTTTTTAAATCAAAGGGTTTTACCGCATGAAGAGAAAAGCAATCTTTTTCTGCTGGAGCATAACCTTTGCCCTTAACTGTTATTACATGCAAAAATTTTGGTCCTTTAATTTTTTTTAAATTTTCTAAAACCTCGGTTAAATTTTTAATATCATGCCCATCAATTGGTCCGTAATATCCAAAACCTAATTCCTCAAAAAGAGTGCCGGGCGTAATCATTCCTCGCGTATATAATTCCGCCTTTCTAACAAATTCCTGAATAGACGGTACTCGACCCAAAAAATCACGACCCTTTTTTCTAAAATTATTGTAAGCTGGCGAAGAAATTAATCGCGTCAAATATTTGCCCATTCCTCCCACATTAGGGGAAATCGACATTTTGTTATCATTGAGAATCACCAACATGTTAGCAAAAATATCACCAGCATGATTTAAGGCTTCAATTGCCATTCCTCCCGTTAAAGCCCCATCACCAATTATCGCCACCACTTGCGGAGGCTTTTTTTTGCTCTTGTGCGCAATTGCTAGCCCTGTGGCGACGCTAATAGAGGTACTTGCATGTCCCACATCAAAAACGTCATAGATACTCTCTGAGCGCTTAGGAAAAGGAGCTAAGCCGCCTTTTTTACGAATTGTATGCAATTGATTCTTTCTCCCAGTAATAATTTTGTGCGGGTAGGATTGATGACCTACATCCCAAACCAATAAATCACGCGGCGTATCAAAGACATGATGCAAGGCCACCGTAAGCTCCACCACACCCAAATTAGATCCAAAATGCCCACCGGTTTTAGAAACACTTTCTACTAAAAATTTTCTCACCTCTCCGCAAAGCAAAGTTAATTCTTTATGCGAGAATTTTTTTAAATCGGCTGGAAAATCCACCTGATCCAATATATTTTTAGTCTTCTTTTTTTTCATATTTCAAATAAAAGATATTAACCCTAAGGGCTTGCCCTGGACCCTACTTTCAGCAAGCTGCAGGGAATTTGTTCAAAACGAGCTCGTCTGCCAAAGCTTGAGCGTAGGCAGACTAACTAAGATTTATCTGCCAATAATTGTCCACAAGCACCCTCAATATCCCCACCTAAACTCTTTCGAATAGTCACCCCTACTTTACCCTCTTTTAAATAATCTCTAAATTTCAAAGTCTGCGCCTTTGAAGAAGATCGAAATTGAGCTGCGGTTGAATTATATCTGATTAAATTGACCCACAGTAGCTGAAGTTTATCAATCGACTTTACAAAATTAATCAACTCCAAAGCATCTTGATAACTGTCATTGATACCCTCTAGCAGCACGTATTCTAAAAAAACCTTACGTTTACTTTTTTGGAAATAATTTCTCAAAGCTTGTCGCAAGCTAGCTAAATCATTTCTTTGATTAACTGGCATAATCTCCCCTCTTTTTTTATCATTAGCAAAATGTAAAGAAAGAGCTAGATTAATCTGCGGAAAATTATCCGCCATTTTTTCAATTCCTTCGACAATGCCAGCGGTAGAAACCGAAATACTTCTTGACCCAAAACCATATAAATCTTGATTCGTTAAATCTCTCAAGCTCTGAGCAACAGCTTCCCAATTCAAAAAAGGTTCACCCATCCCCATATAAACCACATTAGTCAGTCCCAAACTTTCCGCAGATAGCTTAAGTTCATTTTTGAGATATTGTCGCCAAAATAAAATTTGATCAGTAATTTCCTCGCTACTTAAATTACGTTTAAAACCACCTCTACCCGTAGCACAAAATCCACAAGCCAGTGGACAACCTACTTGCGAAGAAACACAAGCAGACCAACTTTCTCCGTTGGAGGAAATAAGTACGGTTTCAATCTTTTGTCCATCAGCTAATTTCAAAAGAGCTTTTAGGGCTTGCTTATCCTTGGCGATTAAAACTTTTTCCACCGTGAAAGATAAAATAGGAATTTCCAGCGTTAAAATATCTCGCAATTCTTTACTTAAAGTCGAAATATCATTAAAACTCGCCACCCCTTCCTTAAAAATAGCTCTTTTAATTTGAGCTTGTCTAAACTTTGGTTGCCCCTCGGCAGCTAAAAAATTTTCTAATTTAACTAAATCCATGTAACTATTTTAAATATAAAATTAAGGTAGTGACTATTGCCACAAGCATGAAAACTATCGCCAGCCAACCAAAGAATCTAACCCAACGAGGATTGGTCTCTCGACCCATTATTTTCTTATCATCCCCCACAATCATTATCGCTATCAATAATGGTACTGAAATTATTCCATTTAGGAAAGCAGCGTAATAAAGAGCGGAAATCGGATTAATTTTTAGAAAATTTAAGGCCAAGCCAACCAGGATAGAAAAAACTATGACTAAATAAAATCCTCTTGCTCGAGAAAACTTTTTATCCAATCCCTCGTGCCATTTCATCACCTCTGCCAAAGCATAGGCGCTACTTCCTGCTAAAATAGGAATTGCCAAGAGCCCTGTACCAATTATACCAAAAGCAAATAAAAGATACGCATTGTCCCCAGCCAATGGTCGCAAAGCTTCTGCTGCTTGATGAGCAGATTCAATGTTGGTAATACCATTTTCAAATAACACCTGGGCCGTGGTAAGGATGATAAAAAAGAAAACCATATTAGCTAAAATCATTCCTGTTCCCACATCTGTCCGCATCTTGGCGATACGATAATGTCGACAATTATCTGATTTATCATTCATCAACTTCCTTAATTTTAGGGACAACTTATTTTCTTCCACCTCACCAGAGGCCTGCCAAAAAAATAAATAAGGAGTAATACTAGTTCCAAATACTGCAATAATTGCAAATAAATATTCCTTAGTAAACACGATTCTCGGAATAAAAGCATAATTAAAAATCTCTTTCCAATCCGGATTAATTATTATACCGGTAATAATATAAGCCAAAACAGAAAAGGCTAGCCATTTTAAAATTTTGACATAAATCCGGTATCCAATAAAAATTTCCAACACTATTGATAGTACTGCAAAAAAGATAGCGGCTAAATAAAAATTAATATTCGTAAGCATCTGCAGGGAGGCTGCCATCGCCCCTAGATCTGCGCCAATATTTACGACATTAGCGATAATGAGCAATGTAACAATAAATAAAACTATTTTTCGTTGATAATGACGACCCAACACACCCGCTAAACCATGATTAGTCACAATACCAATACGGGCACACACTTCTTGAATAGCAAACATCATCGGCAAGAGCCAAGCAGCCATCCAAATAATCCCCAAGCCAAATTTAGCCCCTACTGAAGAATAAGTACCAATGCCACTAGGATCATCATCTGAAGCTCCAGTGATAAATCCAGGACCCAGAGCTCGCATAAAATAATAAAATTTTATCCAAGGCTTTTCAATTAACTTAATTACTTTACTGGCTTCAGTAGCGGCAATTCGCACCGTACCATCCACAGTTTTTATAGCCTCCACCTCACCCCAAATCACCATTTTTTTGGCCAAAATCAAAGGAATTCCGACTCGATGACGAAACTCAGAAAGGGTTAATAATTTTTCTTCACTCGATTTTACACTTTTGTTTTTCATTTTTTGATTTTAAGTTGTTAATTATTTTATAAATTTAACTCAGCTAGTTTATTTTTAAATTTTTCAAAAACCTTGGGACCTTGGGGATTAGGCAAAAAGATTAAAGCACTGCTATCGGCGTCTACCCAGCTATCCTCACCTTTTGTCTTGGGATTTTCTTTAATTTTTTTCACCTCCCATTTGGCTAAATATTTTTCCAAAAAATCCCAGTCCAAAATATTTTCGCCGAAAGCCCTAAATGTTTTGGACCACCAACTATCTTTGGCCGTAACTAAATTACTCGTAAGAGCTAAATAATAATTAGGCTTATACTTCTTGATCCAACTATTTCGCACTTGAAATCGATGAAAATAATTACGTCCATCATAAAGGGGGAAACAAAAAAAATATTCATTCGCCGAATAAAAATCTTTATTTCTAATTTCCAAAGAATTGGTAGTGATAAAATAATTGAAACACAATCTATTGGCTATTTTATCATGATGTCTTCTTTTTCCCAAAAAATGAGCTAAAGCGGTGATAAAAGTCCGCCCAATCCAAATTCTGTTTTCTTTTAATACTACTAGTACATCCCAATCACTCTGCGGCCTGGCGTTTTTCATCGCCAATCGACCAGTTACCAAAACCATTCTTACAAAAGGAGATAATCGCAAAAAACTAACAATTATTTGCATTCGTTTAGTTTTTAATGCCGATATTTTATTTCGAATAATTCTTTGTCGTACTAAATTTCTACGTCCTTTCAAAAAATAAAGCCCCTCAGTATTATCGATAAATCTAGCTACTGCCGGATCAGCTAAGCCATCCATCACATCTTTCAATTTAATTTCTGTCGGTGATGATTGCTCATCTTTTTTTTCTCCTACCAAGAGATGCTTCCAAATTTCAAAAACAGTTAAAGGATAATTTAATACATCATAATAACAGATAGTATTTAAGATGCTTTTTTTCAGATTATCCTCCATAAAATTATTTGAAAATATTTGTTATAAAAACTTTCCAGTAGGACTATCTTTTTTATTTTTTAGTTTTTCTGGTAAACCTTCAAATACTAATTTTCCCCCAGCCTTACCACCATCTGGACCCAATTCAATTACCCAATCAGCTCCACTTATAACATCCGTGTTGTGCTCAACAATTAACACGGAATTTCCTTTTTCCACCAAAGCATCACACACATTTAATAATTTTTTAATATCATCGAAGTGTAGACCCACGGTAGGCTCGTCTAAAATATAAAGTGTTTTTCCATTCGATTTTCGAGCTAACTCTGTCGCTAGTTTGATGCGCTGAGCCTCACCACCAGAAAGTTCTACAGCACTTTGCCCTAAACGCAAATAACCCAAGCCCACCTCTTCCATAATCTTTAATTTTTCATAAATCAAATTATGTTTTTTGAAAAACTTTAAGGCATAGCTAACACTCATCTCTAAAACTTCGGCGATGTTGGCTCCCTGATACTCAATGTCTAAAGTTTTTTTATTGTAACGTGTGCCCTCACAGGACTCACACTCTACGTACATATCTGGCAAAAGATGCATCTCGATTTTCTTTTTTCCATCCCCCTGACAAACTTCACAACGCCCACCCTTCATATTAAAACTAAATCTGCTTGGACTGTATCCTCGACTTTGAGCCTCTTCTGTTTGAGCAAAAATTTCACGAATATGTGAAAATACTCCTGTATAAGTAGCCGCATTTGAACGAGGAGTTTTACCAATCGGTGATTGGGTAACATTTACCACCTTACCAATGTGTCGCAAACCCTTAACGGCTTTATGTGCTCCAGGCTGAGCTTTAGTATTATAGAAATGTTTATTTAAAACTCGAGCTAAAATATCATTTACCAGAGTAGATTTACCACTACCAGATACTCCACAAACTACCACCATTCTCTCTAACGGGATACTCACAGAAATATTTTTTAAATTATGCTCCTTGGCGCCGACAATCTCAATAAATTTTTCTGGCTTTTTTCTTTTTAAGTTTCTAGGAAAAACTTTTTTCTTTCCTGATAAATATGCAGCCGTATCTGTTTTGCTTTTAAGTAATTTATCAACACTGCCAGCAAAAATAACTTCCCCACCCTCTTCGCCAGCACCTTTACCCATATCAATTACCCAATCAGCAGTTTTGATGAAATCTCGATCATGTTCAACCACAATTAAGGAGTTATCTCTATCTCGAAGAGATTTTATGGTATCAATTAATCTCTTATTGTCCCGACTATGCAAACCAATAGAAGGTTCATCTAGAACATAAATAATGCCAGTTAGCTTGGATTTTATTTGGGTTGCCAATCGAATGCGCTGTGCTTCTCCTCCAGAGATTGTCTGCGTACCTCTATTTAAACTTAGATATCCCAAACCAACGTTTTCTAAAATTGATAAACGGCTAAATATTTCTTCTACTAAAACACTAATTACTTTAGTTATTTTTTTCGTTTTAAAAATCTTTAAATATTCCAACAAAGTTTCGATATCCATGCTCACCCAATCATTGATTGATTTATCATCAATTAAAATATTCAAATATTCACTCTTTAATCGTTTACCTTGGCAAACAGGACAAACCTCACTCACCATATACTTTTCAATTTCACTCCTAGAATGATCAGATTTAGTTGTCCGATATTTCTCTGACATCATGATAATCACCCCTTCAAACTCACAATCCAAATTACCATAGAGAATTGTATCTAAATGTTTTTTAGCCAATTTATTGACAGGCACATGCAAAGAAAATCCAATTTTTTTGGCAAGTTTTTCTAAAAGCTGCATTCCTTGTCCACTATTTCCATTTCTGCCACCAATGCTTCCCCAGGGTTTAATAGCCCCCTCAGCTAAAGATAGCTTATTATTAGAAATCACCAACTCTGGTGAAATTTTCATCTTGACTCCCAACCCAGAACATTCACTACAGGCACCCTCTGGATTATTAAAGGAAAAATGACGAGGAGTTATTTCTTTTATCTTTACATCACATTTATGACAGACAAAATCTCGATTATAAGAATAGATATTTTTATTGTCCACCGCAATTTTCATAGTGCCTGAGCCAATTTTCATCGCCGTCTCAATAGAATCCATGATTCTTTCTTCATCTAAATTTTTAGCGTCGATAACTACTCGGTCGATAACAATATCAATTTCTGAAAACAAATCTTTATCATGAATCATGCCAAAGGCTTCGTTGATAGTCAAAATTTTATCATTTACTCGAATTCTGGCATAGCCAAGCTGACTAATTTGATTCAAATTTTCAATTACATTTTTATCTTTTTTATTTGAAGGCGCCAAAATCACTAGCATGGTCTTATGCGGAAGCTTCTTGATTTCTGCTAGAATATCTTTATTATTTTTCTTGGTCATTAGTACCCCGCAAACTGGACAATGCGGCTCACCTGAGCTAGCAAATAAGATTCTCAAATAATCATAAATTTCTGTCAGAGTTCCTACTGTTGAACGCGGACTACGCACCACACTTTTTTGATCAATTGAAATTGGTGGACTAAGATTTTCAATACTATCCACATCTGGCTTAGAGGATACATCTAAAAAACTCCTAGCATATGAGCTCATCCCCTCCACATAGCGTCGGTTACCCTCAGAAAAGATAGTATCAAAAGCCAAAGAGGATTTACCGCTACCAGAAAGACCCGTAACTACTACAAATTTATTCTTAGGAATATCAACACTGATATTTTTTAAATTATTCACTCGAGCACCTCTAACTAAAATAAAGTTCTTTTTTTCAACCTCTTTTGTTTTTTTACTTTTCATTATGTTAATTTAAAGTTTTAAGTTTCATCTAATTAAAAATTTTATCACACAAATGACCAGCTGTAAATACACCTAAACTCATCGAATTTTGGGGATAAAATAATTACCCCTGCTTAAATTATTTTTAAAAATACTAAAATTAACTTAATTATTAGGCACTAAATAAGGGTTTTTGTCTAGTTGACTAGCCGGATTGATTAATCTAAAATTAAAAAAAGAAAGTCTCAGCTATTTACTTGGGACTATCTTTTAAAAAAAGCTTCAATGCAAGCTGCACTTTAAAAATTAAATGTTGCCCTTCAGGCAACCACTAGAAAGGTAGGTGAAAAAAATGGAAGATAATTTTAACAATGATGAAATGAACGAAACTGAAGAACCTACTACTTTACAAAAAGTTAAGGAATGGACTCAAGAAAATCTTCGTATTATCGTAAGTGTTTTGGTAGTATTCTTGATCGCCTCTTCTATCTACTCCTACTCAAAAAGAGGAGCTGAAAATACCCAACTAGCTAATGAAGATAGCGAAATAGAAAATATCCTAACTGATTTATCTGAGGAAGAGGATTCCGCTAAAGTTGCAACTGATGATGAATCAAAAGATAGCGCAACTGTAGACAACAAAGATACAGCCGTAAAAGAAGCAGCCCCTAAAGCTGAAGAAAAGCCAGCCGTTGCTGCTAAACCAGCTGATACTCAAAAATTTTCAGAATCCAAGGAAACTGAAAACTCTTTTGTAGAAGTAGCCCAAAGAGGTGAAGGAACTACTCATTTGGCCAGAAGAGCTTTGGCTCACTACTTAGAGAAAAATTCTGATTCCAGCCTAACTGCTGAACATAAAGTTTATATTGAAGATTACCTTAGAAAGAATATTTCACAAAAAGGTCACCTTTCAATGGGAACTTCAGCCGAATTTTCAAAAGATTTGATCAAACAAGCTATTGGTGCATCTAAGAATTTGAACGATGCTCAACTTAAAAACCTACAAAAATATTCAGCTAATGTTAATTTCTAGAATTCTCAGATAAACTGAAAAATAACCATAGAACACAAAGAACTTTATATAATTAAAACCCCGGCAACGACCGGGGTTTTAATATTAAACGAAAAAACTAACAGCCTTAGTCGGTGTGTGCATTTAAACTATAAAGCCTTGATACCAATATTTTCTTATTAACTTTTTTGGCAGCAAAAGAAGTTACAAAAAACTGCCACACGTACTACTAAAATAAATAAATCTAACTCTCATCACTAAAACTTTGGGTTCCGCGTCCGCTCCATGACAAAGTTTCTTAACGCTC
>JBAQFQ010000027.1:0-14708 GCA_049287345.1 Candidatus Moraniibacteriota bacterium
GATGAGTATGCATCTCAAAAAGAGGAATTTACTAAATTTATAGAAAGTGTTTATCGGTATGTGCCACCGGTCTTAGTTAAAGAAGAATTCAAAAAAAATGAAGGAGAGGATGAGAAAGTGATAACTATGCGTAAATATTATTGGTTGCTGGAAAATCAAAAATTAGAAGAGGCTTATCAAATGCACAACCGAATAAATATCTCACTGGATGATTTTAAATCTTTGTACGAAAAAACGAGGCGAGCTGAAGCTCAAGATTTTAAAAAAATCAATGATAATACGTATAAATTTGTAGTAGATTATCAATTGCAAAATAAACCGCAGACTTTATATCGGATAACGATGCGGATAGTAGGAGCGGATAAGCTGGAAATTATCAGTACTGACGAAATTATTTCCAAGATAGAAACGTTCGGTGATTATCGCGCCTATGTTAAGAAACAAAATGGTAAGGTTGCTATGATTTTGGAGCAGTATGGAGTGGAGATTGCTATTGATGAAGGTGAGGCTCAGTATAATGATACTAATACTAACATTGAGAGCGTTAAATCTTTTGGTGATATTAAATTTTCAGAAAGTGGAAAGTATTTGTTGTATAGAGTGGGTGGTTGGGAATGGTCGATGACTTATCTTTATGATATTGAAAACGCTAAAAAGGTGCTGGAATTTAGCTCAGGGGCGATGGGCTTTTCACAAAATGAAGAAAGCTTTTTTAACTGTAGTAGTGCTGGACTAACCGATACTGCAGCTGGAATTATTTATAGCGTCCCAGAATTTAAGAAAAAGTTTGAATTATTTGACGCGCGCAAAAACGAAGCGATGAATGTCGCGTGCTATTATAATCAAGAAAAAGATGAATTAACTTTCCTTTATGGTAAGGAGTGTGAAAGTGAACAGTGTAAAAAAACCGAAGTTGTTTATTCGTTTGAGGAGGATAAGATGATAAGTAGCAGAATTTTAAGCAATTAATTGCTTAAAAAAATTCCAATTTCCAAATTCCAATTTCCGATCAATAATCAATTAAATAATTTTCAATGAGAAATGTAAATTATAAAATATCTTCTTATAGATGGACGAGTATTGTAAATTGAATATTGATCATTGAATATTTACGAAGTATTGGCTTATGTTAAAAAATTTAGTATATACATTGCGGATTAAAAACGCAATTCGTTTTTCAATTAAAACCCATGAGGTTTATCAAAAACAAAAAAGAAAAGGCAAAGATATTGCTTACATAACGCATCCGCTTACGGTGGGGGTGATTTTAGCGGCGGCTGGTGCGCGCGAGGATTTAATAATTGCAGGGATTTTACATGACACTATTGAAGATAGCATTTTAGAGAAAAAAGTAGATGAGCAGATGCTGAGTAGTCGTTTTGGTCAGGCAGTGGCGGAAATTGTGCTAAGTGTTAGTGAGGATGATAAATTGGTTAGTTGGCAAGCGCGTAAGGAAAAAGCTAGAGAAAATATTGCTAATTTTAATCAGGATTGCTTGCTAGTAAAATCGGCTGATGTAATTAGCAATGTATCTGAATTAATTGATGATTATATTGTTCATGGAGAAAAAGCCTTCGATCGTTTTGGCGGAACAAAAGAGCAGGTAGTGGCTAATTATTTGGCGGTAATGAAACTGATTTTGGCTAAATGGCCAGCTAGTCCCTTGGCAAAAGACTTGAAAAATTTAAGGGTTGAATTTGGCAAAATAAAATAAATTGAAAGAAAAATAATTTATTTTCGTATAACTTATAGGGCATCTGAATTAAAGATTCTCAATTTTAAAAAATAAGTGGGGCGGTCTGCCTATAATTGGGTATGAAAATGAAAAAAATATTATGTGGTTTTTTGGGTTTGCTTTCAATAGGTCTCTTGGCTGGTTGTGGTAATAATGAAGATTCCTCGAGTAATTCGTCTTTGAGTGTTGATGATAATGCTTCACAAACTGGGGAAATAAATATTGTAAAAAATGATAACTTAGCTGTAGATGCAGATAAATGCGTCGGTTGTGGAAAATGTGCACGAATTGCTCCGGCTAATTTTGAAATGAATACCGCTACTCGCAAGGCTCAAATAAAATCAAATGAAATTTCCAATCAAGTAGCTATTGATAGAGCTAATGGGGCTTGCCATGTCGGAGCAATTAGCCAATAGCTCATTGACAGTGTGGAGGAGAAAATGTTAACATACTAATATAAATTAGTATGTTTTTGATTTATGAAAGATAAGTGTTTTGATAAAAATAATCAGGTAGGGAAAAATCTTTTGGAGAGTTATAATTTTTTGAAAATTATCGCTGATAAAAATAGATTGAAAATAATTTGTCTATTAAAAGATGAGCCACTGTGTGTTTGTAAAATTTTTGTCGCTCTTAATATTTCTCAAAAATTAACTTCGCATCATTTGGGACAACTTAAGCGAGCAGGGATTTTGAGTAGGAAAAAAGAGGGAAGTTTTGTGTATTATGGTTTAAATGAAAAAGTGTTAAAAGGGAAAGTTGAGTTATTGAATCAATTAATTAAATAAGGAGGGAAACATTAAAACAAAAAAGCATCAAAACAATAAAACATTAAAGCAATCCGTGTTCTAGTGTTCATTTGTTCTAGTGCTTAATTGATTAAAAAATATGATAAACAAAAAAAATATTTCTGACGGGGTGAAAATTAAAATTTTAGGAACAGGTTGTCCAAATTGTAAAAAATTAGAGGATAATGTTAAACAAGCCTTGGTGGAATTAAAGATAGACATTGAGATAGAAAAAATAACTGATATTGGGGAGATTATGAGTTATGGGGTGTTGAGTGTCCCAGCTCTGTTAATAAATGAAGAAGTTAAGGTTTATGGAAGAGTTCCCGCTACTGATGAAATAAAGGAAATATTGGAAAACAACACTGCAGCTAGCTCACCGGTAGATGATAAAAAAGGAGGATGTTGCTCCTGCTCTTGTGGCGGTAGCTGTTAAAATTTTTAATCTACCTACGCCCAAGTTTCAATGGGCGAGCTCGTTTTGAGTAAATTCTCCGCAGCTTGCTGAAAGTAGGGTCCAGGGCAAGCCCCTGGGGTTAAGGCCTTTTAATTCTAAAAATAAAAACCCCAGTTAAATGGTACAGGGTACTGTAATTTAACGGGGTAAATAATATGAAAAAGATAGGAACATATACACTTTACGGAGGAGTTTTAATTTTTGCTAGCATTCTTTTGTATGTAAGCATTAATTCAGGTAAGAAAGCAGAGTTGGATAATTCCAACGTGAATACTCAAATTAAAAGTTCTCAAAAAAATGAAATTCAGCAAACTAAGCCGGCCGAGAAAATTCAGGTATTTCTGTTTCATAGCACTAATCGTTGTTATTCCTGTATTACCGCCGGAGAATATACAAAAAAAATATTAGAAAATAATTTTTCCCAAGAATTGGGGTCTGGTAAAATTGAGTTTCGGGAAATTAATGTTGATCTGGCAGAAAATAAAGCACTGGCAAATAAATTTAGGGCTGCGGGCACTTCTTTCTTTATTAACTCAATTATTGATAATCAAGATAATATTAAAGAGGATACTCAAATTTGGAGATTGGTGGCCAATGAAGAATCATTTACCGATTATTTAGTTGAAAAGTTGAAATACGCAATCGGTGAGGAGGTGTCTGCTCAGGAGACTTCAAAAATAAACGATCTGGTTTTTTATGTGGATGATAATTGCGCAGCGTGTGTGAGTATTCAAAAATATTTAGAGAAAAATGAAGTAAAAAATAAAGTTGGTTTTCAGGAGCGAAATATTGGTAAAGATGAAATAGCAGCTGAGCAAATGGCGGAAGATGCGATGCATTGTGATATCGAAGAGGAGTTATTTGCGGTGCCTTTTCTCCGAGCAAAAGATATCTGCTATGTAGGAGAAACTGCTATCATTAAATTTTTTGATGATAAGTTAAATGAATTAAGTTAATTTTTGTAGTTATGGATTTATTAAATTTACTAATTGATCAATATAATATTCCTTGGCTAACGGCTTTTATCCTTGGCATTATGACTTCTATCAGCCCTTGTCCATTGGCGACCAACATAACTGCGATTGCTTATATCTCCAAAGATATCAAAACAGCTAAACATACTTTAACTAATGGGCTTATTTATACCTTGGGCAGGGCAATTAGTTATACGTTGATAGCTGGATTAATTTATTTTGGTTTTTCTTCTTTTGAGATTGCCAAACTTTTTCAAGGTTGGGGTGATAAAGTTTTGGGAATATTTTTGATTACAATTAGTTTAATAATGTTTGGAATAATTAAAATTAATCTGGGGTCAGAGAACGATAAGATTCAAAAAATAAAAGAGTGGCTAGCTAGCAAAGGATTTCTGGGGTCATTATTTTTGGGAATGTTTTTTGCTTTAGCCTTTTGTCCGTATAGTGGGGTTTTATTTTTTGGAATATTGATTCCTTTGGTTATTCAATCTTCCCAAGGATTGCTTTTACTACCACTTTTTGCTTTGGGGACTGGTTTGCCAGTAATTATTTTTTCTTTTATTTTAGCTTTTGGCATAGGGCGAGTGAGTCAGACATTTAACTTGATAGGAAAAATTGAAAAGATAGTACGCTACAGCGTGGCGACTGTTTTTTTATTGAGTGGAATTTATTATTTGCAGTATTTGGTGATATATTTATTTAATGTAATTAATTAATTTTTATTAGCGTTATGTTTTATCCGATTCAACTATTGGCCAATTGGTTTAGCTATGGAATTTTAAATTTAGATCAACAATCTCACCTAGGCGAGGCGGTCAATTTTTTTATTTATGATACGATAAAAATATTTATATTACTGATAGTGATAATTTTCATTGTTTCTGTAGCACGCTCATTTTTTCCACCAGAAAAAATTAGACTTATCCTTTCTAGAAAAAATAAATATGTGGGAAATGTCCTGGCGGCTTTTTTGGGAATCTTTACTCCATTTTGCACTTGCAGCGCAATTCCTTTATTTCTGGGTTTTTTGGAGGTGGGGGTGCCCTTGGGGACAACCTTTTCTTTTTTAGTAGCCTCTCCAATGATTAATGAGGTGGCTTTGGTGCTACTTTTAGGGATGTTTGGTTGGAAAATTGCTTTGCTTTATATCGTGAGTGGACTGGCGATTGCTATTTTTTCGGGGATAATTATCGGACACATGCGAGTGGAAAATTTGGTAGCAGAATTTGTTTATAAAAATAAAAAGAATAATCAAAATGAGCTGGGCGCAATGACTACCAAACAAAGGATAAGCTATGCGAAAAATTATACAGGCGAAATCTTAAAGAAAGTTTGGCTGTATATTATTATTGGAGTGGGACTAGGAGCGTGGATACATGGATTTGTGCCAGCTGATTTTTTGGTCCAGTACGCTGCGGCGGATAATTGGTACGCAGTGCCCTTGGCGGTAATTATTGGTATCCCGCTTTATTCTAATGCAGCCGGGATTATTCCTTTGGTGAGTGTGCTGACGGAAAAAGGCGTAGCGTTGGGGACAACCTTGGCTTTTATGATGGCGGTAACGGCCTTGTCTTTGCCAGAGTTTATGATTTTAAAGAAGGTAATGAAAGTTAAATTAATTTTTATTTTTGCTAGCGTGGTGGGGCTAGGGATAATTTTCACTGGCTATCTTTTTAATTGGATTTTGTAATTTTAAAATAGTTATTTTTAAATTTTAGGCAGTTGGTTTGTGATGGCTTTGCATTTAATATATAATAAGCTGGTGGGCGAATATGGTGCTTTTATTTATGCAAAATTTTATTAAAAAATACCACATTCCTATATTTTTGCTGATTCTTGGCTTGGGTGTTTTTTTGCGTGTTTATAATTTTAGTGATTATTTAATATTTAAATCAGATCAAGCTAGGGATGCTCTAATTATCAACGGGGTTAATCTCGGTGGATTTGAAACTTTACCTTTGACCGGTCCCCAAATAGGCGGAATGGAGTCCAGGTTGGGTCCATTTTTTTATTATGAACAGTTTATTGC
Organism: Candidatus Moraniibacteriota bacterium; assembly: GCA_049287345.1. Lineage (GTDB taxonomy): Bacteria > Patescibacteriota > Minisyncoccia > Moranbacterales > UBA9337 > UBA9337. The sequence continues at coordinate 5,984 of JBAQFQ010000027.1, forward strand.
GAGTAAGATTTTTGGTTTTTCTCCCGAGAGTTTAGCTTATCCTGATTTAGTATTTGGTATTTTGGCAATTATTTCATTTTTCTTGCTAGCGAGGGTATTTTTTAATTTAAAAATTTCATTGTGGCTAGCTACCTTGGGCAGTGTTTCATTATTTTTAGTGACTTTTTCTAGATTTGCTTGGAATCCTAATAGCTTAGCATTTTTTACTTCTGCCTTTGCATATTTATTTTTGTCTGCTTTGGGAAAGAAAGGTTTAAAAAGAGAGTTGTTTTTATTTTTAGCGTTTGTTTGTTTTGGAATAATTGCTCAATTGCATTTGTTTGCTATTTTATCGTTAGGTTTGGGATTATTTTTATTTTTATTAGTGACTAGAACTTTGAATTGGCGGGAATTATTGATGGGTTTTTTAGTGGTTTTAGTTTTGCACACTCCTTTGCTAATTAGTGAATTTGGGACAGGCGGAAAAAATAGTAGTTTCTTTTCGAAAACTGTAATTGAAAAGAGGGAAAAGGAAAGTGAGCATCTTGTCTTTGAAAATATATTGCGTGCCTATCAAGAAAATTCAAGAGCGCTGTGGATAACTGTGACAGGTAAGCAAAATCTAAATATTATTTCCACCAAGTCGACTAAGCTAATTTGTAATGAGGAATGTAAAAATAGTTTAATCTATTTATTGGCGGCAATGATCTTGATGGGATGGATGATGTGGTCAATCTTTAATAACTGGAAAAGAGAAGAAAAAATAACCAGAAAGAACGCTCTAGCGTTTTTGGGATTATGGTGGCTTTCTTTTTTAATTTTTTCAGGATTGCTGGCTTATCAGATGGAGATTCGTTTCTATCTCGGATTGGTCCCATTGTTTTTGATTTCTTTGGGTTTTGTTTTAAAGGATGTATTGGCAATCAGTCGGCATAAATTGTTTAGATATTTTATTTGGAGTATTTGCTGGTTGGTAATTTTTTTAAATTTACAAGCAACCTCGAAGTATTTAAAAGAATTATCAGTTTCTAGAACCTCTAATTTTGAAAGTAGTGATGATTTGCGATTTGGTAGTGACGCCAAAGTAACACTCGGACAATTGCGAGACATAGCCAGTGAGGCGAGCACCAGGTTAGATAAAGAAAGTTTCCTGGTTATCTCTGGTGAAACTCATTATGTTAAAGCGTTATATTACTTGCTGACGGTTGAGCATGGATATCGAGGTTGTTATTTGCGAGGAAGAAATGCGGACATTGATACTACATTTAATCAGTTGGTGATTGGTTATAATAAGTCAGATGGCTCAGTAAAATATTTCTTAGATAACAGCGATAGTCAGAAGGAATTTGGGACACTGGGTGCATCTTTTAAAAAATCTAATATTTATGCGGATAGTCCATTTCCAGTTGGGTGTATAAATTATTAAGGTTTAACATTGAAAAGCTGATTGTAATTTTTTAATATTTTTTTTAAAACAATTTTATGCACAATAAACAATATTACACTTTTACCTTGGGGGAGATTACTAAAAAGTTTAAAACTTCTTTGGTGACGGGGCTAACAAAAGAAGCAGTTAGTTTGAGATTGAGAGAATATGGAAAAAATAAAATTGAGCGAAAGCAAAATTGGCGTTGGGCAAAATTAATTTTAGGGCAATTTAATGACGCTTTAATTTGGATTCTTTTAGTGGCCGCCTCCTTGGCCTTGGCTTTTGGTGAATATCGGGATGCGATAATTATTTTAGTTATCGTGGTGATAAATTCAATAATTGGTTTTTTGCAAGAATTTAAGGCGGAGAAAATTTTAGATAGTATTAAGAAATTAACTACTGATCAGACGCAGGTTATTCGTGATGGGAAAAAACAAGAAGTGGATGCTCGCTTAATTGTGCCTGGCGATGTAGTTTTTGTGGTGGCGGGCGACAGAGTTCCAGCGGATGGATATATTATAGAGAGTTACGATCTCAAGGTTAACAGTTTTATTTTTACAGGAGAATCAAAGCCGGAGAGTAAGTCGGTAAAGGTTTTGGCCAAAGATAATTTACCCATTTCTGATATTGATAACATGCTTTTTATGGGAGAGACAGTTGTGCGGGGCGAAGGTAAATTTATCGTTACGGGAACGGGTAGTCAGACACAGCTAGGAGAGATTGCTCATCTAACAGGAGAGATAGAGGAGTCATTAACGCCAATGCAAAAACAAATGCGTAAATTGGGGCGAACGGTAACCATAGTAGCCTTGATGATTGGATTAGTGGTGATGATTGTCGGACATTATTCGGGCATGAGTTTGTATCATAATTTTATTTTTGCACTGGCGCTTGCGGTCTCAGTGGTGCCTGAGGGACTTCCCGCGGCTATCTCTGTAGCTTTGTCCGTAGGGATGAAACGTTTATTAAAACACAAAGTTTTAGCTAAACGATTAAATGCCGTGGAAACTCTGGGCTCAGTCTCGATAATTTGTACTGATAAGACTGGCACTATTACAAAAAATGAGTTAACGGTTACTAAATTGGTGATAAATAATCAGCTAGTAGAGTTAAGTGGCGTGGGTTATGCGCCCGAGGGAAATTTTTCAATAGGGGGTAATATTGTAAATCCTGCAGAGATAAAAAATTTGGAATTAATTTCTAGAATTGGATCGCTTTGTAATGACGCCAGTATAATTATCAAAGATGGCATAAGAACAGTGGTGGGTGACCCGACAGAGGGAGCGATTATTGTTGTGGGAGAAAAGTATAATCCTAAAGAAAATTATTACGAAATTGGGGAAACTAAAATTACGGAAAATCCTTTTTCCTCAGAGCGCATGCGGATGAGCGTTGTTTATAAAAATGCGGAGACGCTTTCAATGGTAAAAGGTTCCCCAGACGTGATGATTGATTTGTGTGATTTTATAAAAATAGATGATGAAATCTTACCTTTTACAAAAGAGGATAAGGATAACATTAAGGAGAAATATAATAGTATGTCAGCTGAAGCTCTGCGAGTATTGGCTTTTGCTTATCGAAATTTAGAAGATGTACCAAAGGATAAATATTTGGAAGAGGCGGAGCGAAATTTAACTTGGGTAGGGATGATGGCTATGATTGATCCACCTCGCGAGGATGTCGCTTTGGCGATAGAGGAGTGTAAGCAGTTAGGAATTAAGGTAGTGATGATTACTGGTGATTATGCGATTACCGCTAGTGCTATTGCTAAAAATATTAATTTAATCAAAGCGGGTGTGCCTCACGAAGTGATTGATGGTAAAAAATTAAATGAATTGAGTGATGGGGAGATTTATAAAAAAATTATTAAAAAGGATATTATTTTTGCGCGAATTGCCCCAGAGCAAAAACTTAGAATTGCTAAATTATTAAAGAAAAATGGCGAGGTGATTGCGATGACTGGTGATGGAGTCAATGATGCTCCCGCTCTCAAAAAAGCCGATGTGGGGGTGGCGATGGGAATAATTGGCACAGACGTTTCCAAAGAGGCGGCCGATATGATTTTGTTGGATGATAATTTTGCTTCAATTGTTAGTGGGATTAGAGAAGGGCGGACGATTTATAGTAATTTGAAAAAATTTGTTCATTATGTTTTTACTTCCAATGCGAGTGAGTTAATGACCGTGGTTTTTGGAGTAATTTTACAAATTCCCTCACCGATTATTGCAGTTCAGATTTTATCTATTGATTTAGCAACGGATGTTTTGCCTTCCTTTTCTTTGAGTTTGGAGCCGACAGAAAAAAACTTAAATAAAAAGAGTAAAAATTCTAGTCAATCAATCATGAGTTGGAAAAGGTTTCGCCGTATTTTCTATATTGGATTGATTATGGCAATCGGCGCAGTGAGTGCATTTTTGTGGTCGATGCTGCGAGGAGGATGGCAGTGGGGACAAACTTTTGATGAAAATAGCCTATTATATATCCAATCCACTTCAGTTACCTATGCTGTGCTAGCAATGACCCAAATGGCCAATCTTTTGCAATCGCGAAGTGAAAAACTAACACCGTCTGAGTTGGGATTTTTTAAAAATAAATTTGCCTTGGGTTCGGTGTTTATTTCCTTGGGAATTTTGTTAGCCTTTATGTATTTGCCATTTTTTCAAAAATACTTACGCCTTAGTCCAATTGTTTGGCAAGATTGGTTGATGGTGATTATTACCAGTTTGGCGGTTTATTTTTTTGAGAGTTTTAGAAAAAAAAGAAATAGATAGAGTTGTTATATTGATAGATGGTTAAATTGTTTTTTTGTAGAGACGAGGCGGTGCCTCGTCTAAAGATTTGCTGAATTTTGGTTGTATGGTGGGGTGAATTTGTGGTAAAATAAAGATAATAGAAGAAAAGTAACTTTCAATACTCAATAAACAATATTCATTCAATAATCAATATCATAATATTTAAATGGGAACTCTCCGTCTCTGCGAGTAAATATTGTAATCAATATTTGCGTGGCAGTCTAGGAAATTAGTATAAAAACAAATTTAATTTAAAATAAAACCTCCAATTTAACGGTTTACCCCGTTAAATTAAAGTAATCTTTATTATTTAATGGGGGTGAATAAGAAAATGAAAACAAATAATTCTCAAGGGTGGAGGTTGGGAGACAAATTTAAATTAACATTTAGACTAGGGATTTTGACCCTGGTTTTTTTATTTTCCACAGCAGCCAATGCCCAAGGCAGTTATTGGAAAAACTATTTCTCCAGTGGAGAACAAAAAGCTATAGAAAAAAACTCAGAAAGTTATACTCTCTCCCAAATAGAATCCAAGAGTGGAAAATGGAAAGGAATCATAAGGGGATATAATATCAAAAATGGTTCTATTGATGATGAAGATATTAAAGACAATGGAATTAGTACTGATAAAATTAGTGGACTAGATGAGTATATTGATCAAAGAATCTCAGGAAACTCCACTCCCCAAGATTTTGCCGCTGATAGACTTACTGGTAGCTACGCAGCCTTAAATGGTTCTCAAATTACTAACCTAAGCCCAGCCAATATCACTGGTAGTGGAAATCTTAATATCGGAAATGGAGATTTGTTTGTAAATGACACTAGTGGGAATGTGGGGATAGGGATGACATCGCCAAGTCAGCAATTACAATTAACAGGTAATTTTAGAATGCCAGCAACTACATCCACAAATGGAATTATTTATTCAGACAGTAATTTGTTTTTACATGGATATGGAACAGCAAATTTGTTTTTAGGAAAAGACGCAGGTAATCTTACAACGACTGGTAGTGGATTTAATATAGGAATGGGGGATTCTGTTCTTAACTCAAACACAACAGGAACCGCCAACACTTCAGTTGGGTATCGATCTATGGATGCAAATACCACAGGAGATAGAAACGCAGGTTTTGGTGAGGGAGTATTAAATGCAAATATAAGTGGATCACAAAATACGGCAATCGGTATGCAAGCTTCTCACCAGAACACCACCGGAGGAAATCGAACCACTATTGGTTGGCATGCAAGTGAGGCAGGGAATGCTGATTACATTACTGCTGTTGGTTCGGGGGCTATGGAAGCAGCTAGCACAGCTGCTGGTACCGTAGCGGTCGGAGCTCTTTCATTATCTTCTGTAACTTCTGGAGAAAACAATGTAGCTGTAGGTTATCTCAGTCTCAATGCAATTACCACAACTCACAACAATACAGCAGTTGGTTATGAAACTTTATATCAGAGCACTGGTGGTTGGAATACTGTAATGGGTAGAGATTCTGGTCTAAGGGCAACAACTGCTAATTTTACCACGGCCATAGGAGACTCTGCCGGCAGTTTAGTGACCACGGGCAGTTATAATTCTCTTTTTGGTTATTCAGCCAATGTGGCGAGTGGTGGAGGCGCATTAACAAACGCAACAGCTATCGGGGCACAAGCGACAGTCTCTGCTAGTAACTCTTTAGTTTTAGGGAGTATAAATGGGATAAATGGAGCCACTTCAAATGTGAACGTCGGCATTGGCACTACAGCCCCAGTTGCTGCACTAGATGTTAATGGTCAGGTAAAAATGAAAGTAGAGTCAGCTCAACCTTTCGCTTGCGATGCAACCCATAGCGGAACAATAGCTTTGACTAGTACTTTTAGAACGTGTGTTTGTAAAGGTCCTACTACTACTTGGGTTTTTACTACTGACGGAACAACAACTTGTACTTGGTAATAAAATTGTAAATAATTTTTAATAATAGAACCCCAGTTAAATAATACGGATTACCGCAATTTAACGGGGTAAAGGTATGAAACAAAAAATAATAAAAACTTTAACTAAAAATTTAGGAATTTTCTTTTTATTATTCTTTGCGATTGTTTTTGGATTAACTTCCCATACCAATGCCCAGGGTAGCTACTGGAAAAACTATTTCTCCAGTGGCGAGCAAAAAGCTATAGAAAAAAACTCAGAAAGCTACACTCTCTCCCAAATAGAATCTAAAAGTGGAAAATGGAAAGGAATTATCCGAGGATATAATATAAAAAATGGTTCTATCGATGATGAAGATATTAAAGACAATGGAATTAGTACTGATAAAATTAGTGGACTAGATGAGTATATTGATCAAAGAATCTCAGGAAACTCTATTCCCCAAGATTTTGCCGCTGATAGACTTACTGGCAGCTATGCAGCCTTAAATGGTTCTCAAATTACTAACCTAAGCCCAACCAACATCACGGGTAGTGGTAATCTCAATATCGGTAATGGAGATTTATTTGTAAATGACACTAGTGGGAATGTGGGGATAGGGACAATTTTACCGACAAGTCGTTTTATGGTAGATGGTTCAATAGTTGCTACTGAGTCATTAACTGCAAATAATGTTTATCAAAATAATCTTCAAGTTGCTTCAGCTCGATTATCTTATCGCGATCTTTTGTTTTATGATGACTTTAATCGTGCAGATACAGCTGTTGGAGAATTAGGCGTGTCTACATCTGGGCATACTTATGATATGCGTGGTGTGAGTGCTCAGGAAGGAAATGCGGTTACAAATATTCAAAACAGTAAATGGGTTAGTGAAGCTGGCGATATTACATATGCGATTCAAACGCTACCAGTAAATGTAACTCGTATGGGTGGGCGAGTAAGTTGGGTAAATGGAAATGGTGGTTCAGATCCCGGTGCATTTGCAATGCTAGTGTCTCCAGATAAGGCGGGGAGCAATTTGTATTTAAATGCAGGGGCTCATATTATAATAACGAGGAGTCAATGGATAATTCAATATATTAACAATGGTTCATTTGTAACTATCAAAAGCGGCACCTTTTCTCCAGCTCTCTCGACTGACGGCAGAAGCTATCCATTTGAAATCACAATCAATGGTCCAACATTATATTATAGTTTCGCAGGCACTACGGGAAATGCTAGTAGCTCATATTTCGACACTCTTTCTGGGCCCTATGTAACATGGGAGCATTACTATAATTCTTCTTCGGTTAGTGATCTTGTTCGTATAGAGGCCGTTTGGGCTGGAACTAACTCAGCGGCTTCATCTAATATTTATGATTTATCATCTAGCGGCTCTGTCGGGGTGGGGACAAAAACTCCAACAGCTAAAATTGACATTAAGGGTTCAGCTTCAAATACTATTAGTGCAAGAAATTTTCTACGTTTCTCAAATGATGTGGGTTCTTTTATCCAGCAAGGATTAAATGCTAGTGGCGATCTTTCTATAGATAATATATATGGTTCAGAATTAAATCTTATGACTGTTAATAGAAATGGATTAATCGGAATTGGTACGACTGATCCAAAGACAAAATTAGAGGTGGATGGGATTATTAAAACGAAAGAGAGAGCGACTGCAACTTGTAACGCCGATGCAAAAGGTGGAATTTATTTTGATAGTGATGATAACCATTTTTATGGTTGCAATGGAACAGCGTGGGTACAATTAGATAATTAAAATGAAATATTATGAAAAATAAGATAATAATTATAGCGGGAGTAGTAATTGTTTTGGTGGCGGTAATTTTTGGTGTGTGGAAATTAGTTTTACCTAAAAAAGTAACCAAGCAATCATCAACTGCCAATCAATACAAGGAAGTTTCCGTAGAGAGTAAAAAAGAAATTGCTACTTGGAAAAAATATAAAAATGATAGATATAAATATCAAATAAGCTATCCAAATAATTGGTATATTTTTGAGGATGAAGCCAATAGTGATTTTGCGGAGGTAAACTTGGGGGAAAATGGAATAGCTAGACAGGGTGGGACAGTTTTCTTTTCTAATAAAGATAGTATTGCTTTTACTCAAGAAAATAAACCAGCAGATTTCCTCTTGTTGGGTATGCTAATCTATGAAAAAACTGATACTAGTTTGGATGATTTTGCTAAGATATTGGGCTTTACTCAAGAATTACAAAGTAGTAGTGTCGTCTTCAAAGCGGGTAATATCGAGGGTAAAGAATATGTTTCACTGGGCATAGATGATAAAAACCCACGCATCGCTATTATATTTCAAAAAAATAATAACTTTTATGTTTTTCACTTAGGTTTTGTGGGAGAAAGTCAGGAGAATTTGAAGGTGATGGAGGAGATGGTGGGAAGCTTAACACTATAAATTTTTAATTTTAAATTTTAAATTTTTAATGAATTTCTAATAAACCAATTTTCAAACAATTTCCAATGACATAATTTTCAACCTGTCAGTCGCGACTGACGGGTTTCAATCAATGAATTAATGTCTTAATTTTTAATGGGAGGCGTTTTCCTTTTGTCTTTGCGAGGTGGTACTCCGCCGTGGCAATCTCGTTCGAAT
>JBAQFQ010000028.1:0-17870 GCA_049287345.1 Candidatus Moraniibacteriota bacterium
TGTCTGACTGTTATCCACCTCTCCTGGGTAAGTCTTGGCTTCAAATATTTGGTTAAAATCGTTAATCTTTTTCTCTACCTGATTAATCTGCAAATATCGTCTAGTAATCAGAACATTATCAAAAAAATTATTTTCTAAATCAAAATAACTCTTATCCTCCAGAGTATAAGAATACAAAGCTTTATCAAAATATTGTTCATGATTAATTATTTGCGTCTTTATCCCTCGTTCACAATCCTGCCAAAACTCCGTCATGCGACCTTGCTCCTCCCAAAGCTCCGTAAAATTAATTTTATAATCACAAATATTCTTAGTTTTTTTTAAATCACCAATATTATCCAGATACCCCCGCTCATAGGCCGCTATATTGGGGTAATGCTCACCCTGGTATTTTTCATTAAAAACTCTAATTACCACATCATTACCTTTTTCATACCCATTTTTTTGTAATTCTTCAAATTTAATGAACAACGAACTATTGTAAATATTATTCTCATCCTCCGCGTATTCAGCTAGCGCGCCCTCCAAGGAAGTGAGCTCCTGAATTGGCTCAATCACCACGCTCCCCCATTTTATCGGATAGCAAAAACCCAAGCCCAAAACATCATTTTTATATTTCTCCCAACCCTCCTCACGGATTATTTCATTTTTATTTTTCTTATTTTTTTGCTTAGTATTTACGACATACTCAAAATTATTATCATCATTCCCAGCAAACTTCTTCAGCAACGCTTCCTTATTAAAAATAACTCCGCCAAAAATAAGCGCCGCCAATAAGAAAGAGCCTGTCACTAAAAATATGATTTTTTTATTCATTTTTGTTTTATCGATAAAATTTCATTGCCCTTTAATTATAACACTAATTTATTTTGTAATGAAATATAAATGATTCAATCCCCCTCTTCACCTCTCCCCCTTTCTAAGGGGGGGGCTGAGAAGGGGGTTCAATGAAAAAGTTTTTATTTTTTTATTTTTTTGCTATAATTAAATTCTACAAGAATTCATTTAAGTTAACTTCCAATGGTTAGCTTAGTGATTATTATTTTAAGCCGCTTAATTGCTTGTTTTATAGAAATTTAATTCAAATGATTAAAGGCGTAAAATAATAATAATTAAGCTAATGAAACAATGATTTTGGGGAAATTAACTTGGATTAAATTATTTGTTAGTAAGCAATTTAATTTAAATAATTAATAAACAAAAAAATATGGAAAATGATCCAATTCAAACAAACACTCAACCCGCACCAGCCCCTACAGTTAACCCAGCGCCTACTTATACCCCAGCACCCACAGAGAGTAAAAAGACCTCTCCCTGGGTTTGGATTATCGGCGGCTGTCTTGGTATAATGATTATCTCTCTAATTATTTTCGTAGCCTTGGGTTGGTGGGGAGTAAATAAAGCAAAAGATGAAATCAAAAAACGTCAACCTGAACTCGAACAATTTCAAAAAGATTTCCAAGACACTGCAAAAAATGCCCAAGAGCTAAGCAACAAAGCTCAGGAGCTTCAAGAATCCATGCCTAATCCAGAAGATTTGATGTATGTCATGCCCGAAGAAGAACCTGTTTTAAATTAAGTCCAACGCTAGACGTGGCAGTGCTCCGTCTCTACAAAAAATCACCACAATAAATGGTGATTTTTTTATTTGAAATTTGTATTTAGGATTTAGGATTTTATTTGAAATTTTAAATTGGTCATTTTAAATTTTCAGGATTATCTACCAATTCCCTTATAAATCACTCCGGATTTTTTAATCTCGTCTTTATTTAAACAATTCATCCCATCAATAATCACTTTCACGCCACATTGTTTTAATAATTTTCCACTCACCAGCTGGAATTCCTTGTGATTCGTCATCAAAATAACGGCTTGAGATTTTTTTAACAGTGCGGTTAGTGTTTTACAACTTGATTTGCCCAAGATATGTGGGTCAAAAGAGTGTATTTTAGCTTTATGCTTTTTTAGAGCTTTGATAATTCCATAATAAGGAGATTCTCGATCATCATCCACATTAGCTTTATAAGAAATTCCTAACACTCCAATATTTGTACCATTTAAAGGAAGCTTTATTTCATTTAATTTATCTTGTAAGAGCTCCACTGTATAATCTGGCATTGAATTATTTATCTCTCGAGAAGTGCGCAAAAATTTATGATCAAAGCCAGCTTTCTTAGCTCTTTCAATTAGATAATATGGGTCCACCGGGATACAATGTCCGCCAATTCCTCGACTAGGATAATGTGCCATAAAAGCAAAGGGCTTAGTGCTTGCTCCCTCAATCACATCCTTCACATCAATGTCCATTGCATCAAAAGATTTGGCTAATTCATTTACAAAAGCAATATTAATATCTCGAAAAGAATTTTCCACCACCTTGCAAGCCTCCGCTTCGCGAATATGTTTCATTGGACGGATGGTCCCATCCACAATAGATTCATAAAAAGCTTTTGCCTTAGCGAGTCCTTTAGGAGTAAAAGCCCCTACTACCCGAGGAATATTAGTCACGTTCCACTTTGGATCCCCTGGATTAATTCGCTCTGGACAATGAGCAATAAAAACATCCTGTCCAATTTTATGACCATAGGATTCAAAAATTGGTCGCACGACTTCTTCTGAAACTCCTGGGTTAACAGTAGATTCTAAAACTACCAAAGCTCCTTTTTTCAAATTTTCCGCTACCATTCTGCAGGCTCCCTCCACTGGTCGCAAATCTGGCAAATACAAATGATCTACTGGGGTTGGCACGCAAATCAAAACAATGTCAGCTTTTTTAATTTCCGCCGCTTGGTCTGTGGCTAGAAATGGAAACTTAGGTAAATTTTCTTTTAAAAATTCATCTTCAATTGGAGTTTTCTTTTTATTGATGAGATCAATCTTTCTTTTATCCAAATCGATACCAATAACTTCATAACCCCGTTCCTTAGCTCTTACTGCCAAAGGAAGACCAACATACCCCAATCCAATTACACAAACTGTTTCTTTTTTTGATTTTGTTGTTGTCATAATCCTTATAATTTTAAACTAACATTTTACCTATTTATACTACAACTTTGATAATTCTTTAGCAATAGTGAAGTTGTCTCTCAATATGTTTAATTTAGCAATTTGACAATTTAATTTTTTTGGGGTATACTAACGAAACTATCTAGCCCGAGCACAAGTAATTTTAGCGAAATAATTGCTTTCGGTCATAAATGGTTTTTATCCATTAATATTTTTATATGACCAAAAAAAACCTAAAACTACTCATCCTACCTTCTGTGCCCAATATGCAACAAGTTGTTGATAAGTTACCCTTTTCAACGATTCTTACCAGGGGTCAATTTAAAAACTTGGCCATCATCTTTAAAAACAACCAAGCCACGGTAACCCACAAGGGCATCAATCTTCGAGATTTTTCCTTTATTTGGCTATGCTCATCTTGGGGTTCACGCGATCTAGCTTATGCCGTCCAACTCTATTTAGACAAACATAAAATCCCCAGCACTCATGTTGAAAAGGGAACCTCCAAACTAACTGATCATATGATCATGGCTCTTAATAATGTCCCTAGTCCAGACACTTTATTTATTGGAAGCAAAGATATAGAAAAAAATCTTGCTCAAATAAAAGAAACCTGTGGTTACCCGTTAGTTATCAAAGATATTCGCGGCTCTCGTGGTGCCCATTCATTAATTATAAAAGATCAAACTGAATTATTGATTAAAATAAAGGAATTACCTAAACATAAAAGCTTTCTTTTTCAACAATATATTGCCAATGAATATGATTGGGGAATTATGGTCGCCAATGGCATCGTGGTTTCTGGAGAAAAAAGCTATCCTTGCCAAGGTGAATTTAGAAATAACACCTGCAATGGTGCCCAAGAAGTCTTTGTTGATCCAGCAGAAATTCCCCAATCCATCAAAGATATAGCGATAAAAAATAGTCAGCTACTGGGATTACTCTGGTCTCGTTCTGATATTATTATTGATAAAAATAATCAAAAACCTTACGTCCTGGAAGTAAATCGCTTGCCTGGAATTTCAGCCAAAACTAGTGAAGTAGAAGGTGCCTATAAATTCCTTTCTTCACAAATAGACCTATTCTAAAGGATAAAAATTACATCCCGCGGGAAAGCTCTATTGACAAAATTAATTAGACATGTTAGAATTAGTTTTTATGTTAATGCTTATTCATTTAGTATCTAAACATAAATTATTAATTTTTTATGTTATTAGATAAAATAATGTATAACAAAACCAATGTGCGTCAGCCTCGCACCAATAATTCTGGCTGGAAAAACAAAAAATCTACTGCTAAACCTCGTAGCAACAACAACAACTTTCGAGGATCACGTGGTCGTAAATTTGCTGGCGACAAAATTGATATCAATAAATTTATCAATCAAGCTGAAGCTATCGGAGCGACACCTAAGTTTGTACCGCAATATTCTTTTGCTGATTTAAACATTCATCCAGAATTAAAAAAATCTATTGCTAAAAGAGGATATATCAACCCTACTCCTATTCAGGATCAGGCTATTCCTGTTATTTTAGCTGCTCAAGATATTATTGGGTTAGCTAATACTGGAACTGGAAAAACTGGAGCTTTTTTAATCCCAATGATTCACAAAATGCTCAACAATCCTGCAGAGAAAGTACTTATCGTTACTCCAACTAGAGAGCTGGCTATCCAAATTCAAGAAGAATTCGTAGCCTTAACTCAACAACTTAAATTGTACTCTACAGTAGTTGTAGGTGGCGCTGGGATTCAGGGACAAATTGTTAATTTAAGAAAACAACCCAATGTAGTTATTGGTACACCAGGACGCTTGAAAGATTTAATTTCTCGAAAAGTTCTAAACCTTTCCTTTTTCAATAACGTAGTTCTAGATGAAGCTGATCGTATGTTGGATATGGGATTTATTAATGACGTAAAGTTATTATTATCTCTAGTTGCTAGAAAAAGACAAGTTTTATTATTTTCTGCAACCTTCAATAAAGAAATCGAAGACTTAGTTGGTCAATTCTTAAATAATCCAAAAAGAGTTTCCATTAAAACTGGAGAAACCTCTAAACAGGTAGAGCAAAATATTGTCAGAGTATCTATTAATGAAGATAAAATAGAAGTTTTGCACAACATGTTAATTCAAACTCATTTTGAAAAAGTTTTAGTCTTTACTCGAACAAAACATGGGGCAGATAATCTTTCGAAAAAATTATACCAACGCGGATTAAAATCTGAAGCTATCCATGGTAATAAATCCCATGGCAAAAGACAACGAGCTTTAAAATTATTCAAGGAAAATGATGTAAGTATTTTAATTGCTACAGATGTCGCCGCTCGCGGACTGGATATTCCTAATGTTAGTCATGTGATTAACTTTGATGTTCCAGCCACTTATGAGGATTATATCCATCGCATTGGACGAACTGGACGAGCTGATAAACGCGGCACCGCTCTAACTTTCATAAACTAAAAAATCAAACAAAAAAGACTTACTCTCTATGAGTAAGTCTTTTTTTGATTATTTATCAAAATAATACTTATCCTCCCAAACATTCATCAAAATCAAACAAGCCTGCAAGGAAAATAAATCATAAAATTCCAACTCCTGCGTAGATAAATTATTTCGCTTCTTAAAACCTAAAAATAAAATTCCTTTCAAATTCCCCTGATGAGACAAAGGAATTACTAAAAAAGTATTCATTACCTTATCTAGACCACTCTGTTTACCAAATTCAAGAAAAAAATCACTCCTCGCCTCGCCTTGAATCCGTAAGCCTTTCTTGGCTACCCTATCGGCAAAAATAAAACTCTTGCGAGCAATAAATTGAAAATTATTTTTCAATTCCTTGGGAACATAACCATCAGCAGCTAACAGGGAATAAATACCACTTGCTTGATCAAATCGATATAATATCGAAGTAGCCGCGCTAGCAATTGTCAGTGAGGCGTGCACAATATGTTTATAGGCACCTTGGGCATCTTTAATCACATTGCGCTTATTCATCCCCAATAAAATTGAAACTTTTCGATTGATAATGCCTAAATATTTAAACATTTCAAAAATTTTCTTATTAGCACTAACCTTTTCAGTGATATCATAAATCATGCCGATAGCTGCATAGCCATATTCATTAGGCTTATCCTTTAATGGATGTAGCTTAATACAAATTGTTTTTTTAAACTGCAAACTTTTGTGTAAAATTTCTGCACTCTTGCCCTCTAGGGTTTGCAGCCAAATATTTTCAATATCTCGCCGAAAGGAACAGTCTTCCTTTTGACAATTTGGATGAAATATCTCATGAATTGATTGATTTCTCGCTGATCGAATATCCCCCGCCTCCCAATTTTCTATCGTCTTATTGATACGAATAATTTTTCCAGATTGATCCAAGAGACAAATAATTTGAGGCAACGCGTCCACGGTAATCTCCCACTCCTTTTTGGCGTGCTCTACTTTTTTCATCACTTGTTGATTCTCATTTTCTGCCTGTTTTAATTCCAGCGCATTGCCAAAAATCTCCGCTGCAATTCGCAGCAATAATAAATCATGCTTATTCCAATTTTCAGAAGAAGCTTTGATATTATCAAAACCCAAAAAACCCACTAATTTTTTACTAACACAAACAGGGAAAATAAGAATTGAATCAATTTTAAGTTTAGTTAAATTTTCTCGCTCCTTTGGAGGTAATTGCGGGAAAATTGACACTTTCCTGATATCAATCACCTCTTTATCTTCAAGTTTTTTCATCCACCAACCTCTTGCCCCCATACTTGATTGGTCAAATAAGTTCTTGGAACTTATATTCTTAGCTGACCATTCATATTTATTAAAAAAATGATCCTCTGCTAAAAAAAGATAAGCCCTATCTGCTTCAATTAATTTACCCATGTCCGCCAAAGATTCCTTAGCAGCTTTGATAAAATCAAAACTACCCACAAATCGAGAAGAAATAGTGGCCACAACATTTTGAATAAGTATTTTGTTTTCAATTATTTTTCGATTTTTCTGTTGTTCAGTAATATCTTTACCTATTGATAAAAACTCCACTACCTTTCCCTGCTTATTTAAAACAGGCTGATCTATCCATTGAACATAATGATTCTTGCCATCCTTTCTGCGAATATTATATTCTACGTGATGTAATTTTGGTTCTTGTGCCAATTGAAGATAAGTTTTAAAAGTTTTAGCTTGCAATTCTAGGGGCATCATCTCAATCCACTTTTTACCAATTAACTCTTCTTCTTTTTTATCTATTAATTCACGATAAGCTTCATTAACAAAAGTTAAAGTAGTGTCTGGCAACCAGCAACTTACTGGCAACTGTTCCAAGCTCGCCAATGATAAAAATCTCTCTCGCATCAAATCAGAACTCACTCGCAAGTTATCCGAGATATTCTTTTTTTTATTACTATATTTTTTCAGCCTTATAGAGGCGATGCGCTGCTTTTCCATATTGAGCTTGATGATGCATATTAAAAGACCTAATTTGAATTTCTACTTCATATTTTTCATAATTACCAGAGATGTGTAAGCTTTGATAACCGTTATCCTTGGGGATAGCAATATAATCTTTCACTCGACTATGTTGGGTCGACCATTTTGTAAGGATAACTTCCAGCGCTCGATAACAATCCTCTTTTTTATCCACCAAAACCCTCAGCCCGATTAAATCCATGATCTGACAAGGTAAAATATTTTTCTTTTTAATTTTTTCATGCAAACTAAAAATTGATTTTGTGCGAGACTCCACCATAGCTAAAATATTAGCTTGCTTCAGATAAGTTCGTAGTTCCTCTTTAGCTTTCTCCTCAATATGCCGATATCGATTCCGACTCGCTTTAAATAATTTAGTGTAATAAATAAAAAGTGTTGGATGCATCACATTGAAAAATGAATCTTCCAATTTATTAATTAATTTTCTCGCGCCACACACTTTTAAAATTTCATTGGCATAAGGAATTTTTTTCTTAATAGGTTTAATGTCCTTAGCTATCAATTTAGATTTTTTAAAATATAGTACTTCCAGAATAACCAATTGTAAAATAATCATATCTCGATATTTTTCTGGCTTATTCAAAATAGCCCTGTCCTCTAAATTTATTCGGTTAAGTGTCTTAATACAAAAACAAACATCCTTGCCAAAAAGATGTTTGATTGCTTCTGTATTTTTTGTAATTTTTAAAGGCTCTTGAATAAGGGCGGCAGCTCGAGCAGCCTCGTCAGATACAAACTGGCAATACCGCTTAAAGACACGCTCTCTCACCACCCCCGACCCGTACGGTCGATTGATTAAAAAGTTTCCCCAAAATTGGCGGATAGATTGTTGATAGAGAGGCCTCTTTTTCATTAACTTTATCTTTAAAAAATGATATTGTTTACCACCCTCCGATAATGACTCCTTGCAGATTTACTTGAAAGAAAAAGATATAAGTACTTTAATTCATCATAATTAGAATTAACCCAATAGTCAAGAGACCTCAATTAAAGCTAGGTTTATTTTTTATCCTCAGCCACAACCAAACCGCAACAATGCAGTTGCTTTACCAATAGATAAAGATAAAAAATCACAAATAAAATGCTTAACGCCACGATTACATTGAGTAAAAAAGCATTGGCCACAAAATTAGCATAAACAAAGCTCCCCATTACACCATAGGCTACCAAAGGACAAACTAATCCCCACTGACTAATATGATACTCTTTAAATAAATTTTTAGAGATATAATCTTTACTCAAAACGAGACTAAAAAACAAGTACCATGTCTGAAAAGCAAAAGTTAGCAAAATCACTCCGACAAAATATGCACCCAAATGAAAATCAAATTGACGCTCTAAATAATGTCCATAACGAAAAGCGCTAATTCCTAAAACTGTCCAAATAGGAATTACCATAAAAAAACTGGGTAATGAATTATTGTCAGGTAACTGTCCCATTGAAAAAGATTTCTTGAATAATACCGTCAGTTTTAAAATCAATAAAAATATCGCCAAGGTAAAAGAAATCGCTGAGACAAATGCTGCCGCGTGGGCGATATTTGGATTAGTTGCCATAGCCGCAATACCTGTGCCGGTAACTGTTGCCATTCCCAGAGAAAATGGCTGCATTAACCAGCTAAAATTAACTTTTTCTAAATCAAATTTTTGCAGAAAACTATTTTTCAATATGGTAATTTCCAAAAACATAAGCACTAACCAGAGAGCCAACCACAAAACAAAGCCACTGCTCATTATTGATTGTAAATTATTAGAAAGAGCTGGGACAAAATATCGAACCACACTCAAGACCACATTAAATGTCATAAAAAATGAAACAAAAGGAATCAGTAGTGAGCTATTTAACAACGGATTAAGTTTAATCTCTTGGTATTTTTGAGTCCTTACCCAGCTAAAATAACGTGGCAGTAGATAAACTGTTAATAACAAGTGGATTAAAGCAAAGATAACCATATAGATTTCCATAAAACCATAAACTATTTGATTCCATAGCGAAAAATTATAAGAGTGTAATTGAGCAAAGGTAATTAAACCTTTGCCATGCTCGACAGTGTAATTCAAAAAGACAAAACCACTCACAGCAATTCCTCCCGCACCCAGAGCCATTAAGAATATATTTGGTAAAAATTTTTTCATATTTATTTGGTAAAATTATTTATTATTTATTAATTCAGTTATCAGGCTCTCTAGTTCTACTTTGCTTTTATTTTTATTTTTTTCATTACAACTCAAGCAACGAGAAATATTTTCTTGTATATATTTATTCATCACTCCCGCCAAAGCTGAGCGCGCCGCCTTCATTTGGATTATTATCTTGCGACAATCTTCACCCTCCTCACTCATCCGACTAATTGCCTCCAATTGTCCGATAATATTGTTGATTAATTGTTTTTGGGTTTTCATAATTCAAAAATTTATTTATTATATTTTCAATATATCATACACCCCCATGGGGTGTCAATACCAACCCCTCCTCTTAACAAAAAATTTATCGCTTATTTATGCTATAATTAATCAACTCTTAATAATACTAATTAATCTTAAAAAAAATATGATTGAAATAAAAGTAATAACCAAGGGAGATTTTGATAAATTTAAGGGAGACCTGATTAATTTTTATGCCTCCAAATACAATTTCCCCGTTACCGAAAGTACCATAGATAATTCCGCAATTATTTGCCTCGCCCACAATGATAAACATCAAATAGTTGGAGCTATTCGTGCCATTTCTGATTTATCTAGACATGCAATAATTGTTGATCTTTTTGTTGATGAAAATTTTAGACAAAATGGCCTAGGAAAGAAACTACTCACATCTATTACCAGTGAACTAAAAGAAAAAAATATTCCCAACATTAGTCTAGTTACTGAACCAGAAATCGATTGGCTGCTAAACTTCTATAAAAATAATGGTTTTGTAGAAATTCAAGGTGGCACTTATTTAGAGCTCAAAAAATGACATCGTCCAGATGTCATCCCTGCCCGCCTTAAGCGGGCTTTTAGATTTAGCATGTCCTTAATGCATTTTCGTCCACACTTTACGGATAAAATAAAAATAAATCAACCCCGCCTGCAACTTTGTAGCAATGGCGGGCAAGTCGAGAAGAGCCTTAAGAAACTGACATCTCGCGAGGTGTCATCCCAGAAAGTAAAATTTCTTAGCGAAGTTATGAGCGATAGAAATTTACTTATGTGGGATCTAAAAAAATATTTGCTTTAACTATCTATTCACCAAAATCCTTAAAGTTAAATTTTTTAAAACTCTTTTTTGCATTTTTGATAAACTTTCCAAATTGACGATTTCTCTCCTTCTTTTCAAGCTGCGTCATGGCAAAATGATCAGCTTCTCTTTTTAGATTGATATAATTCGTATATTTACCCCTATCAATTTCACCCGCCTCCAGGGCTGATAAAACTGCACAATCAGGCTCATGCACATGCGTGCAATCCAGATATTTACAATCTTTTGTTAAACCTACAATATCATCAAATGACTCATCGATACCTGTAGCGGTATCTGTCATGCCTACCTCTCGCACCCCAGGGTTATCGATAACAATTCCACCTGTTTTTAAAAAATACATTTCTCGGGTAGTGGTAGCATGCTTACCTCTTCCTGACTGCAGTCCGATATTTTCAGTTTTAATCAGTTCCTCTCCTAATAATTTATTAATCAATGAGGATTTTCCTACACCCGATGAACCCAAAAAACAATAAGTCTTTCTTTTTACAATATGTTTTTTTAATAAATCCAAGCCATCCTCATTTAAATTACTAGTGGCGATAATTTCCACACCCCCTAATCTATTTTCCACCTCTGCTAATTTCAGAGCTAATGATTCTGGGGAAATTAAATCTGTTTTGTTGATAATAATCACTGGATTTATTTTTCCCTCTCTAGCAATTGCTACATATCTCTCAATACGATTTAAATTATAATCTCTGTCCACCGCCTCCACGATAAAAGCCGTATCGATATTGGTAGCGATAATCTGGGTTTCATCCCTATTATTATATTTCCGTTTAATCAATGTTTTTCTCGGTAAAATTGTCTGAATTACAGCTTGTTCACTATCCATTTTGGCGATACTTACCCAATCCCCCACTGCTGGAAAATCTTCTCGAGACATCGCTTCAAATATCTGCTTACCCTTTATTTTAGCCGAGTATTCACCTTCTATATCCTTAACTCTATATATTCCTTTGTGCTCAGTAATTACCCGAGCAACATCAAAACTAGCTAAACCAAGTTTTACTCGATTAGACTCAAAAAAGTCATCATAACCCAAATCTTCAATTGTTTTTATTTCATCTTCCATAATAGATATCTTATCACATTTTTGCATATTTATTAAAAATATAAAAAGGCGGATTTTGGTATTTAACCTCACCGCCTTCCAGTCAGAAACAATAAGTTTATGTTTCTTACTTGTTGTTTAATATTTTATAGCCGTTTTTGGACCCCCCATTGTGGGCCCCCAATCGCTCTTCGTAGTCCTTAGCAGATTCGAAGATTCTCAAAGGAGGACCATTGAAAATTTTTATTTCACCCTTCACTACAGAATTCTGAGCCTGATTGTGCAGTTCCTGTTTTTCCTTACTTGAGATTGCCATTTGGAGCCTCCATCGAAATAATTTTAACCTACGTTACCCCCCCCACAAATGTTTAAGTCAAAATAACATCAAAGGGGAAATTTGTCAATGAAACATAACCATAAAAATATCAAAAAAAATTCATCAGGAAACTATTCGCAAAATGTATTTTTTATTTTTTAAGTTCAAAGAAAAGATGCTTTTTATTTACTCAACTTTTCCCTAGTTAACGGACCCACAAATCCTGTTTGAGGTAAGCCATTTTGTGCTTGAAATTTTTTAACTGCCTCCATCGTGATTGGACCATAAATACCCGTAACATATTGCGCGTCAAGCAATCCCAAGGATACTAATTTATTTTGAATGTTTTTAACACCTTCAGGAGTATTTTGATAAAAGTCGCTGTCTAAATTATAAGTAATATTTTGTCTAAAGATGATATTATCCAAATTTATCTTTTTTCTCGCTTCATCCTTGTCAGTATCAGGATTTTTGACACCGACACTTCGCTTATGATCAGTATCAATATCCAATAATTTTATCAGACAAAATTTAGCCACCAGTTTTTTATTTGATTTTCTGTCTACTGATGACGCCTCCCTATTTCCAATAAAAACTTTTGTGTTACGAGTAAGGTGCTTTCCTACAATAGTTAATTTCAATTTCTGGCTGCAAGCACCATTATCATCGGCATATTGGAAAGCTTTCCAACTATAAATCTTAGCCTCTTTGAGCTCAACGGAATCATCTTGATCATCCACTATGTCATCTTCTTCGTCTTGAGGTTGCCAAATAAAAATTGGATAACCATTAATTTTTACTGCCCAAATGGGTAACTGTGAAAAATCCCAATTATTCATCGGTTCATTAATATTGTTTTCTTTAAAATAATCCAATCCACCATCTTCATCAGTAATAATGTGTCCCTCACCACAAGGAATATAATCCGAACCTGTGCAATATTCAGTTGCATTACTCGCATAATAATAGGTAAAAAGTCCAGAGTAATCCGCTTCAACATAGCCGTCATCTATTGAACCAAATAACATCCCGATGTAATCACCCGAGCCATCAATGCTCCCCACATTAAAAGAATCCTGCGCTCTATCAATAAAAGTAGTAAAACCTACTAACCCCCCGACATTATCACCACCGATAATATTCCCAGCGTTATAAGTTCTTCTTAAATCCACATCGTTTCCCGCATAACCAAATAGTCCTCCCGTTGTCGCGACTGAACTGATGTTTCCCGTATTATAAACATCTTCAAGTCGCATATATCGCATAGAACCACCGACAATACCACCCGAGGACATTCCATAATTTTCCGTCATATCAATCGCGCCTGAATTGTAACTTTGAGAAATCACCAATTCATCACCAGCATCTAGATGTC
Source organism: Candidatus Moraniibacteriota bacterium (assembly GCA_049287345.1). Taxonomy (GTDB): domain Bacteria; phylum Patescibacteriota; class Minisyncoccia; order Moranbacterales; family UBA9337; genus UBA9337. The sequence goes on from JBAQFQ010000028.1 coordinate 13,479, forward strand.
CAATTAACCCAGCTGCATCACCCTTCCCCTCAATATGACCGCTATTATAAGATTTAGTTATACTTATAGAAATATTTGATGTTACCACAGCGACCAATCCACCGACATTTCCCTGACTTTCGACATCTCCTTGATTATAAGACTCCGTGATGGAAATAATAATTGTATTATTGGCAATCGCTTGAGCAAAAAGTCCACCCACATTTGCATTACCAGAAACAGCCCCCTTATTTCCCGAGCCAGTAAATGTCACACCAGCAAAGGGTATTCCCATTAATCCACCTATTTCCTCATTCCCAGAAACGTTTGCCTCATTAAGACAATTTATAATAAAGCTGCTATCTCCATCAACAAAAGAAGAACCCACAATTGCCCCCACTCGATCTTGTCCAATAATTACTCCAGCGATTTTTAAATTTTTTATTGTTGCCCCATCTATAATTCTAAATAATCCAACATCATCAGCTCCTGGCTCATTGATATTTAGTGTAATTGTTTTGTTTCCCCCATCAAATACTCCAGTAAAAGGAAAACTGGAGCCCTCTCCACCCAAGATACCAATCATGCTTTCCGCCCCACAGCTTAAGTTTGCCGTCAATAAATAATTTCCATCTAAGTTATCGTTTATAGCAGCCAAACCCTCACAAGTAGAAACTTCTATTACTACAGGATCAGCCTGTGCGATTTTAATTCCAAAAAAAATAAAAAAAGTGCTAGATAAAAAAATGGCTAACACTGATACTCCTATTATTCTTTTATTCATTTTTATTTCCCCCAATGGGTTGTTTAATTTTTATTTGTATTTTTATTATAACAAAAAAGATAAATTTCTAAAAATATAATTTTGTAGTTTTATCAAATAAATCATTTATATTATAAAAAGAATGCTACTGCTTTTTCAATTCAATTTCCAGAAATTTTCCCCCGAAAAAATCATCGCCCGCAAAAATTTCCTGCCAAGTACCCTCCTCATCTAGTCCTGCTAATTTGATAAATGTTAAAGTATCTCCCGCTAAAGAAAATTCATATTGACCATCTTTAAACTCTGCCTCTGCATGCAATATAATAGTATTTCCTTTTTGCTCCCACGAATTAAAATGTCCCACCTCACTCGTAGTTAAAACCGTACCGTCTGCGTTTAAGTTAAAAACAATCGGCACCCTCTCCTCTTTGGCAGTCTGGCTAGAAGTTGAACTTATGATACCCTCCCAAACTCCGACAATTGCATTACTCTCACTATTGTTTTCGATATTTTTTTGCTCAACTTTTTTATCCACATCTTTATCAACACTGGCTGATTCACTTAAATCATCTTCTTTTCCCAAAGCCTCTAGAATTTCTTTAACCTCCTCAATGTTCTCCCCCTGACTATCAATACCTTTTTCACTTAGCCATTTTTCTATTTCATCTTTTTGTAAAACAGCTACTTTAACTCCTGGGGCTGTCGCTTTTTTTGCATAAACAGGCAACTCTATGCCGATAATTTTCCCCTCTTGAGCCGCACCCCTAAATTGATCTAATACCACCATCACGGCGTTAAATTTATCTAGGTTTTTAGTTAGGTTATTGGGAATATCTGAGATAGTCAAAAGCGTAGCTACTGGCTCCGTTACTTTACGAACATCGTTCACAATAGCGGATATTTTATTGTGATTTCCTAGGGCTATTTTTGCTCCATCATCAGCAATTTCTAGCGTCAGATCTGCTCCAGAAATAACCACTGTCGCCTGCGCCAGACTTGAGCCAGCCGCTAAACCTGAAACCCCTCCGGTTACCATAACTCCCCCGATAAATCCTGCTACCTTACATCCATCTTTGATAACCGTGGCTGAAGTTTCTAGTTTTTGAAAAGTGTCGCCCGCTTCATTCCAACCATCGGCTTCTACCTGAGCCTGATCTTGCTGAAGAATTTTAAAAGCTCGCTTGGCATCGACTCCTAAATGTTTTGACAAAGTGCTAATCTTTTTTCCTGCCGGAGCATTATCAAAAACATCAGAGATTTCTTTTTTGTCATAAGCGTGTGTTTGAGAAATAATATCAAAGCTTACTTTTTCTTCTGCCATTTCAATTGCTGATTTTTCTAAATTTGCTGATTTTAATTCCAACTTCTCCCAGTTTTGCATCACTTCTGCCATCTCATTTTTCCAAGCAGCATAATCTGAAAAACTCCTAGCCTCAACTAGGACGTTATCCGTCCGATAACGTAAACCGATATATTCCCTAGAAATATTATAAGTTTGTTCTAAAACAAGTTGATTTTGTAATTGACTCTCCCCCAAACTCTGCTTATTATTAATAATAAAAAATAATATACCTCCACATAAAACAACCCCAACTATAGCTACAATAATTATTTTTTTCATTTAATTTCTTTATTAATAAAAATTACAAAAAAGATTACGCGCTAAGTATAGCATGGATCTTAATTTATAACCTAAAAACCAACAGAATTAACGCTACTTTTTCCATCACACCACCAAACAAAAAAACCGTCCTTACAAACAGGACAGTTTTTTATTACATGGCTCCAGTTAGTGGATATGCTCAGAACACTAAATTGGATTAAGATAGATATGGCATTAAATAATATAATTACAACCCAATAAAAAACCCCACCATCTAAAAAAGTGGTGGGTGAAGTCTGTTATTATCAGTATACTCATTTATTGTTATTATTGTCAAGGTTTTTAACATATTCAACCTCCTCTCTCATTTCGTCAAGTAACCTATAATTACACCTAGGTTTCTTTATTGCAAAATCTTTAAGCTCCCAGGATAATCTCTCTTTAAAAGAGTAAATTCGAATAAATTTGCCCCCTGAATGAATTTTATTTAAACAATGACAATAGTCAGAATCACCAGTGAAAATAATAATTAGTTCTGAATCATTATCATCCCGCATATCCATAGATATTTCAACATCCATATCACATTTGGTTTTAATGCCATCCCCTGTCTGAATATATTTTAAAGGCTTTGTTATAACATTATATCCCCAACCATTTAATTTATCGTAAAACCTTTGCTGAGAATCAGCTTTCTTTTTATATTCAATATTACTAGGTGATTTATCTACTCCACCATAATAATTAAAAAATAATGGCCTATAATTAGACTTTAGATGCTTTTTTAATTTATCAAAATCAATCCACCAGCCTGCCTCTTTTTGTCCACCAAATATATTTGATCCATCAATGTAGACCCCACAAGTTATTTTTTTAACCTTGCTACTTGTCATATTTTTATACTTTTATTTAAGGTTGTATTTACTTATATTTAGATTATACTATATATAAATTAAAGTAAAATAGAGGTAAATTATTTTCGTATGAAAAACTCTCAAAAAATACCATATTTAAGCGATGGTGAAGTTTATGCTTTATGGAAATATCTTAATGGCTCAAAATTAACGGGAAAAGATTTATTAGATTTCAATGATTTAATCCCCTCAAACGCAGGCAGAGCATTTATTGCAAAATTCCTTAATCTATTAAAAAGCCTGGGTGTAGATAAATTAAATGGCCTAACTTTCCATAAAGATATCTATTTTCAATACAATAAAACTAGCTACGATGCATTTAAAAAGGGAAAAGAGGATAATGCTTTAGACAGCGTCAATTTAAAAGCTTTCAACTACTTAGAAAAATTAATATTGGGGGATATTAATGAATTTTATAGAAATAAACTTGGGCTTTTTGATTTCTTGTTTTATGAAAATAAGCTTAACTTTATGGAGTTTTTTGAATTTTCTAGTCACATAATGCCGAGTGATAGAAAGATTTTGGCTAATTTTATAAATAGCTACATTACCAATTTTATTGATGATAATTTGCAAAAAGATAAAAAAAACTTTTATTGTTTCGATAAACAAAAAAAGAAACTAATTATGGATTTATCTTATAAAGAAAGCGACTATGGGAGTAGCTTTATTTTTGATTATTTAGATCAAGAAGAACTTTTCCCTGGATTAAGTAATGACTTTTTATTCATACATACATTAATTTCATTGGAAATGTTGGGATATCTCACAGTTGAAGAAATTTGGATATTTGATATGGATTTATCACCCGAACAACAAACGGAAAACTACAAGGTTAAGATTAGACTGCTGGATAAATTTTTTAAAGAAAAGGATGAAATAATACATGGCAAAATACTTAAAAAACATACTCAAAAAGAGCAGGAACCAAAAATTTCTAATTTTGATGAAATAAAAAGCATTCTGCATTTCAACAAAAAAGAAATTATAATCTCAAAAACAAGAAACTCAAATGGGCACTATCTACTAAAAACATTATTTAAAGATAAGAATAGAATATGGGAATTTGATGAAGTAGCTGAAGATTGGAATGATGAATATAAAAAAGATAGCTGGAATAGATATTATAATGC
>JBAQFQ010000029.1:0-1806 GCA_049287345.1 Candidatus Moraniibacteriota bacterium
CCTCTAGACTGTGCTTAGCGTGGAGCGTCATTTTATCAAATATTTTATCATCAAACATAATTTTTTCAGTTAAAAGTTAGCTTAAAATCATGTTTCATTATGGGGGAAAATGGGAGTTTTTGCAAGAGAGAAGGAACATAAATTTTAAATTTCTAATTTTGAATTTTGAGTGAATTTATAATAACTTAATGTTTTAAGAAATATCAATAAAGTTGGATTAGAATAATCTGATGTTTAGATAATTAAAAAATTAAGATTTGATTTAAAGTTCAAAATTAGAAATTTAAAATTATAGCTCAACGAATGTTTGCAGCTAACTAATGACTCTGTATCGGCTAATGTTAAAATGTTCCATTATATGTGCTTCATGAATTTCATGCTCCAAGATTTTTATGCTATAATTTAAAAAGAAAAATATTTCTTGAAGCTATTTATTTAAATAGCTATTTTGGGGTTAAATAAAATATGCAAAATAAAAAGGAAAATAAAATTAAGGAATTTTTAAGGGGTAAAAAAATCACGCGAGAGCATTTTTTATGGTTGATTATCGGGATTTTATTAATCTTTAGTGCTAATTGTTTTTTGGCCAAAAGATATGATGAAAAAGCGGCGATTTTGAAATTAAAGAAAGCCTACCCGCTAATTAGTCCTGCTCGAAGTCTTTATAATAAAGAAGATTTGATTGTTAATGTACAACCTTTGCGGGATGAGCTTAGCAAGATGGGGGAGACTGATCCTAATATCTCGATTTATTTTGAGTTTCTTAATACCGGCGCCAATATTGCCGTTAATAAAGATATGGCGATTTGGCCAGCGAGTTTGATGAAAATTCCAATTGCCATGGCGGTAATGAAAAAAATAGAAGATGGTAAATGGCAGCTAAATAGTGAAATGATTCTCTACCAAGAGGATCGGGACGAGCGTTTTGGAGAAATGTATAAAAAGCCAGTGGGGGGTCGCTTCACAGTAGAGGAATTATTGCGGGAAATGTTGATTAAATCGGATAATACAGCCCGGGGAATTTTAATTAGAAATTTGGATACTGGTGACATTGAGGAAGTTTTAAACCATTTGGGAATTGAGGATATTTATAATACAGAAAATGAAATTACTGGTAAGAAATATTCAATTTTTTGGCGTTCACTGTATAATTCTAGCTTTCTTTCCGAGGAGCACTCACAGCAATTAGTCGAAATGATGGCTCATTCGGAAACCAACGAATATTTATCAAGAGGTTTACCAGATAGTGTTACTTTTAGCCATAAGATTGGGGTAATTTATGAGGATAATATTTATGCAGATTCGGGGATTGTCTATGTGCTAGAGCGACCTTATATTTTGACAGTAATGATGCAGGGTCATGATGAAGTTGATGCGGAAAGAATAATTAAGGAAATATCAGAAAAAGTTTATCGTTATGTTTCGAGTTACTAAAAGAATTGCTCGTCAAATATTTGTTTTTGGTATCATTTTTGTGATGCTGTTTTCTAATTTTCCGCTAGACCCATTAATCAAGCAGCTTAGAGATAGCAATGTGGTGGACAAAAACTATCTGGGAATAAAAGATGAGTCGTTTTTAGATAAAAATCAGACTCCCAAGGCTGAGGCGCTTAGCCAATTCACCCCCACCAACTATTTCTACAACGCCACCACTACCACAATTTCTGCTGCCTCCGCCACTAGTCTTAGATCTCATCGAGGAGCCATTGCTACGGATAATATTTTCCTTACTACTGCTAACGTGGCAGCCCAAGCCCTGGAAGTAGGAGTAAACATTGGTAATGTAGCTTTAAATGGAGCCAATAA
>JBAQFQ010000030.1:0-13517 GCA_049287345.1 Candidatus Moraniibacteriota bacterium
AGCTTCGTAATACTTTTTCATATAAGCACAGAGCACATGACATGAAACATGTGCAATTTTTAATTATAAATTTTGAATTTTGAATCGATTCTTAATTTCTAATATCTTAATGATGTATCTTTTCAATAATTCGCATTTATTCGTGTATTTGTATTATTTCTACAATTTAATATATTTACCTTCTTTATAATTTTTAATTGCTTCCCTAGTTGTTTGCTCTATCTTTTTAGGTAATTTATCCAAAGCAAACCACCCCAATTCATCGCATTTGTGGGGTTCCATATTTTTTAATTCTCCTTTTTTATAATTAGCAATAAAGTTAACAGCCAGCCAATGATGACTCTCTTTCTTTATAATATGATCCGTATGTGGCAGCATTCCCCAAACATCCATCTCAATGTTGGTTTCTTCTTTAATCTCTCTCTTTACCATCTTTAGGGCAGTTTCTCCGAATTCAACCCTACCTCCTGGTTTTGACCACCAGCCAGAATTATTCCTTACTCCTCCAGCTCGCTTCATCAAAAGGATTTCTTTTTTACTGTTAAATATTAAGGCTCCTCCCCCTACTCCAATATAATCTTTTCCTGGTATTATTTTTTTCATAAATTTAACAAAAAATTTTACAATATAGTAACCGCAGTCAGACAATTTAGCATTTCATATTACATAGATGCTGAATCAAGTTCAGCATGACATACTTAGTCACCAATAATATAATAATTAATTTTACCCAAAATTGAATATTTTAATATTGATTATTGAATGAGAATTGATTATTGGACATTGAAAATTATATCTCTAAACTCGCCTCATCATCTTTCAACTCAATATCCGCTCCAATACTCCTCAATCTTTCCTCTAAATTTTCATACCCGCGGTTAATTGAATACACATCTCGCAAAACTGAATTACCAGGAGCAGCTAGCATTGCTACTAAAATTATCGCTGCTGGGCGAAGAGCTGGTGGACTCATCATTTCCGCCGCCTTGAAAGCAACTGGACCCTCTACATACACTCGGTGCGGATCAAGTAAAGTTATCTTGGCGCCTAGTCTATTTAAATCCAAGAAATAAATCGCTCGATTCTCAAAACACCAATCATGAATCAAAGTTCTGCCTGCTGCCAAAGAAACAATTGGCACAAAGAACGGCAAATTATCCATATTGATACCAGGGAAAGGCAGTCCGTGAATTTTATCTTCAGGAGCTGATAATTTAGAAGGGATGATTTCCAAATCAACTAAATTAGTTTTTTCATTTCTGGCCTTATATTCCTTTAGAATTTTGTATTGCTGTCCCATTTTTTCTAATTTCAAAAGTTCTAATTCCAAAAATTCAATTGGGCAGCGCTCAATAATCAAATTACTCTCCGTCACAATTGCGCTGGAGATAAAAAACATCGCCTCAATCGGGTCCTCACTAATTTCATAAACGACATCTTGATTTATTTCCGCCAGTCCAGTCACCTCCAAAGTACCATTACCAATGCCCTTTATTTTTACACCTAGTTTTTCTAGAAAAAAACAAACGTCCTGCACCATATAATTAGCTGTCGCCATTTTGATAATGGTTTTCGCTGGAATTTGAGCAGCAGCAATCAAAGCTGTCTCCGTTACTGTATCGCCTGATTCATATAAGACAACTTTATCAGCTGCCTTAAAATTTTGAGCATCAACTTCAAAACCCTCCTCAGTTACGTTGATATTTATGCCAAATTTTTCAACCACAAAAAGATGCGGCTTAATTGTTCGTGCTCCCAGTTTACAACCACCGGCCTGCGGGATAAGATATTTCTTTGAATTTTTAGCCAAGGCGCTAATTAGCATAATCGCGCTTCTCGTTTTTTGAGCCGCCTCTTTGTTGATATTTTCTATTTCAATCTTAGCTGGTGGTGTTAAAGTGATTGTCTTTTCCTGACGCTCCACTCTTACACCAATGCTTTCTAAAACTTCCACCCAACGATTAACTTCTTCAATCTGAGGAACATTTCGCAAAGTAGTCTTTCCTTTATTTATCATCGCTGCCGCGAAAAGAGCCACTGCCGCATTTTTTGAGCCATTCACTGCAATTTTACCACTCAATTTTTTTCCTCCGCTAATTTTAAAATATTTCATATAAACTTTTAAAACATTAATAAATTTACATCCCCCTTAGCTTAACCTAAAACTATCTTTTTTTCAAGCAATTTTAAGCTCAAAAGACGCCCCCTATTCTATGCTTATTTTTATAAAAAGGAGGCGATTTTTGTCTTAACAAAAATCGCCTCCTTGTCTACAAAGGCCTAATTTAGACCTCGCTAGATTTAGCCTGCGTAAACTTATCTGCTTGCAGAAATAAAGTTGTACAATTACTGCAATAGCAAACGCTAGGAATGCCATGCAAATTCAAATTCAAAAAACTGTATTCTAGAGAACCACAAACTCTGCACTTGAAGATAAAATCTTTCTCCTCACTACCAACATGAATTCTCCCCTCCAAATAACCTTGATACATAGAGGCTCCTTTTTTGAATTTTAAGCTACCCTATTCCCTTTTTAAAAGAACTTTTATAATCCATTTAAGTAATATCTTTCGCTTAGTTATTCATCCTAACAAATGTTTAGAGTTGATACAACTATGATTCTCAAAAAATTCATTGACAAAAACTGTGGTCTGTGCTAGCCTGCAGGGTCAATTAGAATTGGCGATAATTTAATAAAAAATGTAAGAAATATTCTTATGGAACAGAAAAGATCGAATCAATTTAACTTGATTCAAAAGAGCAAGAAATATTTTGTAAAAAGCACACAATTATTTGCGGTTGGGGTGTTTTTTGTTTTCTTGTCATTGTTTTTAGTATTAAACGCAAAAGCTAAACCATTCGACAAAGAAATAACTATCGAAAAAATCTATGTTAATGGAAAAGCTCAATTAGTTGATGGCCAACGCTATGTTGTAAGTATCTTTAATAAGATAAAAGATCGTGATATTTCCAACAATGCAGATATTGCTTATAAAAAATTAAATTTAAAAAATTCTATTAAGAGCTCTGATATTAAAGACGGAGCAATTACTTCAGCCAAATTGGCTAATGGTATTGTTATCCAGGCGACTATTTTAGATGGCTCAATTACCAGTGGAAAAATTGCCGACGGAGCTGTGGTGACTATCAAGCTAGCTGACGGCGCAGTGACTACTGCAAAAATTGAAGACGGAGCAATTACTGGAATAAAATTAGCTGATAATTCAGTAACGACCGCTAAACTTCAGGGCCTTTCTGTTACCTCTGCTATTCTTGCTGATGGTTCAGTAACTGATGTAAAAATCTTGGATGCCACTATTAGTGGAGGAAAATTACAAGATGGAGCTATCACGACTATTAAATTAGCTGATGATAGTGTAACTACTGGAAAAATTGTAGACGGCACAATTCTAGCCGCTGACTTAATGGATGGAATTATTACTACTCTAAAATTAGCTGATGATAGTGTTATCACCGCTAAAATTTTGGATGGCTCAATTACCAGTGGAAAAATTGCCGACGGAGCTGTGGTGACTATCAAGCTAGCTGACGGCGCGGTAACTACTGCAAAAATTGAGGATGGCGCAATTACTGAACTAAAGTTAGCTGATAATAGTGTTATCACCGCCAAGATTTTAGATGCAGCGGTAACTGTTTCCAAATTAGCTGATGATTCAGTAATTACCAGTAAAATTTTAGATGCAGCTATTACCAATGGAAAAATTGCTGACAGTGCTATCAATCCAGCTAAGTTAGCGGATCAAGCTGTTATCAATAGTAAGTTAGCCGCTGATGCAGTTACTTCTGATAAAATCTTAGATGGCGTTATCCTTGGTAATGACCTTGCTACTGATATATCTATTAATACTAGCGGAGTATTTACTGCGCCGACTTTTGTTGGTGACTTAACTGGAAATGTTACTGGTGATTTAACCGGTAATGCAGATACAGTAACTAATGGAGTTTACACTACTGGAGCATATGCTGACCCAAGTTGGATAACTTCATTAGATGGATCAAAAATAGTGGGAGCTGTAGCAGCAACTATCGCTGACGGTGCCATTACTAACATTAAGTTAGCAGCTGATGCAGTTACTTCTGATAAAATCTTAGATGGAACAATTACTGGAGCTGATTTAGCTACCGATATTAATGTAACAACAACTGGAACATTTACTGCTCCAACTTTTGTTGGTGACTTAACTGGAAATGTTACTGGTGATGTAACTGGAAACGTGACTGGAGATGTTACAGGTGATGTAGTTGGAAATGTTACAGGAAACTTAACTGGTAATGCTGATACTGTTACTGATGGAGTATATATTACTAGTTCTTACGCTGATCCAAGTTGGATAACTTCTTTAGCTGGAGCAAAAATTACTGGTGTAGTAGCCGATGCAACAAATGCAGTTAATGCTACTCTAGCTGCCACAGCTAATATGGCTAATGATATTGTTGACGGTGCCATTACTAACATTAAGTTAGCAGCTGATGCAGTTACTTCTGATAAAATCTTAGATGGAACAATTACTGGAGCTGACTTAGCTACAGATATTGATGTAACAACAACTGGAGATATTCAATCACAAAACTTAACTGCCACTTCAATCACTGATGGCACAGCTACTTTAAATAACGGAGATATTTCCTCAACTAGCCATACTATGAACATTGAAGTTGCTGCTGATGCGACTGATTCTGATGTGTTCATAACTAACACTGGCGCAGGTAAAGCTAATTTATATGTAGAAGGAAATATGACTGGAGGATCTTTGGGAACATCTGGTTCAAGATGGTCAACTATCTATGCTGATACAGTTAACTTCCTAAGTGGATTAACGAATTCTGATAACACCGCTGGTCCAGACTCAACTATTAACTTGGGTACTGCTGGTAGTGATTCTGCAGAAATTCATATTGGTAACTCAGGCGCCAACATTTCTCTAACTGATGCAGACTGGTCTATCGCTGGTGATGGAAAAGCTGAATTCCTTTCTATTGGTGATATTAATCCAGGAACTGCTACATTTACAACTTTGATTACTTCAGGAAATGCAACTCTAGATTCATTAGATGTTGATAACAACCTAACTGTTGGTGGCAACGTAACTACTACTGGAACAGTTACTATTGGAAATCAACTCTTGGTTTCTAGTGGAGGAATTGATATCACTGGCGCAGCTGACTTCAGAAACGATCTTGACCTACATAGTCATGACATCAATAATGTTGATAATCTTACTGCAACTGGAAGCATCACTGGTTCCTTTGAGGCTAGTGGTAGCATGGATATGAATAGCCATGATATCAATAATGTTGATAACCTTAATGCTTCTGGAATAATTAGTGGTCAGGTTGAATCTTCTAACGGACACAATAGTGATATTACTGTAAAGGGTAGCGACGGCAATGACTGTGATATCAATATTAGTCATGGAATAGTTACTGGTACTACTTGCCCATAATTCTTGAAAAATATCTATTGTTCTAAAAATATATGGACGAATTAAACAAAAATCAAGCTGAGACTTTTGAAAATTTAGAAAAAAATTCAAAAAAATCCCTTCTTGATAAATTAAAAAAATATTTCTTTCAAATGAAAATTCTGATTAATTTGAATTGGAAAAAATATCTAAAACAAGCAGGCAAAATAACTAATCTCGTTATTTTAACCCTCGTTTGCCTGGGAATAATTATTTATTTCGCAGGAGATATCTTTGGTCTCCGAACTAATATTTTTGTAGAAAAAATATCCTACAAAAAATATAGTCATATTGGACCAAACTTCAGCTTTAAATATCCAGAATACTATGAAATAGATAATGGAGAGGAAAAAAGTTATGGAGAAACTTATTTGACTGGTTTAAAACTAAAAACTGACTCACGCACAGGCTGCGATATTCGTTCTAGTAAAAAAGGAATAAACTTTACCAAAAGCGACAAAGAGATTAATGACGCGCTAAGTAAAGAAATTTCTAAATCAGCCAAAGATTTCACTCTGCTGAGCTATGCACGTATTAAGATTGATGGAGAAACTGCTTTTTCCCAAGAATTTATCTTTACTGATCCACTAGGAAATCGCACTATGATTAATCAAGTTATGGCTGGTCATAATAAAAATTTCTATATTTTTATTTGCGGCACTGGTGAGCATCAATACAAATTCTTTAAAGAAGATTTCCAAAGTTTCCTGAATTCATTTAGTTGGAAATAATTTTCTTTCCATAAAACCAAAAAAACCGTCCATTAGGGACGGTTTTTTTTATTTAAACTTTTGATTTTTACCAACTAACAAATTATGATAAAATCCCCCACTCCCAAATTCTCATATTCCCATATTCCTAAATACATAAATCTGCATATTCCTGCAAATTATCCCCTAATCCCCATCTCTCCGAAATGCTTTTTAATTTTTCGTTGAATCTTTTCTAAATCTATTTTCTTTCCTTTAATTCTATCTTTCAAGCCATTATCCAAAGTCTTCATATCTCTAAATCTCTGCAAGAAATATCTTTTTGCGCCTCCAATCCAAAGAGCGATATCTTCAAAATCTTTTTCCTGATGGATTCCTGGCACGACTGTAGTGCGAAAATCATAATCAATTTTACTATGCTTAATCAGTTCCACGCTCATTTTTATTCTCTCTAAATCAACTTTTGTACACACTGTTTTCTCATAATTTTTGAGAGAATTTTTTATATCCATTGCTACATAATCAACAATTTTTGCGTCCAACGCTTTTTTCAAGATATCTGGCCGCATTCCATTAGTATCTAATTTTACCAAGAAGCCCTCTTTTTTTACCTTACTCATAAATTCCAACAGGTCTTTCTGCAAGGTTGGTTCTCCTCCCGTAATACAGACTGCTTCTAATTTTCCCTTCCTACTTTTAAGAAATTTGAAAAATTCTTTCTCGTTGTCATTACCATGAACCGTAAACTGTGAGCCCAAAACTAATTCAGGGTTATGACAAAAAGAGCAACGAAAATTACACCCCACAGTAAAAACTGTGGCGGCAACTTTTCCAGGATAATCCACTAGGGTAAATTTTTGAAAACTGGCAATAACCATATTGTTAGTTCTTAGTTTCTAGTTAACGGTTCACAGACCTTACTTATAGTTTTTAGTTATTAGTTCACGGTTCACAGATTTTTAATAAAAGGACAATAGGGGTCTTTTTAGGGCGATTTCTGATAACAGAAATCGCCCTACTATCTTTTTCTCTATTCGATATATCTAGCAAGCACAACCAGGAACTTCTACCACAAAAGTCTTTCTATCTGTCCATTCGGCTGATTTACCCTTATTCCATCTTTGAATTGGAGTATGAAAACCAACTACTCGACTGTACACATCACAAGCCTGAAAATTTTCCAAAACTGGGCTGGTCTCAAAGCAATCTTTACATTTAATTGCTTCTTCCTTGGTAGCAGCTCCTTCAAATCGCACAAATTCATCTCCCTTGCTTAAGTTTTTGCCACAATCATGACAAGTTATGTTCTTCATAGTTTTTTTTATCTACAAAATGTAATTATCTTACAGATTGCAAATTTATTTTTTATTTTTTATTATTTACCCCGTTAAATTGCGATACCTCGCAATATTTAACTGGGGTTATGTTAAACGCCCTTTTTTAGAGCAGTTAATTGTTTCTGAACAAGCAAATTAGCCTCCCTACTCCTAAACTCCTACATTCCTAAATTCTTAATCTCATTTGCATTATACGTATTATAGTTACGCTACTTTCTCAAACCTCACCTCATCCTTTTTCTTGGCAATTTTACATTTTGGACAAACATGATGTTCTCCGGAAAGATAACCATGTTCTGGACAAATACTAAATGTCGGGGTAAAGGTGAAATATGGTAGCGCATACTTGGTAGCGATAGTTCTTACTAAATTTTTTACTACCTCAGTATCATTAATTTTTTCTCCCAAAAATCCATGCAACACTGTTCCTCCGGTATATTTAGTTTGCAAATTATCTTGTAGTTCCAAGGCCTCAAAAATGTCGCTAGTATAACCAACTGGTAATTGAGAAGAATTAGTATAATAAGGCTCTGCCGCCCCGGCTTTTACTGATTCATCGTTGGCAAAAATAATGTCTGGAAAATTCTTTTGATCGAGTTTAGCTAAACGATAAGTTGTGCCTTCTGCTGGGGTCGCCTCCAGATTATACATGTTGCCAGTTTCTTTTTGATACTTAATCATTTTATTGCGCATATGATTAAGTGTTCTTTGGGCAAAAAGATTTCCTTCTTTAGTAGTGATATCCTTACCAATCAAATTTAGTAAAGCTTCATTCATTCCCACCAAGCCAATAGTCGAAAAGTGATTCCCCCAATAGGTCCCTCGTCTTAACTTAATATCCTTTAAATAATGTCTTGAATATGGATAAAGTCCCGCTTCGGTCAATCTTTCAATAAAAACTCTTTTTAATTCTAGACTCTCCTTGGCAATGTCCATCAATTTATTTAATCTAGTTAAAAATTCATTTCTATCCTTAGATAAATAACCTAGTCTCGGCATATTGATAGTTACCACACCAATTGAACCGGTCATTGGATTAGCGCCAAAAAGTCCACCCCCTCTTTTTTGCAATTCTCGATTGTCCAAACGTAAGCGACAACACATACTTCGAGCATCATCAGGACTCATATCTGAATTGATAAAATTTGCAAAATATGGCATACCATACTTGGCGGTCATTTCCCAAATCGGTGTCAAAGCCTTATCATCCCAGTTGAAATCTTTGGAAATATTATAAGTTGGGATAGGAAAGGTAAATACACGATTTTGAGAATCTCCACTACTCATCACTTCTGCAAAAGCTCTATTTATCATATTCATCTCCTTTTGAAAAGCGCTATATTTTTTCTTTTGTGGTTTGCCACCAATAATTACTGCTTCGTCTCTATAATTAGAAGGCACTTGTAAATCCAGAGTGATATTGGAGAAAGGAGTTTGAAAGCCGACACGAGTTGGCACATTCATATTGAAAACAAACTCTTGAATCGCTTGTTTGGTCTCTTTATAACTAAGTTTATCGTAATAAACAAAAGGTGCTAATAATGTGTCAAAGTTAGCAAAAGCCTGCGCTCCATTAGCCTCACCTTGCAATGTGTAGATAAAATTAACCATCTGTCCCAAAGCTGCTCGAAAATGCTTAGGTGGGGCACTGTGGACCTTACCAGGTACACCGCCGAATCCTCTTATCAATAAATCATGTAGATCCCAACCACAACAATAAGCGGCTACCATTTGGAGATCATGAACATGTAAATCTCCCCCCTCATGCGCGTCTCGAATATTTTTTGTATAGACTCGATTCATCCAATACTTAGAACTAACTGCTGAGGAGATAAAATTATTAAGACCCTGCAAAGAAAAACCCATATTAGAATTTTCTTTTACTCGCCAATCAGACTCATCGATATATTTATCCACCAAGTTAACTGCTTCATCTAAAACTTCCTCTGTCTCACGCACTTTACGATGTTGTTCTCGATAAAGAATGTAAGCTTTAGCAGTTGTCTCAAAATCTAAAATCATCAAAACCTTTTCTACAGCATCTTGGATTTCCTCAATTTCAGGAACATTACCTTTGCGGAAATTTTTGTTTAAAAACTGAACCACTTTTTTTGCCACTTTTTGAGCATCTTTTGGACTACCCTCATTAGTTTCTTCAAAAGCCTTGGTTACAGCTTTAACAATTTTTTCTTGATTGAAGGGAACCACTTGCCCGCTTCTTTTTATTACTCGCAAAACACCACTTTTTACCTCCTCCTTTTTTTCTATTTTTTTATTCTCTTTGGTTATTTTTTTCTTTTGTGCCATATTTTTTTATTTTCCCTTGTCTCGCCGGAGCTTTAGCGTAGGCGGACTGTCTCGCCGAAGTCTCAACTAGAGCGATTTTATTTTCTTAGAAAATTAGAAATTATTTTTACTTTATATATTAAAAAAATTATTTTTCCTCCATTTTTTCCAATTCCTTTTTAAAACTACTCAGACTACCGAAAGATTTATACACGCTAGCAAATCTCAGGTAGGCCACATCATCCACTTCTTTTAATTTATCCAAAATTATTTTTCCCACATCTCGACTAGAAATTTCTCCTTGCTTACTTTTTAGATAAACTTGGTATTCTATTTCGTTAACAAGCTTTTCTTTTCTCTCTTGACTGACCGGTCTTTTTTCCAAAGATTTATCAATTCCTTTTTTTATCTTTTCTTGATTATAGTCTTCTTTTTCTCCATTTCTTTTTGTTACCAACAATCGCATAATTTCCACCTCTTCATAAGTACTGAAACGCTCCTTACATTTTTCACATTCCCTGCGACGACGAATGGCTCGCCCATCGTTGGTGTCTCGAGAATCGACAACCTTGGTGTCTGGGTGATTACAAGCTGGACAAATCATATTTTTATTTTTACATTTTAGACAGCTAATTTATGGGCAATTTAAGACCCTTGCTATTTGACTGTTTTTATGTTTAAATCAACATTTACACTACATCTTGTGTATTACCTAGCCATTATACCACAAGACAAAAACCTGACAAGCCCCAAAATTTAACCCCATTTTGAGCCATTTTTTAGAGTTATCCACATCCCCACTTTTTTATTTTTTAAATAAATTTAAAAACCCTCTAATTGGTTTTACCAACTAGAGGGTTTTGTGTACATATTCATTTTTTATTTTATGGCTCTGATTTAGGGCCATAAAGAATCCCCTTTAAATTACTGACCGCCGCTTCAATCTGCTGCTTAGCTGCATCGATCTCCACGGCCATCAGCGGAAGATCTTCGAGATTACCGATCTTCGTGTAGCTCTTTACTAGATCGATGCTATCATTCACCGCATCCCTAACCTGGGCGTAATGACTATTCAATACCATCGTGTGATTATGATCATTAATTTCCTGCATAAAATTTTGCAACTTGGAAAAAAAATCTACATCATTTTTTCCAATTTCGATTTGCTGCTTCACCATGCCAATTGCCAGGGCCGCTTCTTTGTTAGCATTAATCATGGCGATGTCTATCAAGGTCTCGACCACTACCAATCCACTCTGGTTCAACTCAGTTATAAGCCCAGCAAGCTCTTTAAGCCAAACTTTTACAAACTTTTTATGCTGCGATGCTCCATAACTTATGGCGATCAAGGATCCTAAAATAAGAGCGATGATAATCAATAAAAAGGTTTGAATATTCTCACCGGCAAGCAAAAAACTCCTGATATTCTCTTCCATGGCCCCACTCCTTCATCTAAGATTGAGCTAGCTACTTCCCCTTCCCCTTTGAAAATGTGCTTTTTTTGTTTCCCATTAGAATACTACAAAAAACCACTATTGTCAATATATTTTATCCGCCCAATCTCCATTTAAAAACCCCTCACCCATGCATTTGCCAAAATCTCTTTATTTACTTAAAATTATATAATAGATTAACAAAAGACTAACTTTATTTAAAAATAAATTCTCATGCAAAAAAATATTCAAAATATCAATCCCCAGACAAAAGATCCACTTTATTTAATTGTCCCCGGTTTTATGGGTAATTATACCGAGGGTTTTATAAAAAAAATATATAATTTTATCCTAAAAAAACATTGGGATGTTTATGGCATTCAATTTGCTGGTCACGGTGCCACTGATAAATATTTAGCTAACCCCAAAGAAATGGTTTCTCATCTCAAGCAGGAATATGCCAAAATAAAAAAAATGTACCCTCTAAAAAAAATAATCATTATCGCCCACTCTCAGGGTTGCGCCATAACGCTAAAAGCTCACACTAGCTTTAAAAAAAATACCCAAATAATTCTACTAGCTCCTGCAATTTTCATTGCTGAAATTATCCTCCCCAGAATTGATAAAAATTCAATTCAATTAATTAAAGGTGGCCAAGAAATTAGTTGCCAGGTTTCCAAGGATAAATTTAGAACTCTAAATAAGCAATGGGTTACGGCTTATGAAAAATTTGATTTAACAAAAAGCCTCTCCAACATAAAACAATCCTGCTTGATAATTAGACCTACTAATGATTTTATACCCCAAAAAAATATCCACTTTCTCAAAAAAGAAATAAATAAAAATTCAGTTATCGAATTAGAGGGAAATCATTGGTTTGATGAGCCACTGAGCTCTTTTGATAATCTTGTCAGTAAAATATTTAAATGCTAAGATGCAAATACAAACTTATAGATACAGTCCCCTCACATAAATAACAACCAGAAAAAGGAGCGCGAAATATTTTATGCAAGAAGAACGGAAGAGGTACCTAGAAGTTTCACACCAGTACTTTCGAGGAGAAATTAGTATTGACCAACTCTACGAACAACTCAAAGAGTTTATCTCCATCCAGACAGATATAGTCAATCTGCCAGCAGATGAAAGAGTTATGCTAATTGCTAATCATCCAGCTGCCGAAGACGCATTGTCTTTGCCAGCAAAAGATATCAGTGGACTAAAGGGCGGAAATTACAGAAATTTTCCATCTTTTTGGTTTCCTGTTGTCAGACAACTCCTACTAAAAGAAGCTATGAGGGAAAGAAACTTTCTTACTTTAGCTTATGATATTGGCTGGAGGGAGTCCCTGCAAGAAATGGGTCATTTGCTCATTAATCATTCTGGCAGTGGTCGCTGTCAAAAAATTATCTCTTGCATGCAAAAAGAAAAAGATTGTTCATTGGTGGTTTTTCCTGAAGGTGGAGTGCGCAATCTAGAAATTTTTCATACAGGTTTTTTTTACATTGCCTGTGCCCTAGAAATACGCTATTTAGTGGTTGGAAGTTTCTCCCCCTTGCTTTCTTTAGAAGGAAAAAATGAATTTCGGATAATTCACACCGAAGACATGAATCCTTTGATTCATCCAGTCAGAACCTTTGTGGATGAACAAAAACAAAGAATCAAGGAAGTTACAAAAGCTTGAGTGTGTGCCTCATCGGGTCAGTTACAAAAAATTGTAACTGACTCGTTTTTATAAATTTTAAAAGGGCAAAGCTTAAAATTAAGCTTTGCCCCGTCAACGCTAGTGATGTTTAAAGCAGCAAAATTAAATCGTTAGATAAATAAGATAATTTTCCCCCGTATGATCAATAAGATAATATTTCTCGAAAATAGTAAATAATACTTTGTTCATAACAACGAGAACCCTCTCTTTCCCGTCTTTGTCCGTGTAGCGAATTCTCCACTTCATTTGGATTCCCGAAGCCATTCCACCAACACATGGCTCAATGACAAAATATTCACCTTCCGATACCACTTGCGACTCACCAATAATAAGAACATCGTATTTAGCTATGTCATACATATTAGCCTCCTTAATATAAAGAAATATCTACTATCCTCGCCTCTTGTCAATTTACTACTAACGGTATATAATACCATATAGAGAAAATTTAATCAAGCGCAGACATAGCCTCACCAACTATCGAGCTTGTGTTTTTATGGATTTAGCAAGATAAATCCTCAAAGTCGCCCGAATAAAACATGGGAAGCTAAGTGGAACCGTCCAAG
>JBAQFQ010000031.1:0-14700 GCA_049287345.1 Candidatus Moraniibacteriota bacterium
AAACTATAGTACAAGGAGTTAAATAATATTAAAAAAATTGTTTTTTGAAAGAAACTTATGCTTGAAACCTGAAATTTGAGGTGATTTCAAATAATCACACCAAGTTCCTTGTTTCAAGAGTCTTTCAAAAACAAAAGTAAAATATGGAAGAGAAAAAATGGACCCTCCAAATTGGAGGCAGGGAACTTTGTATAGAAACCGGAGTTCTTGCTAAGCAAGCCAGTGGAGCAGTTAAGGTTAGTTACGGTGACACAGTAGTTTTAGCTACAGCCGTGATGAAAACAGGAGCAGCTAGCAACATGGGATATTTCCCATTGATGGTGGATTACGAAGAGCGCTATTATGCTGCGGGAAAAATAAAGGGATCAAGATTCATTAAAAGGGAGGGGCGCCCTTCTGATGATGCTGTTTTAACTGGTAGGATGATTGACCGATCAATTCGACCGCTTTTTAATGGTAGAATGCGAAATGAAGTGCAGGTTATAATCACAGTGCTTTCTATCGATGGAGAGAATGATCCTGATATTGTTTCGATTATTGCCGCTTCGGCAGCTTTATCTATTTCTAATATTCCTTGGAATGGTCCAATTGCTGCAGTTAAGGTGGGAAAAGTTAACGGGGAGTTAACACTAAATCCTATTAATGGTGATTTGCATGAAGGTGACCTTAATTTGGTAATGGCAGGAACAGAAGAAAAGACCAATATGATAGAGTCGGCAGCTAAGGAAGTTTCCGAAGAGGATATGCTGGTAGCTTTTGAATTTGGTCAAAATGCTCTATCGAAAATCGCTGCCTTTATAAAAGATATTCAAAAAGAAGCCGGTAAGGAAAAGTCTGAGCCAGCTTTACTTCAAGGTGAGCCAGATTTTGAGGAAGAAATCAAAAAGCTCTTCATGACTGAAAAACTTGAAAAAGCCCTATATATTAAAGCTAAGAAAGAGATGGAAGTAGCGGTAGGAGAAATTAAGGACGAAGTAATGGCTTATATCAAAGAAACTTACCCTCAAGACTTTGATAAGAGAAAAGATATCGCTAATTTGATTTTGGATGAAGTTTGTGACGCAATAATTCATAAAAATATTATTGAGAGTGACAAACGTCCGGATGGCCGAGGGCTTAAAGAGGTAAGAAAAATTACTATTCAAACAGGAATATTGCCAAGAACTCATGGAACAGGATTATTTACTCGAGGTGAGACACAAGCTTTGACAATCACAACTCTTGGATCTCCTGGAGATGAGCAAATTATTGATACAATGGAGGTGGATATGAAAAAAAGATATATCCATCATTATAATTTCCCTCCATTTTCTGTGGGAGAAGTTCGTTTTATGCGCGGACCAGGCAGAAGAGAGATTGGTCATGGTGCTTTGGCAGAAAAAGCCTTAGTTCCAGTGCTTCCTTCTAAAGAGGAATTCCCTTACACGATGCTTTTAGTTTCTGAAGTTCTTGAATCAAATGGTTCTTCTTCAATGGCTTCCACTTGCGGATCGACACTTTCATTGATGGATGCGGGTGTGCCAATAAAGAGACCGGTAAGTGGAATTGCTATGGGAATTATTGTTGGAAAAAATGATAATGAATTTAAAGTGCTAAGTGATATTCAAGGAATGGAAGATCATTATGGAGATATGGACTTTAAAGCAGCTGGAACAGAGAAGGGAATAACAGCTTTGCAAATGGATGTAAAATTAGATGGAGTTACTTTGGATATGTTAAAGAGTGTTTTAATGCAATCTAAAGAAAGTCGAATGTTTATAATGGGTGAAATGCTTAAGGTAATCTCTGAACCGAGAAAAGAAATGTCTCCGTATGCTCCGAGAATCATTACTCTTCAAATCAACCCTGATAAAATTCGTTCAGTTATTGGACCGGGTGGTAAAGTTATCAATGAAATTATCGATGAAACTGGAGTGCAAATTGATATAGAGGATAGTGGATTAGTTTTCATTACTTCCCCAGATCAAGTTTCTGCTGATAAAGCCAGGGAATGGGTAGAAAATCTTACCCGAGAAGTAAAGGCTGGAGAAATATTTAATGCTAAAATTGTAAAAATAATGGACTTTGGGGCTTTTGCTCAATTGTTGCCAGGACAAGATGGATTAATCCATATTTCTGAATTAGCCAACGAGAGAGTTAATAAAGTAGAAGATGTAGTTAAGGTGGATGATATGGTAATGGTAAAAGTTAAAGAAATTGATAAAATGGGAAGAATTAATCTTTCAATGAAAGACGTTAAGAAAAATGATTAGTTCTTAATTCAATTTATAAAAAAACTTTAAAAAAGCAATCTATTTTAAAAAGATTGCTTTTTTATTTGAAAATATATTTGGCAATAAATCAAAAATATTGTAATATAAGAGAGTAGTAAATTATTCTCTTTAAAATATGTTTAATAAGGAAACCAAAAAAAATACAATAGTGAGTGAAGAGCTTAAGTTAGCCAAAATTCATACCATGAAAGATGATTTAGCTAATGATGTAGAGCGTCAAGTTTTAGCGAAAGAGAATAATTTAGTCGGTGATGCTAGCCTAAAAAGCAATAGTCCATTTTTGAGTACAAATACTAATTTTCAAAGTGGAGATGTTCAAATAGCTAAAGCTAATCAAGAAGGTGAAAAAGTAAATCAGCCAGCCCTAAATACACCAGGAGCTGCAAATAAAGGGGGTTTTCCGAGAATGGAATTGCCAGTGGAGCCAGTTTTGGATGTTGAAAAAAAATTAAAAGAAGCCAGTGGTAGCAAGCGAAGCACGGTTTTATTTACAGTAAGTTTTGTGCTAATTTTAATTTTTGGCTTAGGGGGTTATTATGTTTGGACAATGAGGGGCGATAATATTACTGAGGACGTAGTTGTCCTGCAAGAGGATGATGTAGAAGAAGAAATCGCCGATATTGATGTGCCAGTGGTAGAAGAAGTAGAAAAAGTTATTTTTTCATCGAAGTCAAATTTCTTTATTTTAAACGAAGTGGACAAAAGTCAAGTTGGCATAGGTAATGCAATTGAAAAAAAGTTTACAGAAATGGAGAGTTACCCTGGTATATTTTTAGAATTTGTTATGGTTGATGAAAATAATACCCCTATTGCCTTGGCTGACTTTATGAATTATTTTAAGATTTATTTAAATGCTGAGGTAATGAATAATTTAGCTCCAGATAAGTTTTCCTTGTTTCTCCAAAAAGATAAGGACATGGAGCGAATGGGTATAGCGATAAATATTAAGGATGCCCAAGTGTTAAAGAAATCTTTATTGAAAGACGAGGCCAAATTAATCGACCAATTAAACTCAATGTTTTTAGCGGCTCCAATAGATACTAAAAGCAAAGGGGAGGTTTTTAAGGATAGCTCCTACGGCAACGTTGAGGTTAGATATATTAATTTAAATGAGGAGTTAACCCTATCTTTGGATTATGCTGTGGTAGGTGATTACTTAATTTTTGCTACCAGTAAAGAGTGCGGCAGGTTGATGATTGACAAGATAACCAAGGAAAATAGTGCTGGGGGAGACATATTTGATGCAGAAAGAAGCCTAGATGCAAAGTAATATGAATAAACTGTGGATAAGTTGTGTATAAAGTTGAGGAAAAAAAGAGTATTTTTGAGAAAAAATGAAGTAAAAATATGGTTATTTTTGTGAAGTATGATAAAATGGCTTTAAATAAGGGTTTCTGTAGTTAGTAATTGACCAAAGCCGTTTTATTTGTTATAATTGTATTGTGATGGTTTAGCAATTTGACAATCGAATAAAATATTATCTAGTAGAAGAAATTTTCAGCGGTTTTTTAAAGAAACAGCTTAAGATTTCTTCTACTATTCTCCATGCATCAAAAAAAGAAGTAAACATACTTCGAATAAAAACAAAAATAAAAACAAAAAAACAAAAACTTATTAGTCCCACTCAATTTGGGATAAAATCATTAATTGGGCGGGGCTAATAAAATTTTTCTTAAAATAAAAATAAAAAGAAAAACTAAGTTCTTTAAAAAACGGGTTCGTCCCAGAGAAAAGTAGAGGATAATAATATCATGTACACAAAATACATGCAGCCTATTAATCACTGATTGCCTCTCACCCGGGCTAGGAGATTTCCGGTTTACATGTTGGTACATGCAAAACACCAGGCGCTTAGCCACTTTATTTATATATTTGGGCCTTTAGCGCCTGGTTTCCATACCTTACCAGGTGTTTGTTAATTTAATGTTAAGTTAGTTTCCACTTGAATGGGTAAAAAAAAGCATCTTTTTTAAAAGATGTTTTTTTGTTTTTATTTTAGGTGGAGATGCTACCATGTCACAGATCGCTTGGTAATTAGGGTTGAAAGGGGGAAATAGTCAAAAAAGTAAAGCGTTTTATCTGAGAGGTATCAACTTTAAAATTGTTTTTTTGATAGAAGTCTATATTTTTTGAGGTATTTTGATTTTCTGTAATGGCAAAAATAGTTTGATTAGCAGGGACATTTTCCTTGTTAAAATAGGTGATTTTTAAGTTGTGATTTTTTAGACAAACATAATCAAGTGATTTTTTAAACTCAAAAGATTCCAGCGCGACTGGATTATTATCAGAAAACTGATCTGAACTATTTTTTAGTTGGAAGCAAAGATTGTTCAATTCTCCTAAGCTAATTCCGCCATAAGCACTTTCAGGAGCCTGATAATTATTTAAGTTGTAGGTTTTTCCATAAATATTTAGGTTTAAAAAAGTTAGAATCAAAACAAATAGAAAAATTATCGTTAGTGTGATTCGCTTGAGCTTATTGCTTTCAATAAGCGCAGTAGCAACGGCTCCAAGGAATAGATAAGGTAAAAAAGAAACAATAATAAAAAAGCGTATATTTAGTTCATTGCCAATTAAAGTAAAAAATATGAAAGCTAGCACGGTAAAGCCACTTAAAATAAGGGTGGGGCGACGGGCTGGATTTTTATTTTTTAATTTTTGAGTAAAGGTAAATACTGCTCCGGCGATAAATAATAACAAGGTAGTCGCAAATAATATTATTTCAGATAGATTTTGTATTTTTAGTAGTTTAAGAGGATTGAGCCAATTTTTTTGGGGTTCAATTCCGGTGAGATAGTAACTGCTTCCCTGGAGGAAGAACTGGATAGTTTGGACAGCATTTTTGAAAATAGAAGTGTCAGTCCCAGCTTTAGTGTTGGCTCCAGCGATAAATTCTCGAAGATTATCCCCTTTGTCTAGGATGTTTCCATAAATAAAGGGAGTATTTATTAAAATAAAGAAAAAGATGACTAAGAAGATGTTTAAAAATTTAATTTTTTCTTTTTTGAAATGAGTATAAATAATAACTAAAAAAGTGGTAGTAGGCATCAGAATCAGCAGTGTGGTATGCAGCTGAGTGGCAATGCCCATAATTATTCCTAAATAAATAAAATCAAGATAGGCGATATTGTATTTTTGTGTAGAGCCGAGGCTTGTCTCTGCTAAATCGGAAGAATGGACAATTTTATTTAAAAGAAGAAAAAAAGCTAAGATAAAAAATGGAATTGCGTTGGGATTCCAAGCGAAGTGTGAATATTTTATTCCATAAAAGGAAATAGCATAAAGAAAAGTGAGTCCCAGTGTAATATTGATAGGAAAAATCTTTTTAAAAAGTAAATAAAATAGATAAAGGGAAGCAATGGATAACAAGGGAATGAAAAAAGCAATTCCAGCTGGAGAAAAGCCAAAAAATATTCCAGAAAGATATTCTAAATAATAAAAGACTCCGCCTAGATTAAACTTGGTTCCCCCGGCCTTGGGTCCAAAAAAAGGAATTTCTTGGTTTTGGTGAAGCTGATCGACTATTTGCATATCTCTTACTTGATCAGCGTTAAAACGCAAAAGATTATCAAAATCATATAATCTTAAAAAAGCCCCAATAAGGATTATTAATAGAAGAGTGATAGTGGTTTTGCTTATTTTTTGCATGTTTTTTCAATAAATGACGAACAAAGTCGCAATTGCTATATTGCTATATTGTTTATTATTTAGCTAACGAGTTAATGCATTAACAAATTTTTATATCTCCGATGCTATGTGCCTCATGATCCATGTCATGTGATTTTTTATTTTTCAAATTTTACTATTTTGACGAAATTATCTTCTCGATTATTAAGAAGTATTTGCCAGGTGTAATCAGTTTCCATTTTTTTGAAATAAAATTGAGCATTTTTTTGGGGTTGAGGATTATTTTCTAGCACAAAGTGATTATCTGCTTTCAAAACACCTCTTTTGGTAATGATTAGATAATCAGGCTGAGCAACGGCTAAATTTATTTTTCTACTTTTTAAACATTGACCCTTAAAGAAACGGCAGAATGTTTCGGTATTAGAATAAACAACTAAGTTTTCAGCACCAGGAAGGCTGTTTAAGTAAGTTGCTGCCTCATAGGCACCATGTCCCCAAGAATCATGAATCGTGTAACTAGCAGGCAGCAGGGGGCTTGTATAGCTAAAATAAAAAGGTTTGTTTTGCCAGAGGGCTGTAATTCCTAGAATAAATATTAGGGAAGCGGTGATAATAAAATGTTTGAATTTTTTTAGATTGAAAAAATGTAAAAACTCCTGAATAATTATTCCTCCCAAGATAGCTATTAGGGGATAAAGGATAATAGAATAACGAGCATTGGTAACAATTTTGGCCAAAAGTGCAGAGAATAGATAAAATAAGATAAAAATAGCACCAGCAAATAATACGGGATAATATTTTAAGGAAACGTGCTTTTTTAGAGATTGGAAAGTGATGAAAAATATAAGAAGGGGGAGTAGCAGTGAAAGAGAAAAAATAAAAGGATAAGCCTCCATCAAATATAGCTGAGGGCTATTGAAGATAGAGCCATCCTTTCTGTCCATGAGTGGTTTAAAATTAAATTCTTTGGGTTCGTTGACGTAGGCTAAATCTCTCAAATTATCTACAGGAGAAATTTTTTGACCGGTCCAGACATTGAGATAAGAGATTAATAGCAAGGTCGATAGTAAGGCAAGAGAAGTAACTAGAATGATATTTTTTTGTTTGGCTATAACTTGAGTTATCTGTCCGATAATATTTTTTTTCCAGGTTAAAATTCCTGCTGTAATTAAGATTATTCCCAGAAAAGAAAGGATTATTTTTAAATTTAAAAACTGAGAAAGTCCCTTAAACAGATAATTGGGTTCAATAAAGGTGGCGGGGAGAAAAATAGCAAAAACTAAACAAGCAATGGCAAAAATTACTCCTATTTCTAGGATGTATTTTAAAATAGTTTGCCAATTGGTTTTAAGGGCAGAACTTTCTTTTTGAAAAATTGTTTTTCCTAGAGCGCTAAAGATAAAAAAAGCAAAGAGGATAAAAGCGGTGTATTTGGAAAGAAGGGCAAATCCTGTGAGTAATCCACACCAAAGTAAGAAGCTCTTTTTTCGTTTATTTAAATAGGCTAGATAAGCAACCATAGCCAATCCACCAAAAATCCAAAAAAAGCTATCAGGATTAATAATCTGGGAAATCCCTAATAGAATTGGATTAGTGGCAATAAGCACTGTTGAAAATAGGGCTACGCGATAAGAGTTAAAGGTCTGAAGGATAAAATAGAAAAATGCTAGCAAGGAAAGGGTAGAGAATATTAAAATTGGTAATCTAAATCTGAAATTGGTTATTTCTGATTGTTGATAGTTGTAGCGTTCGAATAATTTACTCTCGATATCGTTTTTGGCTGGTAAGTATTGGTTAAGTTTGGGATCTGGTTCGGAAAGTAGGCCAATGCCAGAGATAAGAGCCACGGTTACACCCGGCTTGTCATTGATATAGGTAGCTTCCCAATTTTTTTCCTTTAAAGCTTGCCAATATTTAGGAATGCGGTCATATTTCCACAAATGTTCATCAGTAACTTCAAATTTCGCCAGATGGTAAAGTCCAAAAGAAAAAAAGGATAACATGGAAATCAGTAAGCCGCTAAAAATTATTAATTTTTCTTGTTTTGGATTCATATTTTTTTAGAATTTTTAAAATTAGCGTAATGTATATATAAATTTAAAGCACTATTTACAATTTTAAATCCCCTCCCGTATTGTCATCTAAAGCAATGATTCCATAAGAGTCTGAGATTCCACATAAATGATTTTCTAAAAGCTCTCTGCTAATTGCATATCGCTTAGAAAATCTATCTTCTGGAATGACAGAATATAAACAACGTTTTAAATTTTACGATTTATTGCTTAAAATCCTCTCCTTTTATAATTTTAACATAGTTTGCAGTTCGATGGTTAATAAAGATATCAAATTCGGCATTCTCGGCGGCATAAATTTTTTCAAAATTGTAAGGCAGGCTTAGTTTTCCACGAGTTTCATTTAAAATTTTATTTTCCCGCCCAGAAGAAATCACAAAGTAATCAATATCCGGATTATTTTCAAAAGATAGCTTGTCATAAAAAGAATCACAGCGACCAACGAAAAAACTACAAACTCCTTTTTTGTCTGTCCAAATAAATAAATCTTGGGCTTGGGGTAGATTATTGAGATACTCAGCGGCTTCGTATGATCCATCGCCCATATCTTTTACATCAACAATGTATTGATTGGGTAAGAGTTTAGAAGCATAGCCCAAATAGAATGGTTTAATGGCAAATAGCGTAATTATGTTTACGCCCAAGATAAATAAGATTATCAAGAAGGACAAGTACTTTTTTTGAGGCAAGAGTTTAATTAAATAATCAATGCCGATAGCGGAAACTATGAGTAAAAGCGGGTAAAGAACAACTTGATAGCGGATAGTTGAAACTACTCCATTAAAAGTGGTGCCAAGATAATAGATTAAAATAAAACAAATAAAGTAAAGAATGGTCTTTATTTTTTGATTAGAAGTAGAATATTTTTTGAAAAAGTAAAAAAGTGAAAGGAATAGGCCACCTATGATAATTGGAGAGGAGGCAAAAATAAGCGGATAAAAATTGGTACTAAAAATAGAAAATAGTGAGTTGGTGCGGTAAGATGTTTTGGGTGAACTGAGAATGTCTTGGAAATTAACCCAAGTCATACCCAAATAAGTATTGATAAAGGTAAAAAAGATGAAAAAAGTAAAAATTAGGATAATTGAATTAATTAAAAATTGTCTCTGCTGACGAAAGAATATGAAAATTGGATCAGCTAATCTATTTTTTAGAAAGAGGGTGTCAAAAATTAAAAATAAAACAATAGCTATGAAAAATGGGGCAATGGAAATAAAGGCTTGGCTCAAGATTGTGCCAGTAAATAATTTATTGAGGTTAACCCAGGTTTCAGGAAGTAAAAAATAAAAAGTAATCAGTGAAATGAGAGTGACAGAGGTTAGATGAGTAAAGGCTTTCTTCAGATAATGGGAAAGATTGATAGCCTTATTTTTATCAAGAAAAATATATTCTAAAAAAATTAAAATAAAGAAAAAGATATATAAAATATTGGCGACATACTTAGTTAAGATAGAAAGTCCCAATAGGATGCCACTTAAATAAAGCCAAGGGGCAGTTTTTTCTTTCAGAGAGATTAAATAAACTAAAATAGTAAGGGGAACAAAGACCCATAAAATTGCATCAGGATTAATAATGCGACTCATGCCAATAAGCATTGGGGCGGTACTTATAAATGCGACAGAAAGTAGGGCGAGACGTTGATCTAAAAGTTTTTGGATTAAAAAATAAAAAGCAATCAGGGATAATAAACAAAAAATAGCCAAAGGTAGACGAAAATCTCGGTTAAGGGTGCGAATATCTTTTTGGGGATTAAAGATACCAAGTTTTGATTTGGTATCGTAATGGTAGCTAACTGGATTATCAAAAAGTCCTAGTCCAGAAATAAGGGCCACTGTAATTCCTGGTTTGTCGCTAATGGAAGTATTTTTCCAATCCATTTCCCCAATATTTTTCCAAAAAAATGGAATACGATCTAATGTCCAAAGAGGCTCATCTACTCCCGCATAGTTTTCGATTTTATTGGTAGTGAAATAACCAAAGATTGAAAGAGAAATAAATAGGATGAAAAAAGTGGATAGTCCTTGTTTCTTAAGCCAAATTATAACTTTTTTCTTGGAAAATAGGGGAGACTTCTCAAAAATATTATTTTGTTTGATAAAAAAAAGAGCACTAACCACTAAGTATAAACCGGTTATTAAATAAAATATAAAATGAGCTTTGGTTTCGCTGTGGACTATGAACAATCCTAAAATAAAAACAATTTCAGTAGGAAGAAAAATTAAGAGAAATATTCGTATTGTTTGAAATAAGCTTTGTTTTTTAAAAAATTTCCATAAAATATAGCCTAACCCAATAAAACAGGCAATATAAACTAAATAATGGATTTTAATATTATCGAAAATCAACGGGAAAGCATTAGTGGATTTGCGCTGGATGAAAAAATAAGAATTTAAAGCTAAAATAGTGGAAATCGCCGTAAGTAATTGATATTTAGTTTGCTTGAAAAAAACCATAGTAGTTATTGTAAATGTTGAAATTGTTTTAAGTGTTAAAGATGTTGTGACTGTTGTAGTTATTGTATTATTTTAATGTTAACGTATTAATATGCTAACGTGCTTTATGTCCTTAAGTATAGCGAAAAAGCTAGAAAAAAGAAAGAAAGCAACCATTGGTAGCTGGTTGCTTTTTATAGGAGGATATTATACTTTTTTTAGTTTATTTAAATGGGGATTTTTATTTTTTCTTCAGAGTTTTGGTAAAAACTTCCATATCTGCTGGAGTAATTCCCTTTAGGATATATAAGATTCCTAAATATAAAAAGAGGAGGATTAGACTTATTGGAATAAAGCTGATTTTATTAGCTGGGATAAAGAAAGCAAGGACAGCCAGGATAGCTCCTGAGAATAATACCTTTAACAGTTCTATCAAATCCAAAGAGGCTCCAAAATGTTTTTTGATATAGTAGAGCATTATAAGCATTATGAAAAAAGAGGTAATAGTTGTAGCCCAAGCGGAGCCAACAATACCCATTTGTAAAATCAAATAATAATTTAAGCCAATATTTAAAGCTAATCCAAAAAAGGAGATAATCATGGCGGCGATAGTTTTTCCGCCACCATTAGCAGCAAAACTGAGGACATAAAAAATAGTAAGAAACCCGACACCAATAACTAAAATCGACATTGGCAACGCTCCGGCTAGATATTTTTCTCCATAAAGTAATGCTAAAGTTGGCTGGGCATAGACAGAAAGTAAAATTACCATTGGAGTTAAGAAGATCAGCATAATGCGCAATGCATTTTCGATAATTTCCTTGGCATTAATTAAATTATCACCAGCACTTTTTTTCGAAACCATCGGCAAAAGAAAGATGGTCATGGCATAAAAAATATAATAAGGAATTCTTCCGACAGTTAAAGAGGCATTGTAGACTCCAGTTAAGGCGTCATCTTTTAAAATGCCTTTGACTAGATATAAATCAATGCTGATAAGGAGTTCATAAGCTAAAAAGAAAACCACAATTTGCCAGCCATAGTTTACTAGTTTTTTCCAGGCAAAATCAGTAGGTAAATTTTTGTCAGTAGGCATTTGTGAAATTTGAGTTTTGATTTTTTTGTCTACACTGAATTTATCAATTAAAAAAGCCACCACAAAAACTACAAAGGGAGCAATAATGTAGCCAGAAATCGAGCCATAAAGCCCAAAAATTATTGCTAGTCCAACCACAAAAATAATTCTTAAAAAGGAGCGAATGGTTTTTAGACTAGCTTGGGTACTGAATTTATGTAAGCCAGTGAAGTAGGAAAAATAAAAGGAAGCGGCAGCAAAAGCCGGAATTATCAAGGATGAAAATTTAAAAAGAGGTGTCAGGGTTGGGTCGCCCAAAGCCTTGGAAATCAAAGGGGCACTTAAATAAAAAATAGCAGTAATAAAAGCGATTAAAATAGTCTGGATAATGATAGCTTGTTTTTTTATTTTTAAAATTAAGCGTGGATTAGTTTCAAATATCTCACTAATATATTTAGCCATCGCTGTAGGGATGCCATTACCAATAAGGATAATTACCATAGTAGTAAGGGTAATTATGATTCCATAGCGACCGTAATCCGCTGGTCCTAAAATTCTTCCTAAAACAGAATGAATGATGAAGCCAGAAAGATTAAAGATAATTTCTGAAACAGTGACCCAAAGGGCAGATTTGGCAATAGAATTGGACATAAAAAAATTTTGAATTTCGAATTTTAAATTTCGAGTCAATTTTTAATGATTAAATCTTAAAATTACTTTATAAAGATTCTTTGTTTTTATTATTCAAAACAATTATAACAGCTAGAACATTTTTAACAATTACAACAATGTTTTGATTTCTTCTCGTACATCCTCTTGACTCCTATTTCCATCTACAATCTTCATTTCAAAAATTGAGGCAAATTTTTCATAAATATCCTTTTTGTCTATCAAATATTGTAAGCCTTGTTCGGGTTTTCTCTCACGGCGCATGATCAAATTTGGATCAGCTTGGAGATAAATAGATAACTCAGGCTTAATTATCGAATAATCCAGATTGATTTCTTTTTTGGATAAGTATTCTATATTAGCCAAGCTATCATAAAAATACCTATCGGATAAAATGTAGTCAAAACCCTCTTGGCTTAAGCGTCGAGTAAATTTTTTAAATCTAATTAAATCAAGCTGTAGAAATATTTTGCGTAAAAGTATTTGCAAATAGTTAGCTTTGGTGACACCAATTTTTTCTTTATTGGCGGGAAGCTGGCATTTGCCCGTGAGTTTGCAAATTAGGCAATATTTATTTTTAAACTCGGCAATTTTAGTAGCTAAAGAAAATGAAATAGCGTGGAAATAAAAAACTTTACTTCCTTTTGCTTCCAAGGACTGTTTAAGTAATTCTATTTGAGTAGATTTCCCTGAGCCATCTAAGCCCGATAAGGTTACTAGCTTTAGTGTTCTATTGCTTTGCTTGTTGAATCGTTTCACTTGTTTTATTGTTGAAAATGTACCCATAGTTATTTCGTTTTGCGTAATGATTTATCTAGTGCAATTAATTTAAAATAAAGTTCTTTTATTTGGTTGTCCAACTTATTATATTCTTCGATTTTTATATAATTCAAATCTATGGAAATTTTTAAAGCTGTATCTGTTTCTATGAGTGAGCCAATAGCTATTCTTATAAAATTAGCGAAATCTTTTTTACTAATTTTTCCACTACCTTCAGCTATATTTAAGGATGTGGAAATAACAGCTCGACGCAATTGACTTGTTAATCCAAATCTTTCGTCTGGCGGAAATATTTTGGTTAATTTGTATATTTCTATTATTAATAATCTAGATATTTTGTAAACCTCCAGATTCTCACAATTGAATTTCATTTTTGTAAAATTTTAATTTTTTACATCTAGAACAATTTAAACATCTAGAACATTTTCAACATCAATTAATACATAAGGACCGCTACTGGTTGCATCTTAGCTACAACATGGGCAACACCATTGGCTTCGATACCCTTAATGACTTCGTCGATATTTTTGTAACGAGCACTGTCTTGATTGATGACGATGGAAGATTGGGCATTATAAAGTCGAATACCTTTGGCTTCCATTTTAGCAAAGAGTTCATCTTTATTGGCAATGGTGGCTTCGTTTAAATTTTTTCCTTTACCAGTACCATGCGGAGCGGAATAAAAGCTTTCGGCGTTATGATCTGTCCCTACACAAATATAAGCGTCAGTACTCATGGAGGAAGGGATAAAGGCTGGTTCTCCAGTTTCTTTGTAAATTGGGTGAGCACTCATCCTTTCTGGTCCATAGGCACGAGAAGTATTGCTACGGTGGACGATAACATCTTTGCCAAAATGATTTTCTCTGGTAATTGAGATATGGGGCAAATCATAAATTAAATCCATCTCAGGGTCACGTTTTAATAATTTTTTGATAGTTTCTGAAATATTGTGGGTAATTACAGCACGGTTAGCAGTACCAAAATTTGAAGCAGCCGCTCGAGCATTCATATAAAGTTCCCCATCTGGTCCTTGACTGTCGTATTTAAGAAGAGAGTCATCTTTGGACATATGTTTTTTTATTTTCTCCTGCATTTGTTGGTAGGTAGCTTTTTTTTGTGAACGAAAGGTTAGCTTGCCAAGGGTCACCATCAGAGCTTGAGAGAGGTGCTCTCTTTTTTTGGCAGTATGAGTATACATAGTGTATTGACCCAAAATCCCACTACCAGTGTGAATCATAAATAAATATTGGCCCTTTTTAATGCCCAATTTTTCAGCCATGAGTGGATCAATTAAATCAGTAACCTTCATCAGGTCCAAAAAGTGATTACCAGCTGCTCCAATAATCCCCAAGCGATATTTAGCAAAATGTAAATAAAGCTTTGGAATTACATCAAAAATATCCTGACGACTCATTTCACGGTCAAAGAAATTTCCGCCACATTGAGTATTGGCGAGCTCATTTTTTGTTTGAATTTTAAGATAATCTAAAACAGCTTTAGTTCCTTGGCGACAAATATCCACTACGACATTAAAGGGAACTGGGGTGCCCACAAGTTTTTTAGTGGGTACTACTTTTACTAATTCCTCAAAAAGTTGGTGAATTTCTGTTGAGGAAATATTATCTTCATTTAAATTAGTTTTTACTAGCCGCATGCCACAGTTAGGATCGGAATCATTTACTTGGGGTAAAATATATTTTTCCGAGACAAGGGTTGTCCCCGCAGCATTTTTTCTCCCTGGCTTAGAGCAAACATCCGGCATGGCCACAGTA
>JBAQFQ010000032.1:0-50861 GCA_049287345.1 Candidatus Moraniibacteriota bacterium
ATGTAACCCTTGGGCGATGTAAAGTTGAGCCGTAGCAGCCAAACGACTCTTATCTCGGTGTAAATTATTAATTAAATATTTAAACAGAATAGTAGTATTAAGAATTAATTTCGAATTTTGAATTTCGAATTTTGAATCAATTTTTAATAATGAATTTTCTAATGGGTAATATTTATCTTTAATTTTGATAATCTTCGGTTTTAAATTTTTATAGGGAATGGTGGAATTTTTTTCTAGCAAATCAATCGGTTCATGCTTATATTTTCTTTTATTGTTACAAAAACCTAAAAGCAGTGAAACTGCATCTAGAACTCTTCCTGTACTAGATGTCTCAACGCAATTAAAATTTTGCTCCAGTTGATTATAAAGTAATTCAAATTCATTTTGGGTATAATATTTTTTGACAAAATTATAAATGAATTTTTTTTGATTAATAATGGATGATGGATGATTTTTTCTTGATATTTTTATAAGTATGGAAAGGAGCATTCGGGCTGGTTCCTGGATAGCCAATTCACCACCCAGCAGAGTTTGATTTTCTAAGTGCCCAATTCGTTCAATGTGTAAATTTTGTTTAGAAATTTTGTCATTAGGATTTGTAATTTTATTTGATATTGTGTATTGAGCACTGGATATTTCAAACACTTCTCCTCCCCAAATTTTCTCATCTGTCCCGTAGCCAGTGCCGTCTAGAGTAATCCCGTAGCTAGTAGCTGGTAACTGGTAACTAGGGATTTGTGATAACTCCTTCCCAGTCTCTCCCTTAGAAAGGGGGAGTGGCAAGAAGGATTCTCCGATGGCACAGAAGATATGGGCGTGATGATGTTGGATTTGGATATGTTGAGCTTTGAATTTTTTGGCTAGCTCTTTGCCCCACAGAGTAGTTTTCATCAACGGGTGTAAATCAGTGAGGATAATATCAGGCGTAAGTCGTTCTTTTTTGATAAAGGCCAAAACAGCCTCTTGAAAAGCTAACCAGCTTTTTTCTTCTAATAAATCACCAAAATCTGGAGAAAAATAAATTTTATTTTTATTGAAAATAGAAAAATTACC
Source organism: Candidatus Moraniibacteriota bacterium (assembly GCA_049287345.1). Classification (GTDB taxonomy): domain Bacteria; phylum Patescibacteriota; class Minisyncoccia; order Moranbacterales; family UBA9337; genus UBA9337. The sequence continues at coordinate 1,054 of JBAQFQ010000032.1, forward strand.
CGCTGACTCTGCGCCCAGGGCTAGAACTGTCCGGGTATTTTTAGTAGGAAAAGTAAATGTTTGCATAGAATATCATATTAACATTTTAGCACATTAGGATATTAGCATACTAGTAAGGGGAATAAAAACAATTTAGCAATATAGTAATATGATCAATTTTTTCATATTTCTTAATTATAAAAAATATGCTAAAATTAAATGGTGAAAAAATAAATTAAAATTTTTTAAAGATGGAAAATAAAAATCAAAAAGATGATTCAAATGACTCAGTGTCAGGGGTTACCAACAAGCCCAAAGTGGCAATTGTTGCCCTAACTTCTTGTGAGGGCTGTCAATTTGCCCTTTTGGATTTAGGTGAAAAATTTTTAGAGTTAGTCAATCAAATAGAAATGGTCGACTGGGGGATGATTGAGGATGAAAAGGATTCTGGTGTGGCATTGGACATTGCTATCGTCGAAGGCTCGCCAATTACCAAAGAGAATATTAAAACTTTAAAAGAGCTTAGGGAGCGGAGCAAGCTTTTGGTAGTGATTGGTAATTGTGCAGCTATGGGTGGCGTGCCAGAAATTAAAAATTATCAAGAAGGTAAAAACACCATTAAGCACGTGTATAAATATATTCAAGGCATTGAAAACGAGGAAATTAAGGAAGTGGATAATTTTGTTAAGGTAGACTTCACTTTTCCTGGCTGCCCGATTACTGCTGAAGAATTTTTAAAATATTTCCCTGTATTATTGGAGGGAAAAATTCCTGACAGGGCTGATCAGCCAGTTTGTGTTGAGTGCAAAGCTCGGGGTAATAAATGTTTATTATTAGAAGGTAAGCCTTGTTTTGGTCCGATGATTCAGGGCGGTTGCAATGCAGTTTGTCCGACTTCGCGGATGATGTGCCAAGGTTGTCGAGGGCTTCGTCCTAATGGCAATGTAAAAGCAATGCGCGCAACTCTAAAAAGAATGATGACGGATGAGGAATTTGAAAATGTAACTGAAATTTTTGGATTAAGAGATAGTATTGATGAGAGAGAAAAGGGTCTTTAATAAGTAATACAAATGATTCAAATAGTTATGCAGATACGCGAATATATGAATGATTAAAATCTAAATATTTTTCCTGACTCATAAATCTTAAATCATAAATCTTTCAAAGCAATGAACATAAAAATAAATCATATAAATAAAATGGAGGGACACGCTGGCTTTATGGCGAGTGTCCTTAAAGGTGATGTAAAAAGTGCTAAATTAGAAATTAAAGAGGGGATTCGATTGATTGAAGGAATTCTGATTGGTCGACATTACCGAGATATGCCAGTAATTGCTCAACGCATTTGCGGGATTTGTCCGGTGGTGCACAATTTGACCGCTATTAAATCAATTGAAAAGGCGATGCGGGTAACCGTTACTCAGGAAACTAAGGAGTTGCGAAATATTTTAGAATGGGGTCAAATTATTCATTCACATGCCCTACATTTATTTTTCTTATCATTGGCAGACATGTTGGACATTGATAATGATTTAAAGTTGGTAGAGAAATATCCTGAGGAAACAAAGATGGCTATCAAAATAAGGGAGTTTGGCATGGCGCTAGTCTCAGTAATTGGTGGGCGAGTGATCCATCCTCTGACTAATGAGGTGGGTGGATTTAAAAAAGTGCCTACCGCTGCTGAAATAAAAGATTTAATTAAGCAGGGAGAAGAAGTGTTGGTGGTGGCAGAAAAACTGGGAGCATTTTTTGCTCAATTTAAGTTTCCCAATTTTGAGCGAGAAACAGAATATGTTTGCTTGAGTGATGGGAAGGAATACTCAGTTTATGAGGGGGCAGTTATTTCTAATCGAGGTTTACATATTCCGGTAGAAAAATTTGAAAATAATTTCCACGAATTACAAAAGCCTCATGAGATAATCAAAAAAGTAGAAACTCGCAATAAAAACAGTTATATGGTCGGGGCAATTGCTCGAGTTAATAATAACGCCAACAAATTAATGCCTAAGGCGGAGCATTATATGGAAAGTTTAAATTATCAATTACCTGACTACAATCCTTTTCATAATGTTAGTTATCAAATGGTGGAAGTGATTCATGCGATCGAAAAATCGGTAAAGATTTTAAGAAATTTAGAAACGGCTGATTTAAATAAGGCTCTAACTGGTGAGTATACAGTTAGAGAGGGTGTAGGTGTAGCCGCCGTGGAAGCTCCTCGGGGAACTTTGTATTATCATGTGGACATTGATCACAACGGTTATATTAAAAATGCTAATATTATTACTCCGACTGCTCAGTCTCTGGCACATTTAGAAAATGATATTGCTCTCTACCTCGGAGATATTATCGAGCTGCCCGAAGAAAAAAGAGCTCAGAAATTAAGAGGGTTTATCCGGGCTTATGATCCTTGTATTTCTTGTGCAGTCCATTAGAAATGAAAAGTGTAAAATGCAAAAGTTATAAATAAATTAAAAGATGAATAAGGATAAAAAGGATCTAAAGATCCGGGCATATTTTTACGCATTAAATGTAATAAAATTTATTGATAAGTTGAATAATAAGGATTTTGTTATTGCTACACTTTCGAAACAATTAATTAGAAGCGCAACTAGTGTCGGAGCTAATATAGTAGAGGCTCAGGCCGCTAGCACCAAAAAAGACTTTGCTAATTTTTTTAGCTATTCGTTGAAATCAGCCAATGAGAGTAAGTTTTGGCTAGGATTACTTAGAGATTCCGGAAAGGCAAAGAAAGAGATCGTGGATATTCTTTTAAAAGAAACTAATGATTTGTCAAATATCCTCGGTGCAAGTATAATTACCCTTAGAAAGAATATTAAAAAGAACAGGACAGGTGAATAAGTTTTACATTTTTATTTTTTAATTTTACGTTTTTTATGCATGATTTCATGTTAGCCAAAGAAATAGCAGAAAAGGTTATCGAAGTAGCTCGGGGAAATAATCTAAACAAAATTTCCGAAGTAGTAATTAAATTAGGAACAATATCCCTAGCTCATGACGGGATGGATGCTCATCCAGAAGATATCGATAGTGATAATCTGAGGTTTGCCTTGGAGGAAATTTTAAAATTAGATGGATTTATTGATATCAATTTTGTAATCAATCGAGTACCAGGTGAGGATTGGGAATTAGTTAGCCTAAACTAAACAAAAAAACTAGATAAAAAAACAGCATCCCAGAAGGAGGCTGTTTTTTTATAATCCAATAAGTAGTGGATCTGGCATTGATTTATTGAGGTAAACTTGTCTTAAATAGGGCGCTTTCGGTGGTAAAGTAGGCGACATTATTTTTTTCATCTACCCAAAGGTGATTAGCTTGAGACAAATCTTGATTAGAAAGAAAATCTTTTTTATTACCGTCTTTATCAAATTTAATTAATTCACCATTGGCTCTATCCAGGACATAAATATAAGTTAAATCTTCGGAGGTAAATAGATTCGCCATAGATGAGTTAGGGTCTATTTTTATTTTAAACTCTTGAGTTTTCCTGTTGAATAATTTTATAACGTTATCCTTTTTTGCTAAGTAAAGATTTCCATCCAGAGAAACTGAGTTTATGCCATCAAAATCTATAGTGCTTTGCAGCCAATCAATTTTTTCTCCAAAACCATTGTCTGCGCGAGGATAGCGGTAGATTTGTTTATTTTCAGCGTCGATCAGATAGAGATAAGTTAAATAAGTCCCAATGCCGATAGCTTTTACACCACTGGTAATATTAATCGACTCCTCTTTAAATTTGAGAGAGATGGGGCTAAAGCTAATTAATTGATTTTTGTCATTTAATAGAAATAATAAATTTAAATCATTCATGAAGGAATAAAGCTGGGCATTTCTGAAATTATCAGGAAAAGGGTATTCTTTATTTTTTTCATCTAGCGCAGTGATTTTATTTTTGGCAATTGCAAAAGCCCGATTGTCAAAAGAAAAAACTCCAATTAAATCAGTGCCCGCATATAGGTTGGTAGCTTCTTTATAAAATTGAGTAGAGGGGTTGATGTTTTCGGGAGTTTGATTTTCAACTACTTGTTCAATTGGGGCCAAAGTCGAAGTAGGTGAGGTATCCTTTTTTAAAAATAAAACTAATGGCAGGATAATTATCAATGCCAAGATAAGGAGCGTAGCTATTTTTACCCGAGGGCTCAGAGAGAGAAACAAATCGATTAATTTAGAAAATTTAGGTAGAACTCTTTTAATTATTTTTAGCGCTGATTTAATTTTTTCTGAAATAAAACAACCAATTGTTTTTAGCAATGGGTATAATTTTTTCCCAAATTTATTTATTTTTATTTTAAAATCACGTGGCAATTTTGGTATGTGCAGAGGCATCTTTGCTGAAGTTATTTTGGTGGTCACCGGCGGATTTTGATAATGTGAACTATCCGAAAGAGGAGTTTGTGGTTGAGCGCTTTTAGTGCGAGTTTTGTTTTTAATTTTTTCAAATAAATTAAGAGAGGTTTGCTGGATAGCTTTTATCGAAATGCGATCGTTATCTTTTTTGGCTAGGGGTTGGCGTTTAAAGAGTAATGTGAATTGGCGTTTAATTTTATAGGATATTTTTTTTGTATAATTTTCATTAAGCCAATATTTGAAATCAGAAAACTTCTCTTTAAAGTTTTCTAAAAAGATATCCATTTTGTCATCACGAAAGTTTTGATAATTCTCTTGAGAGTCATCTGTGATATAAATGTGTCCTGTTTTTTGATGGGTGTATTCTTTTTCATCAGCGGTGGTGTCCAAAAGGGCACTCTGAACAGAGTCGGAAGTCGTTTTTTTGGCGGCTTTTTCAAAGACGCGACTATCAAAGACATTGGTATCAGCTTGAATAGTCTTTTCAACTTTTTTTACTTTAGGCTCCTTAATCAGCGCAGCTTTGTGGGTATCAATTACCATCGTTCCCGCGATATCTAGTTCATTTACGAGAGCTGTTTTCAAAAAGCGAAGAAATTTATCTGGACTAAAAGAGGTGGCATATTTCTCTAAATCTTCTAAAGAAAAAATATGCGAGATGTCATCTGTGGTGAGAATTAATTTATCATCTAATTCAAGTCGACCACTAGCGATATCGGTAAAAGTTTTTAGTGGGTTGGCGGCTTCATCTTTGGGGGAGAGATCCTGACTTATTTCTATTAATTTATTATTCCTTAAGAGTAATACTTTAGCATCACCTGAGACACTAAAGTTTATTTGATTTTCAAAAATAGAGCAAAGGACTGCATCCACTTTGCCTATCCAATTAACGTTGCCATGTTTGGCAATTTCCGATAGAGATAGATTTACTTTAGCCAGGGTAGATTCAAAGCTTTCTTCGGGGGTTTTTTGATGACTGGCAAAATAAGTTTTTTTAGTAACAGATGATAAGAAATTAACGATATAGGCGGAATCCTCAGAGATATCTTTTATTTCAAAAATACCCAAGATGGTGCCTAATTTTTTTTGGTCGATATTGCGAGAAGAAAAATTAACCAATTCGATATAGGGGGCTAATTTTTTATTGTTAACAATAACTATTTCATTTATTGTCGTGGCTAGTTTTATCTGTTTTTTTTGTGTCATATTTTTCCCAATATTTTCTAAAAGCCCAACTCAAACATTAAAAAAATTGAATCAAAATTCAAATGAGTTTTTATCCAATTTAATTATAGCAAAAAAAATAATATAGTTAAAGGGCTAGCACGAAATGTTCAATTAGCTAATTTTCAATAATCAATAATTTTTTAATAACAATTTCTAGCTAGTGTATTTAATATTATGACTTTGAAAACATTTCAAAGCGTGATGCCTTGTTCATATTTTTTAGTAGCACGTCTTAAGGGAGCTATGTTACAAAAACCAGTTCATCGTTGGGGATATCGCTCTTCAAGCACTTTGGAAATGCAGTTATCACAAAGAAGGGGAGTTGCTCTGCTTTAACTATTTCTACATAAATCATATCGCTAGATCGCAATTCTATCCCCGTAATGGTATTGATCATAACATTATTTTCACCAACGCATTTGCTCCTAAGAACTGATTTAATATTTTTTCTATTATGGTCAGATAGATCATTTATAGACAAGGCATTTCTATTGCCAACAGGAGCGTCATATTTAAATGTAAAAGCAAAGCACTTATTTTCATTTGCCCAACGAACTTTATTGTTTGATTCCAGGGCTGTAAATTTTTCTTTGATTAATTCGAGTAATTTTTTTGGATTTTCGATCCCGGAAACATTTTTATAAAATTTCGTCCCGATTGTTTCGAGGGCATGCTGGATATCGTCTTTGGAAATGCGCGCAGCAATAAATTTCTCCTGAGAGTAATCATAGTACCAGTAGGGCTTATTTATTAAAGTTTTCTTGTAATCCTCTTTGACAAATTCAAAGTGTCGCAGAATATGAAATTCATTAGTAGGATTTATCTCAAATTTTTTAGAATTTTGCATAATAATATTTATAAGTTAAATCCTAAGCTTAGTTTAAATCCAGTATAGCATAAAAATGGTGCTTTTAATGCCCAAATTTACATTAAATTATCATTTCTGGGTGTCCTTGCAATTGGTGTTTAAGTGTGGTAAAATACTTTTGTTAGTTTTATAAATTTATTATAGTGATTTATGAATGAAATAGGTAGCCAAAACCCACAAAATAGCGAAAAAAACGAGCTATATCAAGGTGTGGGGGGATTTTTTTTGGAAATAGTAAAGATTTTTATTTTAGCGGTAGTGGTGATTTGGCCCATCCGAATGTTTATCTTTCAGCCATTTTTCGTGCAGGGAGCTAGCATGGAGCCCAATTTTCAAGACGGTCAATATTTGATTGTAAATGAGTTGGGATATAAGCAGATAGACATAAAAATAAATAAGATCAATTCTTTTAAGGAAATTAAGCGTGGTGATGTAATAGTGTTTAGATACCCACTTAATCCCAAACAATTTTTCATTAAAAGAATTGTCGGTCTTCCAGGAGAACGAATACGAGTGGACAAGGGAGAAGTTTTCATTTATAACGAAACTAATCCTGAAGGATTTAAGTTGGAAGAGGATTATCTGAATGCTGATTTAATAACAAAGGGAGATAATGATTATGTTATAAAAAATGATGAGTATTATGTGATGGGAGATAACCGTAATCATAGTTCTGATTCAAGGATGTGGGGACCAATTAAAGATAGCAATGTAATCGGCAAGGTTCTACTTAGAGCTTGGCCATTGGATAAAATCAAATTATTTACAGAATAATTTTTAAAAAGATTTAATTTAATATATTCAAAATTATGCCGAAAAAAGTAGTCAAAAATAAGAATAAGAAATCTTTACCCTCAAAGAAAGAGGTGACAAAAAAGAAAGCTAAATCTCCAAAAAAGGTTTCAGTTAAATCTGTAAAAAAAGTTATTGCAGCTGAGCCGATAGTCATGCAACCACCAAGAGGTATGCGAGATATTTTACCTAATGAACAGGAATATTGGAATAGAATTAGAATGGTTTTAGATAAAGAATATCCAAAGTATGGTTTTGGTAGAATTGATATCCCCGTAGTGGAATATTCTAATTTGTTTATTCGTTCAATCGGTAAAGGAACAGATTTAATTGATAAGGAAATTTATGCTTTCGTTACTCGTGGTAAAGACAAAGTTGCTCTAAGACCCGAGATGACAGCGGGAATTGCGCGATCATATATTCAACATGGTATGAATGTATTATCCAAACCAGTAAAGCTTTTTTCCGTGGGACCAGTTTATCGTTATGATCGACCACAAGAAGGTCGTTACCGGGAGCATTTTCAAGCTAATTTCGATATTTTTGGTGAAGAGGATTCAGTTTTGGATGCGCAACTTATGCAGTTAGCTCATCGTGTTTTAGGTAACTTAGGATTAAAAAATATTCAATTCCAGATCAATAGTATTGGTTGCCCTGATTGTCGTAAGGAATATTTGGAAATGTTAGTGAGTTACTTTGAATCAAAGAAAAAGAAACTTTGCAAAACTTGCAAAACTAGATTAAAAATAAATCCTTTACGTATTTTGGATTGTAAGGAAGATAAATGTACACAGGTTTCTGCTAGTGCTCCGCAAACAGTTGATCATTTGTGTAATGGCTGCAGGGATCATTTTAAAAATTTACTAGAATACCTAGATGAATTGGAGTTGCCTTACGCTATTAATCCTCAATTGGTAAGAGGCTTGGATTATTACACACGAACTGTGTTTGAAATTTGGTCTACTGATGAAGAGGGTAAAAAGAGATCATTGGGTGGTGGAGGACGTTATGATAAATTGGTAGAAAGTTTAGGTGGAGAGCCAACTCCAGCTATCGGGTTTGCTTTGGGTCTAGATAGGTTGGTAATGGAGATGAAAAGAATTAAAGCTAAATCATACGAAAATCCTAAGCCTAGAATTTTTATTGCTCAATTGGGTAGCTTAGCAAAAAAGAAAAGTCTAAAACTTTTTTCTCAATTGGAGAAAGAGGGGATTTTGATTGCGGAAAGTTTTGGTCGAGGGAGTCTGAAGTCACAGCTGAGAGCAGCTAATCGTTGGGGAGTAGAGATGACTATTATTATTGGACAAAAAGAGGCCCTAGATGAGACCGTGATTGTAAAAAATATGATAACAGGAACTCAGGAAATAATTCCACAAGAGAAAATTTTAAATGCAGTGAAAAAAATTCTCAAAACTAAACCGATGATCATCAAGAAAAAGAAACCAGTTGCCGTTGAATAGTTTTCTCTAGACTTGAATATTTATAGGAATGAGTGTAGAATGAAGTTTCGAGTCAGTGAGGCAATAAGAGAAAGTTAAAATATAATAATTTTGTGTATAGCTAATTGTTATATTGTTAAAAAGTTTTAATTAATTTGAAATTTTTTAACAATATAACATGCGTTATATAGTCAAGAAAGGGGGTTTTAAACATGATACAAGTAAGAAAAAAAGACCGAGAAACATCCGAAAGTCTAATTAGAAGATTTTCCCGCCGTATTCAGCAGAGCGGTGTTTTGATGGACGCCAGAAAATCTCGTTTTCAAATAGGTAAGAAAACTAAAATTAAGCAACGTAAGGAAGCTATGTATAAAGTAAAGATTAGAAAAGAAATTGATAAGCTTAAAAAAGTGGACAGATTTGATGACGAAGCTTTAAAAAACATTAAGAGAAAAATGATCTAAAACTTTTTAGTGCAAGCAAAATAGTTGATATTTTGCTTGCACTATTTTAAAAAATTATGTCAATTATTAATACAAAAATTAAGGAAGATTTAAAGGCGGCCATGAAAGCTGGGGACGCGAAAAAAAGAGATGTGTTGCGGATGCTAGACAGTATGTTTAGAAATGTAGAAATTGAAAAAGGAAAAAGAGAAACTGGCTTAAGTGATGAAGAAATAATTGAAGTGTTGATGCGGGCTGTTAAGCAACGAAAAGATAGTGCTAACCAGTTTATCGCAGGTAATCGACCAGAACTAGCAGAGAGTGAGCAAGCCGAGATTGATATTATTAGTACTTATTTGCCAGAGCAAATGGGAGCCGAAGAAATCTTGAAAGTAGTTAAGGAAACTATGGCAGAACTCGGTGCTGCTACTAGCGCGGATATGGGTAAAGTTATGGGGGCGATTATGGCCAAAGTAAAGGGTCAAGCGGATGGAAATTTGGTAAAAGAAATGGTTCAAAAAGAATTTGAAGAATTGAAATAAGCAGCATGAATCTTATTTTAGAAATTAATAATTTGGCGGGTTGTAATTTTGACGAGAAAAGGTTAAAATTAGCAGTAGCTGAAACAATCGAAAAATCTGAGCGAGCAAATTTTTTTAAAAAAGATGTTTCCCTTAGTATTGCTCTAGTTTCAGCTAAAGAAATAAAAAAAATAAATAAAAAATATAGAGATAAGAATTATCCTACCGACATTCTTTCTTTTGGTAATTTTGAAAAAGTAGAAGAATTAATAGCGGCAGGGGGTGAAAATATTTTTTTAGGAGAATTGATTATTTGCTATGAGGATATAGAAAAATATTGTCAGGAGGAAAATATTTCTTTGGACTCAGAATTTTTTAAAGTAATTAGCCATGGCGTTTTACATTTACTGGGATTTGATCATGGCGAGCAGATGTTTGCTCTGCAAAAAGAAGTTTCTCGAATAGTATGTAGCTAAAGTTTAAATTAAAAAAACTTTAATGAAAAATAAAAGAAAAAATAAATTTAAAACCAGTTTAAATTGTGCCATTCGTGGCTTGAGATATGTATTGAGGAATGAGAGAAACTTTCGCATAGAATTGTTAGTCGCAATTTTTGTGGTGTTTGCTTCAGTTCTTTTTAGGATAAAAATGTGGGAGTTTATCGTGGTTATCTTTTTAATCACCTGGGTGCTAGTTTCAGAATTAGCTAATACTGTAGTTGAGCGCGTGGTGGATATTTTGGAACCTCGAATTCATCCCTTTGCTCGATTGATTAAGGATATCATGGCTGGAATTGTTTTGGTTTCTTCAATCATGGCTAGCTTAGTAGGTTTTTTAATATTTGTCCCTTATCTATATAATTTGTTTAATCTCTATTTCTAATTTTTATGTCCAATAAAGGCAACACTATAATTAGTTTAGATATCGGCTCTAGTAATATTAGAGCTGCTGCTGCTCAGATAAATGCGGAGGGCGAAGTGCAGATTTTGGGCGTAGCCGCAGTCAAATCGCATGGCGTTCGTCGAGGTTCAGTTATTGATATTGAAGAAGTTTCTAAATCAGTTAGCGAAGTGATTACTAAATTGGAAAAGACTTTGGACTGTCGAATTAATGATGTTATTTTGGGTATTGGAGGTACAGAGATAAAGTTGCAAAGAGCCAAGGGGGTAATCGCTATTGGGCGTGCCAATGGCACCGTGGAAGAAGAGGATATCGAAAGAGTTTTGGAATCTGCTAAAAATGCTTCGATGCCGATAAACAGTGAAATCATTCATTCAATTGCTAAAAATTATAAATTAGATGATCAAGATGAGATTAGGAATCCATTGGGTTTAAAAGGTATTCGATTGGAGGCGGATGTTTTGGTGATTGAAGATTCTTCTACTCATTTGGGTAACCTGACTCGCAGCGCTGGACACTTTGTGGGTATTGAGGAGGTTTATGTTAATTCAGTAGCGGCTTCAGCGGTGGTTTTGGATAAGAGTCAAAAAGAGTTGGGCGTGGCTATCGTGGACATCGGTGGAGGTACAACTTCAATTACTGTTTTTGAAGAGGGTGAATTAAGTAATTTGATGGTGCTGCCAATTGGGGCTGGACATATTACTAATGATATTGCTATCGGACTAAGAACTTCAATTGATGTTGCCGAAAGAATTAAATTAGAATATGGAAGTGCTTTTCCTAAGGAAATTAATAAGCGAGATATTATTGAGTTATCAGAAATTGATGCGAAAGAAGAGGGCGCAGTTTTGCGTCATCATGTAGCGGAAATTATCGAAGCTCGTTTGCGTGAAATTTTTGAAATGGTTAATGGAGAATTGAAAAAAATTGGTAAGGCAGGATTATTACCAGCGGGAGTAGTTTTAATCGGTGGTGGTGCAGAATTGCCAGGAATAGTTTCTTTCGCCAAAGATATTTTGGGCTTGCCAGCTAAAACTGGTTATCCAACTGAAGTAACTGGCGTTTTGGATAAAATAGATTCACCATCTTTTTCTACTGTCGTAGGATTACTGGTAAACTCTTATAAAAACGCACTGAAAAGTAAAAATCATAATAAGTATACAGATTTTTTTCCTGCCCATAAATTAAATATTAAAAAAATTGGAGGAAAAATAAAAAAATGGACAGATAATTTCCTTCCTTAGTCCAACTTGACATAGGGCAAGTAACTATGATAGATTTATATACTGTAAAGAAACTGAATTAAAAATTATTTTTTATAAAAATATGGCCGAGGTTAAACCTGATATAGAAACTTTTGCAAAAATTAAAGTAGTTGGAGTAGGAGGATCTGGAAATAGTGCAGTGAGTAGAATGATTGATTCTAATATTAAGGGAGTTGAATTTGTGGCCGTTAACACTGATTCTCAGGCTTTGCATCATTCTCGCGCAGCGGAAAAAGTGCATATTGGTAAAAATTTGACCAAAGGTTTGGGAGCGGGAATGAACCCAGAAATTGGTAGACAGGCCGCTGAGGAAAATCGAGATGAAATCCAAGAAGTTTTAAAGGGTACAGACATGGTTTTTGTTACCTGTGGTCTTGGTGGTGGAACTGGTTCTGGAGCGGGTCCAGTGGTGGCAGAAACTGCTAAAGAATTAGGGGCTTTAACTGTAGCGGTAGTAACTAAGCCTTTCGCTTTTGAAGGAGCACAACGACAAAACATTGCCAATGAGGCTTTGGAAAATTTGAAAAAAAGAGTGGATACTTTTATTACTATTCATAACGATAGATTACTTTCAATTATCGATAAAAAAGTTACTTTGATAAATTCATTTAAGATTGTGGATGACGTTTTGCGTCAAGGTGTGCAAGGAATTTCTGATTTGATTACCAAACCTGGAATTGTAAACGTGGACTTTGCTGATGTGCGAGCGATTATGGCTGATAGCGGTAGCGCTTTGATGGGAATTGGTATCTCTAGTGGTGAAAATAGAGCCGCTGAGGCTGCTAAAGCAGCGATCAGTAGTCCTTTACTAGAATTATCGATTGATGGCGCTAAGGGAGTTTTATTTAATGTTTCTGGTTCTAGTGATTTAACAATGTTAGAAATTAACGAAGCGGCGAATATTATTACAGAAAACGTGGATCCAAATGCTAAGGTTATCTTTGGAGCAGTGACTGATGATCAGGTTAGAAAAGGTGATTTGCACATTACGGTAGTAGCCACTGGTTTTGATACTGATGACTATGGAGATTCACCAGCGGATATGATTGCTCGCGTGAGAAAAAATAATACTCAAGAGAAAGAAGAAATTATGGTTGTGGAAAGAGACCTTGAGGAAATTGAGGAAGTGCAAACTGAAAAAGTTGCTTTTCCTACCAGAAAAATGGAAAGTCGCATGATAATCGAAGAAAAGATTCAACCAAAAAGAAATAACGTTACGGTTACTAGAGATAGCGATGATAACGATGATGAATTAGAAATTCCTGCTTTTATTCGTAGAAAAATGGGGAAATAAAAAAACTTAAAATCTTTCAATATAAAAAGTATATACCTAGGTATATACTTTTTAATTTTGGAATTATCTTTGTTAAATAATATTTTTCATTGTAAAATAAGGTAGGGCTTAATGGAATTGAATTAGTATTATTGGAAGTTAGCTGCCCATTTTATTGGAATAAAAAGTTTATTTTTTAGATGATTAAATAGTATGGAAGGTAAAAATAATTTTGAAAGAGTGGGTCAGTTGGAAAATAATAAGCCATATTATGAAAGAAAGGATCGTCCAGCACGAGAACTTCTTGTGCAAGCCGTGTCTTTTTGCCAAGGCAAAGAGTATGCACTTGATTTAGGAGCGGGAGATTTGGCTGAATCAAAGTTTTTATTGGAAAATGGATTTATCCACGTAACGGCCGTAGATAAATCTCTTCAGTCAAAAAAAGCAATGGAGGATCTCAACATCTCAGGATTGGATTTTAAAAATGAATCTTTTAAGAATTTTGAATTTGCAAAAAATAAGTATAATCTTATTAATGCTCAATTTTCTTTGCCTTTTTATGACGGGGAAAATTTTTCAGATTTCATGAAAAAAATAATTGATTCATTGAAACCTGATGGGATATTTGCAGGTCATTTATTTGGGGCTAAAGACGATCGCTATTGGGGGAAAGATAATAATCCAAAAGTAAATTATCATACAAAAGAAGAGGTGGAAGATATGTTTCGATATTTAGAAAAATTAGAATTTAGAGAAGTGGAAGAAGAGGGCAAATTACGATCGGGAGAGGCTAAGCATTGGCATGTGTTTAGTTTTATTGTTAAAAAGAAAGATTAAAAATATAATTAAAATTTAAATTATATAAATATATATCAGTCAGCAAGCAAGAAGACGGCGATATTCTTAAATTAACCCAATGTTAATCCCAACACCTTGCTGTTTTAATAAAGTAGTAGTTAGCATAATAATTAGTTTTAAATAAAAATAATAAAATAATATGAAATTTACAGCTATTGTTCTTATAGGAATTGATCCCAGCGAGGTTGCTGATACGAGAGCAAATCTTTTAAAGCAATCGAGAGCATATGTATCAGATGATATGATAACGCTGGCTACTGCATTAAAAGGGGAGGAATTCAGGAATTCCAGTAATCAAGAACTGGCATTGGCTGTTTCTGAGATTTATGGAACGGAAACATATGTTGATGAAAATGGCATTTATCAGATGTCGCCTGTTTTTAAGCAAGAGTTTATGGATAAGAGTATTGCCAAAATTGAAAAAGATTTAGAGAAGCATAGCTTTTGTGATGCCTATCAAGCTTTTGATTTATTGTTAACAGATGATTTTTTGAAGATAGTTGATTCTTATGACAGATTTCCAGATATTATAATTACTCCCGACAATCAACTCATAAGAGCTTCTCAAGCGTTTATGTATATAGGCGCAGAAAGTTCTAATTACAAAGAATTTCTTGCGTGGAAAGAACAGGTTGAAAAAATATTGCAGAAATATGCCGATACTAGTTGCAGTTTAGTATTGGATTGTCATGCATAAAAAACACCTTGCTAAGTTAGCTAAATATTGATGGTTTTAAAAGATGAATTGGCGAGATTGAATGATTTAAATGGAAATTAAAAGCTTCCTTTTGCTATAGACCAATATGGTCTAATCCGTTTTTTTATGCTTTGACGGTAATGGATAAGTAGATTAAAATTAGATAGATAATAAATTAATATTAATCCATGAATATTTTAGCTGTAATTTTGTTTTTAATTTTTTTCGTTTCAATTTTATTGGGCGGACATTTCTTTTTATATTTTTCTTTGGTTAAATTTTTATCCATCAACGCTAGCAATGCAAAAATTTGGCTAGGGGGAATTTTTTTGTTTCTCAGCTTTAGTTTTATTTTATCGTCGGTACTGGCTCATTATAGTGAGGGATTATTGGCCAGAATAACTTATTCAATTTTTAGTTTTTGGTTGGGCTTGGGTTGGAATTTAATCTTATCTTTTCTATTGGTTTGGTTGATAATTATCATAACTACTTTAACTAGGCAGAGTTTTGATCACAAATATTTAGTGGGAGTTGCAATTTTAGGTGCGTTAGTTTTTTCTGTTTGGGGTGCGTGGAATGCCTATAATCCAAAAATAAAAAATATAACTGTAGAAATAAAAGATTTACCTGAAACTTGGAAAGGAAAAAAAGTAGTGCAATTATCGGATGTGCACTTGGGGCATATTTATGGAAAAAAGTTTCTAAATAATTTAATTAAAAAAATAAATAAGCAGCAGCCAATGGCGGTATTTATCACTGGAGATTTGTTTGATGGTATGGATGGTGAATTGAATGGCTTGGTAAACCCGCTTAAAAATATCAAAACTCAGCAGGGCGTTTATTTTGTCACAGGGAATCATGAGACTTATTTGGGTGTAGATAAAGCTGCTCTGGCACTGGAGGGGACGCAAATAAAAATTTTAGATGATGAGCTGGTAGATGTTGGTGGGTTGCAAGTTTTAGGCATTAGCTATCCAGAACGAGGGGAGGCTTTAGACTTTACTGCTAAGATTAAGCAGATAGCCGATTTTAATCCGCAACTGCCCAGTATCCTTTTGTATCATAATCCAAACGTAGCTAAATCTGCCAAAGAGGCGGGTATTAGTTTGCAATTAGCGGGACACACCCATAAAGGACAAATTTTTCCTTTTCAAATAATTACGCGCTTAATCTATAGTAAATATCACACTGGACTGACCAGGGAGGGTGATTTCAATATTTACACCTCAGCGGGCACAGGTACCTGGGGGCCGATGATGCGCACCTCTGGGCGTAGTGAAATTGTAGTGATTAATTTTAAATAAAAATAAGTTATTTTAAAATAAAAAAAGACTGGCAGATAAAAAGCATCTGTCAGTCGGCCCTCCTTTAAGAGCGGTAAATAATGGCCTTGGTTAGTATTAGATAAACCTCGCCGAGTTTTTCACCAGATTCAGTAAACATGTACCGGGGTTCATCTGGATGAAAATTTCTAGGAACTGTAGTTAAATATCCTTCATTAAGTAAAAGTCGTGCCATTTTAAAAGCTTTAGCACTGTGGATATCTCGATTAAGGATAATTCTCCCAGTTTTTTGGCGCATTTCTGAGAAATATCCATACGCCTCAATAACCCTCTCCATTTTTAGACTAGCTATATCTTTTGGCATGGTTTTTCCTCCCCAGGGTTGAGTGGATAAGACAAGTTATATTAAAGGAACGATTTTATATTATAGCATATTTAAGATAAAAAGTCAAAAAGAATTTAGTAGGTAAATCTGCTCCGAGCGACTTGCATCGTAAGCAACATATCTGTTAGAATAAAAAACTGCTTTATTGATGGGCAGCAATAGCTCATTTAAAAAAGACGCATAGGAAGGGGAGTTATTTTCGGCATAAAACTGATTCAATTGAATCAATAATTTCAACAGGGAGGCTAGATAGCTATGAGTGAGAATAATAAAAAGTTGGAACTTACTGAAAAATACTATGCTGTAAGCATGGGGCACCACATAAAGCCATCATCTTTAAATGCGAGAGAGTGGCTGCATCTCGTTAATGACTCGCTGAGATCCTGCGAGACTATTTTACCAAGAGTGGCAGTAAGACGAAAGCAATCGATGAAGATGGCGGATATTTGGAATCATCCAATTGAAGGTTGCCATGATGAGCATCGGGTTACTTCCCAAAAAATCATCGACAACCTGCCGAGGACGCTAACCTATAATGACAGTTGGATGTTTATTCCAATTGTGACACTGGAGGCGAAAGAAGAAAAAGGACAATTCTTTGAGCGGAAACTTTTTATCCTGGCGGACTTGGCCAGGTTGATTATTGTGGACACAACTTTTCGCAAAAATCCACAGCCCAATCAGGCAGTGGTGCCAGGTAAAATTCCCAAGATTAATGAGGATGTCGTGGCTTGCCAGGTATATTGGGATAGAGATTTTGTATCGACACCCGGTGAATTCGAAGAACTAATCATGTCTTATTTTGCAGACCCCAAAATTGGATTGGGCGAAGAAATAATTAAGCATGTCCTTGATTATGCTGTTACTGAATTGCGGGAGATGCGGGAGGCGGTCAGTGAGGCTGAGAAAACGCTATTACCATTTTTAGAAATTCGAAAACGATTAGGATATGACAACATTCTCTAGCTCAATCTGAATTTTTGTGGGAATGAGGGTGCAAAGTATAATGCTTTGACACCCTTTTATATTTTATTTGATACGGAGCCATTGACTTATCTGCTTATTTTTTATAAAATTAGTACTGTTGTTGAAATGAGGGATAATTTATAATCAAACTTCTAACAAAATGACAAAGGAAAAAAAGAGAATTGTAATTGGACTTGTGGGGGCAACTGGATCAGGAAAAGATACGGTCGCTGATTATCTTGAAGAAAAACACGGTGTTCAAAAAATGCGTTTTGCTGACCCGCTAAAAGAAACTTTGGCAATTTATTTTGATAAATTTTCCAAAGAGGATCAAGGCTGGCTAGCGGTGCAATTTCGTAATCGCTTTGGTGATGACATCTTGAGTCGGGCTTTGAGAAAGAGAATCGATAATGGACAAGGGATGATTATGGTTAATGGCGTGCGTTTTTGGGAGGATTTTCATTTTGTAAAATCTTATAGCGATAGTTATATAATTTACATTGATGTGCCTCAGAAATTACGTTGGGAGCGAACTGTCAATCGTGGAGAAAAATCTGATGATGCAATGAGTTTTGAAAAATTTCAGGAAACTGAAGGAGAGATGGAAACTGAAAAGTATGTGCCAGAGATGAAAGAAAAAGCAGATTTTGTTATCAAAAATGATCAAGATTTAGCACATTTATTGCGTGAAGTAGATCGCGTGGTGGAAGAAATGAAAAATAGATAATTTTTTTAAGAGGCTTTTAGGAGCCTCTTTTTGCTAGTATTTTTCAGAAACTGGACATTAATTTTTATACTTAATTTTAGTAATATTATGAAAAATGTAATCTTGGGGCTAGTAGGTGAAATTGCTAGTGGTAAGGGGACAGTAGTGAAATATTTAACGAAAAACTATGGGGCTTCTACTTATCGCTTTTCCACGATTATGCGAGATGTCCTGGATAGACTTTACATAGAGCACTCCAGAGAAACACTGCAACAAACATCTTCGATGCTTAGAAATACTTACGGAGAAAATATTTTAGCTAAAGTGATGGCAAAAGATATCGAAAAAGATAAGCACAATATTATTATCGTTGATGGGATTCGTCGCATGGAGGATGTGGAATTTTTAAAAGAAAATCCTGATTTTAAAATGGTTTTTATCGAGGTGAGTTTGGAAAAAAGATATGAGCGTATTATTCAAAGGGAGGAAAATGCGGATGATAAAAATAAGACCTTTGAGGAATTTAAGCTAGATGCGCAAAGAGAGGCAGAGCTGACGATTGCGGGATTAAGAGATCAAGCAGATGCAATCTTGGATAATAACGGCACACCGGAGGAGCTAGAGCGGCAGATTGAAGAATTGTTGAAATAAGATTAGCAAAAAAAGATAGAAACCTCTGGTGAAAGCTAGGGGTTTTTAAATATTCAATACTCAATATCCAATATTGTAATATTCAATTTTTTATTAATATATTGATCATTGTAAATTTATTGAGTATTGAGAATTGAACATTGATTATTTGATAAATATTGAAATCAATATTTATTAGTGTTACAATAAAACTACTTAAATTATAGGTTTATTTTATAAATATGGATAAAAAAGAATTGGAGCAAGGGGTGGATGAAATATTGGAAAGGGGAATGTTGGCGGAATTTTTGCCAACCAAGGAGGAATTTCGTAAAAAATTATTGAGTGGAGATAAATTAAAATTTTACATGGGTTTTGATGCCACGGCTAAATCCCTACATTTAGGACATGCTCAAGGATTGATGATTTTGGAAGATTTCCGTAAGCTCGGGCACGAAGTAATATTTTTGATTGGAGATTTTACCGGTATGATTGGTGACCCAAGTGATAAAACTTCAGCTAGAGTAAAATTAACAGCTCAGGATGTGGCTGAAAATATCGAAAATTGGAAAATGCAAGTAAAAAATATTGCAAACTTTGAAGATGAAAATAATCCTTTTCAAATAAAGCACAATTCCGAGTGGTTGGGAAAATTAAATTTTTCTGACGTTCTTGAATTGGCTAGTAATTTTACTGTACAACAGATGCTGGAGCGAGATATGTTTAGTAAAAGAATGCAGGAGGGTAGACCAATTTTTGTGCATGAATTTATGTATCCACTAATGCAGGGTTATGATAGCGTGGTTATGGATGTGGATGTGGAGCTTTGTGGTACTGACCAAATTTTTAATGCTTTGGCTGGTCGGACATTGATGCAAAAATTAAAAAATAAAGATAAATTAGTAGTAGCTACTAAATTAATTGCAGACGAGAAAACGGGAGTGCTAATGTCAAAATCAAATGGGACGGGTGTATTTTTAAATTTAGATGCTAATAATCTTTACGGGGCAATAATGGCTCAATCAGATGGGATGATAAAACCGTTGGCAATTGGTTGCACGCGAATTCCATTGGCTGAGATAGAGGAAATGGTAAATTTAGAAAACCCGCGTGACGCTAAGATGCGATTAGCTTTTGAAATTGTAAAAATTTACCATGGACAAGCGGCAGCTGATGATGCTCAGGAATATTTCATCAATACTTTTTCTAAGCGAGAATTGCCACAAGATATAGTTGAGGCGCTGGCAAAAGAGGGTGAGTCTCTAATAGACTTCATAGTAAAAATTGGTTTTTCAACTAGCAAAGGGGATGCGCGGAGAAAAATTGAGCAAGGTGGCGTCAGTGTGGAGGGTGAAAAAATAACAGAAAAGGAAACGCTCTTGACGAAAGATGGATTTAATGGAAAAATACTTAAGGTTGGAAAAATAAATTTTGTTAAAATAATTTTTGAATCTTAAATCTTTTTAAATAAAGAAGGGTGTTCATCCTTAAAAAACAAAACAAACACAAATACAAATAGTCACGTGCAATATTTTTTTAAAAGTAGACTATTGGTTAGAGTATTTTTTGAAATTGGAGAAAATCCGGGATTATTTTAAATGTTGTCTAAAATATAATAAATTTAAATAAAAAATAGAAATAATAAGCTAAATATTTAAAAAATATGAATATCATTAAAACAGGAATTGACGGTGTTTTGATTATTGAACCTCAAATTTTTGGTGATGAACGAGGTTTTTTTGTGGAAACCTATAATTTAGATAGATATAAGGAGGCTGGAATAATTTTACCTTTTGTTCAGGATAATCTTTCTATGTCGGCTAAAGGCGTCTTAAGAGGAATTCATTTTCAGAAAAAGCCTTTTGCTCAAGGAAAATTGGTGCAAGTGGTGCAGGGGCGAGTTTTAGATGTGGCTGTCGATATTCGTAAGGATTCTCCAACCCGAGGCCAGTATGTAGCCGTGGAGCTTTCTGGTAAAAATAAAAAGCAATTATGGATTGCCCCGGGGTTGGCGCATGGATTTCTTTCTTTAGAAGACGATACTATTTTTAGTTATAAATGTACAAACTTCTATAACCCTACTGCTGAGCGGGGAATTATGTATAACGATAGCGATTTAAACATTAATTGGCGTTTGGAGGAGTATGGAATCAAGGAGCCGATTATTTCCGAAAAAGATCAAAAAAACATGCTCTTTAAAGATATGCGACCAAGAAGTTGAATTTTATCACAGAGGTGTTAAAATTAACCCATAATCCTTAGTTTTAAAAATATGAAATTATTAGTGACCGGGGGTGCGGGTTTTATTGGTTCAAACTTTATTAATTATATCTTAAGTAAATATCCAGAGGATCAGGTGGTAAACTTGGATGCTTTGACTTATGCTGGTAATTTGGAGAATTTAAAGGATGTTGAGAACAACCCAAACTATGAGTTTGTGCATGGAGATATCATGGATTCTTTATTGATGGATGAGCTAATTAGAAAAACTGATGTGATTGTCCATTTTGCGGCGGAGTCTCACGTAGATAGATCAATATTGGATAGTGACTCTTTTGTGCGAACTAACGTAAATGGCACTTTGAATCTTTTGGAGATTGCCAAGAATAACGGAAACAAAAGATTTCATCATATCTCTACAGATGAAGTTTTTGGCTCTTTGGAAAAAGATGACCCAGCTTTTAATGAACAGACTCCCTATGACCCTAGAAGTCCCTATAGTGCTTCTAAGGCGTCTTCTGATCACTTGGTGCGGTCATATTTCCATACACATAAATTGCCAATTACTATCTCTAACTGTAGTAACAATTATGGGCCGTATCAATTCCCCGAAAAATTAATTCCGTTTTTTATTACCAATTTGATGGAGGGGAAAAAGATTCCTGTTTACGGAGCAGGAGACAATATTCGCGATTGGTTGCACGTCAAAGATCATTGTATTGCTATTGATAAAATTATCCGAGAGGGAAAAATTGGAGAGACTTATTGTATCGGGGGTGGGGCGGAAAAAACTAATTTAGAGATAACTCGTAAAATTTTGGAGCTGATGGGCGCTGATGAAAGCCGGGTTGAATACGTAGAGGATAGAAAGGGTCATGATAAAAGATACGCTGTGGATTATAGCAAGATAAAAAGAGAATTAAACTGGGAACCTTCGATTTCATTTAATGAAGGAATTAAGGAAACTGTTAGATGGTATAAGGAAAACTTAGAATGGCTAGATAATATCAAGAGTGGTAAGTATAAGGATTATGAAAGAAATCATCGCAATGATAGGCAGACAAAAATTAACTAGCAATTTGGAGGCAGAGGTAAAATTATTAATAGGTTAAAATTAAATTATGAATAAGATTTTAATATTAGGAGCCAAGGGGATGCTTGGGCAGGAATTGAAAAGTGTTTTTACTGAAAATGATTACGAAGTTACAGCTTGGGATAAGGAAGAGCTCGATATAACTGATGAGGCACAGGTTTTAGAAAAAATTACCAGATTGGCGCCTAGTGTGATTATAAATGCTGCCGCTTATAATGCCGTAGATAAATGTGAAAAAGACGAACAGGAGTTTGAGCTGGCTAAAAAAATAAACGGACAAGCGCCGGGCTATTTGGCTAAAGCAGCCAAGGAAATCGGAGCGGTTTTTGTGCATTATTCTAGTGATTATGTTTTTGGCGCAGAGATGCCAGAATTGCCCGAACCAGCCGGTTGCACTGGTAGTTGTGGTAGTTGTGCTTTGCATAATGATTTCGAGCCAGAAATCGGCTACGCCGAGGATGCAACGCCCTCACCAGTAAATAAATATGGGGAAAGTAAACTGATGGGCGAGGAAACTGTTAAAAAGAATGGTGATAAATATTATATTATTAGACTTTCAAAATTATTTGGTAAACCTGCTACAGGTGAGGATGCTAAGCGTAGTTTTTTTGATGTGATGCTAGAGTTGGGAAAAAAGGCGCAATCGAGCGGGGAGGCAGTTAGGGCAGTAGATGAAGAAACTAGTTGTTTTACTTATGCTGTTGATCTGGCTAAAAAAACTAAAGAAATTATCGAGGCTAAAAAGGATTTTGGTATTTATCATGTTGCCAATAGTGAGGCTTGTACTTGGTTTGAGGCAGTGGAAGAATTGTATCTACAGGCTGGATTGGAAAAAGTGAAAATTGAGCCAGTGAGTGGGGAAGAGTTTCCTCGAGCAGCCTCGCGTCCATATTTTTCGGCTTTAATTAATAAGAAGATTAATCCACTAAGAAGTTATAAGGAGGCTTTGGCGGAATATCTAAAGAAATAATTTTAAATTTCAATTGAATTTCCAATGTTTTAATTTTATAATAAGAACGCACTGAGGGTGCGTTCTCTAAGGCAAAAACAAAATAATGATTATAAAAACAGAAGTTGGGGTGGTAATTATTTTAACAATCTCTTTATTTACCGGCATCCTTGCGGTGGTCGGGTTTGATAAGACAACTAAAGATTTGGAGAGAATCGAAGAATCTGTCCAAGTTAATCAAAAAGCACTAAATGAAGCTGTAAAAAAAGCACCTAAAAAATCTTTAAATAGGGTGCCTTAGCTATTGACAATTTATGTAAAATGTGCTTGAATTCAAATATAAGATGGCGATGTCAAACATTAAAATTAACTAGGGAGCTGGAGAATGAAAAATTTTATTAGTTGTTTTATGGCCACTGCGTTCTTTTTTTTATTTTGTACCTTTGCTTCAGGAGAGGAGCGCACCCCTGAGGAAAAATGCAATGATTTTTTCTTTGGGCATCCCGCTATTGGTGAGTTGGAAGAGGGGCTTGCTCACTGCAAGGAGTTTGTCCCACCAGAGCTCCATGCTCTCATGGAAAAGGCTGCCATACTTTATGCCAAAGAAGCTATTCGTGAGGCGAGAATTGATATTATCACGGGGGCGGCAAGAAAGGTAAGAGAGAAAAACGAGTCAGAATAGATGAACTTGTTCTGACTGGTAAAAAAGTATATTTAGCTGGATTTCCTATTGAAAGGAAATCCAGCTTTTTAATATAATATCCACTGCCAGCTCCCTCTTGAAGGAGGGAGGAGTAGAACGGGAAACAAAAAACATCCCGCTTGGCGAGATGTTTTTTTGTTGTTCTATAATAGATGTTTTATGATATTTGCTCTACGCGACTATTTCTTGATTTCTTCCATAAATTTTGCAAAGATTTCAGGATTTTCACCAGCTAATTGAGATAATACTTTTCGATCAAGCTCAATGCTTTTATCTTTTAGGACTTTGATAAACTTACTGTAGGATAATTCAAAGTTTCTTACAGCGTTGTTTAATCGGATAATCCATAATCCACGCATTGTTCGTTTTTTGGTACGTCGATCACGATAGGCATATTTACCAGCTTTTAGTAACGCTTCTTTAGCCGCTCTAAAATTAGTACTTCTTCTCCATTTGAAGCCCTTGGTCATCTTTAATACATTCTTTCTTCCTTTATTGGCGGAAACTCCGCGTTTTACTCGTGTCATGTTTTTGGTAAATAGTAGATAGTAACTAGTAGCTAGTTTTCAGAAATTTAATTACTGATTACCGATTACTAGTTGCCGATTACTGTAAATTATACTAATGCTTTTAAAATATTTTTTGCTTCCTTTCCAACAATCTCTACATCTGAACGTTTCATTCTTTTTAGACTGCCAGTTTGTTTGCAATTAAAATGATTTTGTTTGGTGTATCTTCTTAAAACTTTTTTCCCTCCAGTTATTTTAACTTTTTTTAAAATAGCTTTGTTACTTTTCATCTTTGGCATAAATTTTTTATTAGACTAGCTGAATTGATTATATTTAAATTTTTTATTCTGCTGGCGCAATTAGGATATTAAATCCTCCAGGAAATCTTTTTATATCTTCTTCTATTTTATAGGGGATGTCAATGCTTTCGACAAATTTACGAATATTGGCTACGGCGATGTCTTGATGAGCTTTTTCTCTTCCTCTCAGACGAAGCTCTATTTTGACCTTGCTACCTTTGCCTAAAAATTTCTCAGTTTGCTTTTTCTTAAACTCTAAGTCGTGTGAATCAGTACGTACCCCCAAGCGAACTCCTTTTACTTCAGTCTTTTTTTGCTTGGATTTGTTTAATCTTTCTTGTTTGGATTGACTGTATTGAAATTTACCAAAATTAGCAATTTTACAAACAGGTGGGCTAGCGTTCGGGGCAACCTCAACTAAATCCAATCCTCTTGATTTAGCCAGGGCTAGAGCATCGGTGTTGCTCATTTCTCCTATTTGAACCTTATTTTCATCAATGACAAAAACAATGGGCATGCGAATATACTCATTAACTCGGTAACGAGGCAGGTGTTGAGTAGGTTTTCTTTTTACGTGACGTCTTCGCATGAGATAGTGACTAGTAACTGGTAATCAGTAACTGGCAATTAATATTTTTCGCATATTAGTTTCGTAACATTTTACTGGTTACGAGTTACTAATTACGGATTGCTAATTAATGTGGAGCTGATGGGAATTGAACCCATGTCCAGAATTGGCTAAAAAAACATTTCTACAAGTTTAGATTATCTTTTTTCTGTTGCAAAACAGAAGTCTGGGCTAATAAATTTAAGATAAACGAACTTTATTAGTCGATTCTTCAATTAGTTTTGCTCTTTAGGCGAAGAAGACGCTAAAGGGCTATTCTAGTGATTGACACCGAGCTCTGCTTACTAGAAATAGGCAGTTCGATGGCTAAAGCGTATTTAGGCGATAGCAGAAGCGAAAGATGGTGCAAATGCGTTAGCAATTGCAGTCTTTGCCTTTGATACAAAGTTTGCACTTATAATCGTGTAATCAGGTTTTACGACTTTTTATTACATGAGTCGACTTGCTTAGTTTTTAAAGTTCAAACTGTCGAAACTAGACAGCCCCGCCCACAACGCTTCGCGTAGTGAGACGGGCAGGCCCTAAAGTGGGGGATGCTCGACACTAAGTGAAGTATTGTAAGCGCGAATGTCTAAATTATCCAATGTTACGCAAAAGGCGTTTCATCTTTTTATCAGAATCTTTTTTCTTAATAGATTCTCGCTTGTCATATTCTTTTTTACCACGACCAACACCAAACTCAAGCTTGATAAGTCTTTTCTTAGTATAAACCCGAATAGGCACAAGTGTCAAGCCTTTAACCTTGACTTTTCCCAACAGAGTCTTGATCTCTGACTTTTTGACCAAGAGCTTGCGAGAGTGTCTAGAATCGTAATTTACTGGCAATCCAGCGAACTTGTAAAAGGGGATATCGGCGTTGGTTAAATATAACTCGGAACCTTTAAAAGTTACGAAACTTCCCTTTAAGCTCAGATGTCCAGTTTTAACTGATTTTACCTCTGCTCCGGTCAAAACTAAACCAGCCTCATATTTATCAGTGAGTTCATAATCAAAACTAGCTCGTTTGTTTACAGCGATTGTAGTCATGTTTCTAGTGTAGCAGATGTTTTGAATGTTGAAAATGCTTGAGCTGTTTTTAAATGTTGAAACTTTTCGGAGGTTATTTTTTTATAGTTTGGGAAGGTATAGGGTTTTTGAATTTTTGGATAATTTAAAATATTTAAAAAAGTGATTTATCCCATTGGGATAAATCACTCGGAAATCATTTCAGGAAAGACTCGAATCAGTCTTTGGGCTTGAGTCCCAATTCTTCTGCAAAAGAATCTGAAATGGGAGATGAGGAGTTGGTTTGCTGAGAGGTTGCTTGAAAGGTAGTTTCGGTATTGATGTAATTAAACGGACCTTTCTCGAGTTTTTTTTCGGGTGCTCTTTCGTTTGTCCAAAAAGCTGAAGGCGTTTCTCCCATATTTTTTCTCCAAGGTTGAGTATGAATAATGACTAAGTGAGGTTGACGGCGCTGAAGTTCTTCGGCTAAGAGGCGACGATGACAAAAGTCAGCTTTTTCTTCAATGCAGGCTAAGGTAATTTTTTCCTGCAAACATCTTAGTGCTAAGGTCGCGACCTTTCTTTTCATGAGCGAACTTCTTAGAAAATCAAGGTATTTCCTCTCATATTCTTTCCAGCTAAGCTCCTTTCTTTTATAGGCCCCAATTAATTTTAAAGGAGGAGCAAAATCATTAAGCCATTCGTGATGAGTAATTCCCTGAATTATTCTTTCATCAGGAGTTTTGCCATCATCTAGCGTTGGTCTGGAAATTATTGAAATCCTAATTCTCCCGGTGTCGATTTCAATGGGAGTAAATAATGAGACGGTATGAACTTCTGGTAGCATTATTTTATCCTCCTCTAAGCTTATAGATTATTTTTTATTAATCTTGAGATTTCAATGAGCTCTTCTTGATAATAAAGGAATATTTTAAATAGTAATGGGAGAATTCGGTCACGCATAATTTTCTGCTGAAAATTTGCTCGACCCCGTCTCGTGCCGTCGCACTCCGACTTTCTCATCCCCACGAAAGCCAAACTCTTGGCTTTCTCCTTTCCTTGTTCACGTTGTTCACTGCGGAGAAGGAGGGATTCGAACCCTCGATACGGAATTACCCGTATAACAGGTTAGCAACCTGCCGCTTTCAGCCTCTCAGCCACCTCTCCATATTTTTGTGAATTTAATCACAATAAAAATGATATCAATAAAAATGATTTAAGGCAAGGAGTGTGAGCAAATTTCAAATTTCAAATTTTTAATTTTAAATAAATATCTAATTTCCAAATTTTAAAAATATAAATTAGTTGTCCTCATTCTTAATTCTTAAATCATAAATCTAGCCCTTAATATTGCTAACTATCTAAAATTTTATTATAATACAAAAGTTAATAAATTTATTCTAAAAAATAAAAATATATATGAAAAAAAATATACAAAAAACAATTGTGTCAGTTTTAATTTTTTCACTAGTGCTGGGATTTTCTTTTGGAGCAGATGCTGCTACGACAAGCTATACTCCCAAGGTAACAGTCAAAAAAACCGCCGATACTTACACTACGCTACAGATCACTTCGACTAATTTGAAGCGTAAGGATGTAAAGATTAAAATTAAAATAGAAAATATTGATAATGATAGTGATGATACGAGAATTTTTGAGAAAACTTTAAACAAAAGTGGCAAAGTGGATGTGAAAGTGGATGGATTAACTAAAGACACAGAATACAATTTCAAGGTGGCAATTAAAAAAACCTCAGACAATGCTTACTCAGAATATTCTAGCGATGTCTCAGTTAATGGTAGTGGGGATTTTGATTATAATCCGACTTTAAGTGTTAAGGATGAAACTAGCTCGACAATAGTTTTGGATGTAACTTCAACTAAATTAAAAAAGAAAAAAGTTAAAATAAAGGTAAAAATTGAAAATAAGGATACGGACAAAATAGAGACTAGAGTTTTTAGCAAAACTTTAAGTAAAAATGGAAAGGCAGAGATTACAATTAACAATTTAAGTGGTGATACGGAGTACGCGATTAAGGCTTTAGTTAAAAAGAGTAAAGATAAGAGTTATTCAAAGTATTCCAATCAGGAAACTACAACTACAGACTAGTTCATCTCAGAGATACAAATTTTAAAAAAAACAAAACCTCGTCATATTTAAAGCGAGGTTTTGTTTTTTATGGTAAAATTATTCTAGGACTTTAAGAGTCTAGTAGGTTCCTGCTTTGTCATTTCAAGCGTTCAGTGATGATAGATTTGTAATAATGTTTTAATGCTTATTTGTTTTAATGTTAACATGCTAGGTTG
Organism: Candidatus Moraniibacteriota bacterium; assembly: GCA_049287345.1. Taxonomy (GTDB): domain Bacteria; phylum Patescibacteriota; class Minisyncoccia; order Moranbacterales; family UBA9337; genus UBA9337. The sequence continues at coordinate 29,342 of JBAQFQ010000032.1, forward strand.
TCTTTTATGCAAAAAGAAATAAATATTGCTGGTAGGGAAATAAATTATCAGATAAAAAAATATAAATTATCCAAAAATCTGAGGCTCAGCATCCGGCCTTGTCTTGAGCGTGAAGTGGGTTGCGAAAAAGACTCTGGTTTAAAAATATTGGTAACAATTCCTTATCGAATAAAAGAATCTGAGGCAGAAAAATTCATACAACAAAAATCCGCTTGGATAATTGAAAAATTAGATGAGCTAAAAATTATTAAACCACAATCGCTAGTAATTTCAGCCAAGAAAGATTACCGAAAGGAAAAAGAGCGAGCTCGAAAAATAATCACTCAAAGAGTCCAATATTTTGGAAAATTATATGGATTTAAGTTTGAGCGTATTGCTATTCGTGCGCAACGGACGAGGTGGGGGAGCTGTGCTAGAAATGGTAATCTTAATTTCAACTACAAATTGATTTATCTACCGGAGGAAATTATGGATTATATTATTGTGCATGAACTTTGTCACTTGGATCAAATGAATCATTCTAAGAAATTTTGGTTTTTGGTGTCCGAAATAATTCCCAATTATCGGGAACTGAGGAGAGAATTGAAAAAAATAAATATCTAGTGCTTAAATTTCAAAATTCTAATTTCAAATGAATTAATAGGATTAAAATGATTTTTTTGTCAAAAAAATAAAATCTGTCTTTGCGAGGTGGTACTCCGCCGTGGCAATCCAGTACGATACAATTTAAAGCCTAGATTGCCACGTAATTTCTGAGTACAGAAATCACTCGCAAAGACAAGCCCTATTTTATCTCTGGGAGAGCCGAATTCATTTGCTTTTTTTAAAATAATGTTTTAATATTTTTTTAGTTGTTTTTGAGTAGTTTCTAATAATCTTTTCAATGGAGGTAGCGTTTATGGAACTGAAAGTTGGCGGAATAATTAGAAAATTAAAGAGTCAACAGGTAAACATTATGAAATCGCAAGTCGGGGAGTTGGAACGCTCTTTGCAGGAAAGAAGGACCACCCTTGATGAATGGTCAAATAGTTGCAATGACCAAACTATGAAGACCATATTGAAAATTTCTAAATTGAATTATCTCGCTACCGATATGGGAGTAGCCTTCATCCGAAAAAAAGTAGCTGATGATGCTAGCGGGGGCGTTACTGCTTTGAGTGGCGGTTGCCCATTGGCTCCATATCGTGAGCATTAGTCATTCCGCTGGGGGAGGAGAATTATGCCAGAAAAACGAGAAGAAGAGGACATAAAGGTCAAAAGATTTGTTGAAAAAGTTTCTTTAGACATGGAAGATGAAGACTTCACCAAAGCGCAGAAAGTGATGATAATAATAGATCTCCTGCGTGAAATTGCTCTAGAGAAATAAATGATTTTCCACAAAGGGATTTGCGTGAAGTTTCCGCAAATCCTTTTTTATTTTTTTAGATAATATTACTCATTCCTAAAACTGCATATTTCACCATTAAGCTTGGTGATACCCAGCAATAAATGACAAAAAGTATCTTATACATTTTTCTTCCACACTTCAAAGTGTGGCAGTAAATTGCCAAAAGGATATTTGGAGGTTTGAATCATTTTAATATTAGAAATTAGCAATTTGAAATTATTTCTTGCTACATCTCTTTTAAAATTTCTTGTACATCTTTTAGAGTATTAATCCGTACAGCTTTTTGCCGTAGTTCCGCAGCATGGACATGTCCTTTTAAATAAGCGGCGAATTGGGGGCGAAAAGTGATAAAGCCTTTTTCGCCATAATATTTTTTTACTAATTGAGCGTGTTTTAAAATTATACTTTTCTTTTCTTCTGGAGTAGGTGAGGAAAATTTTCCATTTTTAAAGAATTCTTTTATTGCTCTAAAAATCCAAGGATTGCCGATAGCGGCTTGTCCGATCATTAGAGTGGTGCAGCCAGTCTTATCAAAATAAAATTTAGCGTCTGCGGGGGTCTTGATACCTCCATTATAAATAATAGGAATAGTTAAAAGTGTAGTTAATTTTTTGACAATTTCCCATTCAGGCTCGGCATGAAACATCCCCGGTAAAGTGCGGGCATGGACAACTAACTGATCGAGACCCGCTTTTTCTAGTTGGGGCGCAAAGTCTAAAATTTCCTTAGAATTTTTTAATCCTAACCTAGTTTTTAGAGAGAGTGGTAGGGTGGTATTTTCTTTAATTTTTTGAATAATTTCGACAACCTCATCAATTTTTCCCATCTGAACGGCTCCATAGCCGGCTTTCTGGGCTTTTTTGACTGGGCAGCCTAGATTGATGTCTAGACCTAGCGGTTTAATCTTTTCTTGGACCATTTTAGCGGACACTCCCATAGCGGTGGGATTATTGCCAAAAATTTGGACCCAGTAATCTTTTTCTTGAGAGCTAAATTTTTCCGCTAAGGCTAGAGATTTATTGTCTTTGGAAGTACTGCGAAAAATACCTTCAGCGCTCACCATTTCACTCCAGGTAATATCGGCTCCAAGTTCTTGGCAGATTTGACGCATCGCTTTATCGGTAAAGCCGGCCATCGGCGCGAGGACTAATTTAGTATTATTTTGCATAAGTCTATAAAATATACAATAATCAATATTCATTCAACATTGTAATATTAGAATTGAAAATTGAATATTGAAAATTAAAATCAACTATTTTAAATCTTCTCTATTTATAGTATACATCTTTTGTATTATTACAAGTCTAAATTTATGCTATAATAAAAATATATGAAAATAGGAATCAATGCATCTTTTGCTCGAAAGCCAGGTAGTGGAATAGGCGAGGTTACGCTCAACTATTTAAGGGCTTTGAGTGAGAAAAACACAAACGATGAATTTGTTGTATATCTTGAAGAAGATCTGCTTTTGGAGTTGCCCACTAATTTTGTTAAAAAAGTTTTCTTACCTTTTTATCAGCGAGATGATTTAATTCGTAAAATTTGGTGGGAGAAATTTTTATTGCCCAAGCAGCTCAAGAGAGATGGTTGTGATAAACTCATTTCTCTTTATCAATGTCCGACGATTACTTCCAGCAAAATTAAACACACGATGGTGGTACATGATATTATCCCAGAATTATTTCCTGAGTATGTTAATAATTGGAGAAAGAAGTTTTACTGGTATTTAACTAAAAAAGCAATTGATCGAGCTACTAAGATTGTGGCTGTCAGCCAACACACCAAAGATGATTTGGTTAAATTTCTAAAAATTGATGCAGCTCAGATAATTGTTTGCCATATAGCGATTGATCCAATTTATAAAAAAGAAATTAATGACAGTCAATCGCAAACAGTATTGAAAAAATATAATTTAACACCAGGCTATTTGTATAGTGGGGGAGGATTGGATAAGCGCAAAAATATTGATACTTTGATTTATGCTTATAAAGAATTATTGAATAAGGACGCTAATTTGCCAGATCTAATTATTTCTGGAAAATTGATGCCAGAGCTAGCCCCGCTAATTATCGATGCAGAAAAAATAATTAAAGAATTAAATATTGAAAACAAAGTTAAATTATTGGGATTTGTGCCACAAGAAGATTTATCTGCTCTGTACAAAAACGCTAGCCTTTTTATTTACCCTTCCTTGTATGAAGGTTTTGGTCTGCCACTTTTAGAAGCTATGACGGTGGGTACTCCAGTAGTGACTTCCAATAATTCGTCTTTAGGCGAGATTGTCGGAGACGCAGGAATTTTATTTAATCCAGAAAGTAAAGAGGACATAGCGCAAAAAATTAGACAAGCGTTAGATGATGTAGATTTAAGAAAAGGAAAAGCCATTTTGGCCAAGGAGTACGCCCAGAATTTTTCTTGGGAGAAATTTGGTACGCTGAGTTAATTTCTTTATGTCGATTTATTATTTATTTGAAAAATGAAATTTCGTTAAAGAAAAGCAGAGATCCCACATAAATGAATTTCTAACACTCGTTACCTCGCTAAGAAATTCTATTTTCTGGGATGACAAACTAAGCGCGAGTAAATTGTAATAATGAATTAGTCAAAATAAAAAAAAGAGGACAGCCTGGAATTTTCCAGACTGCCTCGGTAGATTTTTTTCGGTTATTTTTTTAGTTGGAGTTTTAGTAATACTATGCAAGATAGCAGTACGGTAATTGCCATTCCCCAGAGCATCAACAATCCATAGCTATAGGGAGAAAAATTTTGAACGAGAGCGGCTGGGTCGCTGGAGATTGAAAAGGTCCCCCTAAATATTTCTATCACCGAAGCTGCAACGAAAGAAGCTAGAGCAATCATGATCGAAGTTATTCCGACGACCTCTATGATATTTATCCTATTCTTTCTTGCAATTTCCTCGGAAATACCGAATGCTGTTTTTGTCCCCATCTTAGCCCCCCATGAACTTGATTTTTTAACCTAACTTATTTAAAATAAACGTAAACATATGCTGCCACAAATAAAAGAAATTGTCAATAGATTGAACACTCTCAAATATTACCTCTTGGCGATTAATATCTTATTAATAAGCGGATTAATATTTGCTAATAATCTAGGATTTTTGCCGTTTAAAAATCCGGGGGACTTTTTGTTTTTTGTGGGCGTTAGTTTCATTTTGGCGTTATATCGACCAGGCTGGAGCTTCTTGTTTTTTATCGGAACTATCGCTTTGGAAAACATCAACTTAGCGCCAGTTGAATTGGGAATAATGGTGCGACCTTATCAGCTTTTAGGCTTAACGACATTTTTGGCTGTGGGAGTACGTTTTATCACTCAGCGGCTTAATTTTAAATTACCTCAGATAAGCTGGTCTGAATACGCGGTAATAGTTTTTGTTTTAGGTGGCTTTTTGGGTAGTTTAAATGCAGCTAACCAGGCGCTGGCAATTAAGCAATCCATCATTGTGATTTCTTTTGCTGGTCTTTACTTTTTAGTGAGAATTTTTATTCAAAATCTGGATGATATAAAAAAAATCATCCCATTTTTTGTAAGTGCGGCTGGCACAGTGGTCATTTACGGGATCTGGCAAAATATCCGCTTTATGCATAGTCAAAGTCATTTCGAAGTGATGCCCGGCAGAATTAATGCAACTTTTTCTGAGCCTGATTGGTTGGGAATTTTTTTAGTTTTTTTATTGACGGTATTATATGTTATGGCGTATAACTTTTTTAGCAAAATGCAATTGCTAAAACTTAAATATTCTACCTACATTTTTTTCTACAGTTGTCTGACTTATTTTTTGATAACTTTAACTTGGGTGGCATTAATTTTAACTGTCGCCAGAAGTGCTTGGTTGGGGGCAGCAGTAGTCACTGGATTGATTTTAATCTACTGGGCCCTAAAGGTTAAGGTAAAATTGATTGTAATTATTTTGAGTAGTATTGTCTTGGCATTTGGGGCGGTTTATTTTTTTAAACTGACTAATTTTCAACTAGGTAATCGAGTGCAAAGCACCACCTCGGGTAATCAAGAAATTACGATTGCTTGTCAGCGTGATGTAGAAATTCCTCAACCAATCGAAAGTGTCAGTGAACTTGGACAATACGCTTGTCGACATATTAATTTAGAGGAATTAGAAGCGGAGGCTTTGGCGGGAAAAGTAATAAAAAAGGTTTATCGCAAAGATCCTAATTTTAGTATTCGTAAAGAAATCTATGTTAAATCCTGGGGGTTACTGAAACATAATTGGATTTTTGGAATTGGTTGGGGAAATATCTCGGATGTTTTGGGTAAAGATGAAAATGGTAATGGATTAAACTCAAGTAATCTTTTTTTGGAAACTTGGTTGGGTGCTGGTATTTTTGGTTTAGTGGCTTTATTATCTCTAATGGGATATATTATATTTCGAGGAAAATATTTCTTTCTAAAAAAATGTTGGGAAGGCAAGTTTTTTCGTGAAGATAGTAGTTTTGATTTTTTCTATTTGTTTCTTATTTTGAGTGCGGTAGCAATTGTCATTCCTAATTTATTTAATGCGGGAATAATGTTGGGATTTCTCTGGGTGTGGATGGGAGTGGCTTTAGCTAAACGCTAGAGAATTTTCAATTACCAATTTAAAATTTCTAAAATCTGTTAACTCGTCAACTAAACAATAGTAAATTAAACATATTAATTAAATGAAAATAGCAATTGATATTAGAAATATAGGCAAGCAAAGAACCGGTAGTGAGGTGGTGGTTTTGGAATTGACTAAAAATATCTTAGAGTTGGATCAGGAAAATGAATATTTATTACTTACTGATACTGATAATGAGCGCGTGCTAGCAAATATTAGAAAGGATTTAAATTTAGCTGATAAAAAAAATGCTCAAGTAGTTTCGATTAAAGCTAGTAATAAATTTATTTGGGCGGCGTGGGCGATGCCAAGATATTTTCGAAAAAATAAAATAGATGTCTTTCATAATGAATACATCGTGCCATTTTTTGTGCCCAAAGGAGTTTGGGTGGTGACGCATATTCACGACGTTTCTTTCAAGGCTTACCCGCAGATGATTTTAAAAAGAGATTTATTTTTTTTAGACTTGTTAATTCCCAGGAGTATTCGTCGCTCAGACAAAATAATCGCTGTCAGTCAATTTACCAAAGAGGAAATTATAAAATACTATAAAGTAGCTGCTGATAAGATAGAGGTGGTTTTTAATTCAACAAATTTCACGGAGGAAGATTTAACCGAAGATTTCAAAAAAGCTGTTCAGACAAAGTATGCATTGCCAGAGGAGTACATTCTTTATATCGGCACCTTGCAACCGAGAAAAAATATTCCGCTTTTAATCGAGGCTTATGCGCGAATAAAAAATAAAATTCCTAACGTTAAATTAGTTTTAGCGGGAAATAGAAATGCTCATAATTTTGATAAAAAAATTGATGAAGTTTTGTCAAAAAATAATTTAAAGGACGAGGTTATTTTTTCTGGCTTTATCGATACAGTAGATAAAAAAGCAGTTTATAAAATGGCGAAAGTCTATGTGTTTCCTTCTTTTTACGAGGGCTTTGGAATCCCAATTTTGGAGGCAATGAGCCAGGGCACCGCAGTGCTAGCCTCTGACATTGCCCCTCACCGAGAGGTTGGAATTGCTGCAGATATTTATTTCAATCCAAATAGTATTGATAATTTGTCAGATATGTTATATAATATTTGTGTTGATAAAGAAAAAAGAGAGAGCTTGATTGAATTAGGTTTATCCAAAAGTAAACAGTTCTCTTGGCAGAAATCAGCTCAAAAAATGCTGAATATTTTTAATTCGTTTAAATAAAGTAGTTTAACTAACTTAACATAAAGTATGAGTTTATTTGGTAGACAAAATGAGGATAATTTCCAGGGCGATAGCGCTAAGAAAAAAAGTAAGAAAAAGATTATTTTTATTATCTTGTTGGTTTTGCTATTGGTGGGAGGGGCTATTTTTTGGAAAACTGGGGGTCTTTTAAACAAAATCTCTACTGAGGGGGGTATTTTTAGCAGTCTGGCTAAATCATTACCTGGAGTAGAAAATAAATTAGAGGGAGAAGAAGTTGGACGCATTAATATCTTGCTTTTGGGGATGCGAGGAGAAAATGTAGTGGGTGGTGGACTTTTGGCTGATACTATTATGGTGGTAAGCATTAAGCCGGTTGAGAAAAAAGTTTCCATGATTTCTGTGCCGAGAGATTTATATGTGCCAGTGCCAGGAGAAAACTTTAGTCAAAAAATAAATTATGTTTATTTTCATGGAGAGGAAAAAGATAAAAATGGGGGCGGAATAAAACAAATGAAACAAGTAGTTTCAGATATTTCTGGGCAGCCGATTCATTATGGTATTACTATTAATTTCTCAGGCTTTGAACAATTGGTAGACGCAATCGGTGGTGTAAAAATTAATTTAGCCGAGTCATTTACAGAGCCTATTCAATTTCATGAAGAAAAAGTTTGTGATCCAGCAGTTTTTACTGTAAAGAGCGGAAAATTTCAATACAAAAAGAATGAAAGAGGAAAAATAGTGGCTGCTTATCCACTTTGTTATAATTCTTATGAGGAATGTGGAGGTGTATTTACTTTGCCAGCTGGGGAGCAAACTTTGGACGGTAAAAAAGCCCTTTGCTATGTACGTTCTCGAGTGACCTCTAGCGACTTTGATCGAGCGAGACGTCAGCAAGAAGTTTTGACTCAAATCAAGAAAAACACTTTAACAGTAGGAACCTTAATTGATTTTGGAAAGGTTAATGATATTTTAAATAGTTTAGGCAATAATACAAAGACAGATTTGGAGGGTTGGGAAATGAAAAAACTCTTTGATTTGTATACTGGATTGGGTGACGTTACTCCTGCTCAAAAAGTTTTAGAAAATTCTGAGGAGGGACTATTGTATTCACATGAGGGTGATGAGCGTGGATATATCTTGATGCCTAGAGGAGATAACTACGATAAAATTAAAACTCTTTTTGCTAATATAATCTAAAGTTTTTCTTTTCTTGGGAAAACTAGCTTGCACTAAAAACGGTCACTTAATAAAAATGCTATTAACTTATGGATTTATCGATTGTTATTACTAACTATAAAAATCCAGATCTCTTAAGACTTTGCTTAGATTCTATTTTAGCTAATGTAAAGGATATTAGTTATGAGATAGTAGTTTCCGATAGTGATACCGAAGAGGAAACGGAAATGATGATGCGGGAAGAATTTCCGCAAGTTAAATTTTTTCCTTTTTTCGAAAATGTCATTTATACCGTGGGTTTGCAAACCTTAATTAAAACGGGTATTCAAAATAGCCAAGGGGAATATGTTTTAATTTTAAACGGAGACATCATGGTGGAGCCTGGCTCAGTAGAAAAGATGTTGAATTATTTAAAAGAAAATAGTTCTATCGGCATACTCAGTCCTAAATTACTAAATTTCAACGGAACCTATCAGGATTCGTGTTTTCGTTTTTATAAACCAATTACCATTATTTATCGTCGCACAGTTTTGGGTAAATTAGCTTTTGCAAAAAAACATTTGGACTGGTTTTTGATGCGAGATTATGATCGGAAAAATCCCAAAGAGGTGGATTGGATTATGGGATCAGCGATGATGATTCCTCGAGAGGCGATTAAAAAAGTCGGACCAATGGATTCTCGCTTTTTAATGTACATGGAAGATGTAGATTGGTGTCGGAGGTTTTGGGAAAATGGCTATAAGGTGGTATACTACCCCTTGGCACAGATGTTGCATTATCACGGCAAGGGTAGCGGTAAAAATGGTTTTTTCTATTCAATATTTTTCAATAAATTAACCTGGATTCATATTAATAGTGCTATAAAGTACTTTATAAAATACTTTGGCAAAAAAAATCCACGCACCAATAAATAAAAATTAAAAATTAGCATTTTTTATGGATGAAATAAAAAAAGAAAATTTAGTACAAAAAGAAACTGGAGATATTTCTACGGAAACGCAAGCGCCAGTTTCAAATGGGTCAAAACATAAAAGCGTCATTAGATATTATATAAATTTAGTAATTATTTTTTCTGTTTTAGCTATTACTTTTTGGATAGGTTTTGAGCAGGGACAGAAAAAGGGGACAACTAAGTCTGAATTTGGTGAAGTAATAAATTTAACCACTAAAGATAAGAACCAGTTGGATATGTCTTTGTATTGGGAGGTTTTTAATAAATTGAAAGATAAATATGTCGATTCTAGTAAATTAACACCCGAAGATTTGCTATACAACTCCATCAAGGGGATGTTGGCTACAACTGAGGATCCTTATACAATCTTTATGAATCCCGAGGAAAACAAGGAATTCAATGAGGATATCGATGGAACTTTTGAGGGCATTGGCGCTGAATTAGGGATTAAGCAGGGCATCCTAACCGTAATTGCTCCACTTAAGGATTCTCCTTCTGAAAAAGCAGGACTAAGAAGTGGAGATAAAATACTTAAAGTTAATGATGAGCTCACTGAAAATATGAGCATTGATATGGCGGTTTCCAAAATTAGAGGCAGTGGCGGTACGGAAGTTAAGCTAACTATCTATCGAGAAAATAGTGAGGAAAAAACTAAGGAAATTGTGGTTACTCGAGGAGTTATCAAGGTGGAGAGTATTACTTTTGAAATGAAGGAAAATAACATTGCTTATTTTAATGTGGTGCGTTTTGGTGATGATACAGCTATTTTATTAAATCAGTTAATTAAACAAGTTCCTAAAGATGCTCGCGGTATCATTATTGATGTGCGCAATAATCCAGGCGGCTACCTCAATGTGGCTATCGACATGGCTAGTTTCATGTTGCCAGAAGGAAAAGTTGTAGTAATTGAAGAAGGTCAGGATGGAGAGCGAAAAGAATATCATTCCAGAGGGGTGGATAAATTAAGTGGCTTTAAAACGGTGGTGTTGATTAATGAAGGAAGTGCGAGTGCCTCAGAGATTTTAGCTGGAGCCCTAAAGGACAATCGAGAGAACGTTACTTTATTAGGAAAGAAATCTTACGGTAAAGGTTCTGTGCAGGAGTTAGTTGATTTGCCTGGGAAAACATCGGTAAAAATAACTGTAGCCAAATGGCTTACTCCCAAGGGAGAGCAGATTAATAAAAAAGGTATTAGTCCAGATGTGGAGGTTGAATTGACCGAAGAAGACTACAATAATAGTAAAGATCCCCAACTAAATAAGGCTTTGGAAATTTTATCAGGAAAATAGACAGAGTTATTTAATAAAAAAGAGGTTTAATTTAGGCCTCTTTTTTATTTTTGGCATTATTTGCAAAGTAGGGGCAGGATGCTATGATAAAAATATGCATAAAGAAAAATTTTCCATTAAACCGCTAGCTAGTCGAATGCGACCCAAATCTTTTGCTCAATTTTTTGGTCACGCTACGTTGGTGAGTAAAAATTCTTATCTAAAAAAAATCATCGAAAATGATACTTTGTTTTCAATGATTTTTTGGGGTCCTCCCGGAACTGGAAAAACAACCCTAGCGCAATTAATTGCTCAAGCGACGAAGGCAGATTTTATAAAAATTAGTGCTGTGGACAGTGGAGCACAAAAATTAAGAACCATTGTTGCTCAAGCCGAAGAGAACTATAAAAATAACAAAAGAACAATTTTGTTTTTAGATGAGATTCATCGTTGGAACAAAGCTCAGCAAGATAAGCTGTTGCCCTATGTAGAGAAGGGGATCATTGTACTGATTGGAGCAACCACTGAAAACCCTAGTTTTGAAATTAATTCCGCTCTCTTGTCTCGAGCGAGAGTATTTGTTTTGCCAAAATTAGAAGTGGAGAGTTTGGAAAAAATAATTAAAAATGCCCTACTTGATAAAGTTGATGGCTTGGGAAATAGTGCAATAAAAATTAGTGACGAAACGATTACTTTTTTGGCCAATATCGCCAATGGTGATGCGCGAATTGCTCTGAATGTTTTAGATGCAGCTAGCAGTTATGCTAAATCGATAGATAATGATTTGATAAAAAAAATAATTCAAAAAACTAATTTGCTTTATGATAAAAATGGAGACGAGCATTATAATGTAATTTCCGCTCTGCATAAATCAATGCGCGGTGGTGATGCTGATGCTAGTGTATATTGGCTAGCGAGAATGCTTGAGGGGGGAGAGGATCCAATTTATATCGCTAGACGTTTGGTACGTTTTGCTAGCGAGGATGTTGGACTGGCTAATAATACTGCCTTACTGCTGGCCAATGCCACTTTTGATGCTTGTCAAAAATTAGGTGTGCCAGAATGTAATGTGCATCTTTCCCAGTGCGTAATTTATTTAGCCAAGTCCCCTAAAAGTATTGTGGCTTACGAAGCTTATAATAAAGCTAAGCGTGACGTGGAAAAATTGGGCAACCTTCCTGTACCACTGCACATTCGCAATGCCCCCACAAAACTCATGAAAAATTTAAATTATGGCAAAGGTTATAAATATACACCCAAAGAAGATAGCACTAATCAAGAATATTTACCAGAAGAGCTAAGAGGAAGAAAATATCTTTAAAAATAGATAAAGGAGCTATTCTAAAGTAGGCTTGCTCAATTTGACATAATAATATTTTATGCTATTATGAACTTACGTTATTTATCCTTGGGGATATAAAATTACTTCTATTTCAGAAACCGACTTAACAATAAGCAGGGACTAATTGTATCTAAAAATGCAATTTCCGCTTATTATAAGTCGTTTTTTTAATTTATAATTTATGATCAACAAAGAAAAAATCCTCGCTCAAGCTAGGGATCATCTGACCGATGTTTGTGCTAGCATAAAAAGGGGTCTTGAAAAAACAAAAAAGTCATTAAAAATAAGCAATGAAAAGTTTAGTGCTCTTTCTTATGGAGAGAAGATGGTAGAAAACGGTATCATTGCTTACAATAAAAAAAGAATTGAGGAGCTGAGCCACCTAGAGGGTTCTCCTTATTTTGTACGTTGCGATGTTCAATTTAATAAAAATGAAAAAGAAAAAAGTATTTATTTTTCTAAATTTAGCTTTGGTGAAAAATCTATTTATTCATGGATAGCTCCAGCTTCAATTATGCGATTTGAAAATCCAGGTGAGGTTAATTATAGACGTCCAGATGGAGTTGTGCAGAAAGTTAAATTAGTCAGAAAAGATCAATATATGATTGTGGGTGGAAAAATTAAATTTTTGTCCTCAGAAATGATTGATACTCCCCGAGAGCTAATCTATGAGGAATATTTTTCTACCCAAAAGACGGGATTTGTCCTTCCTGAAATAGTGGCGCAAATGGAAAAAGCACAAGATCAGGTTATTCGAGCTCATCATGTGGGGCCATTTTTAATCTCTGGGCCGGCCGGAAGTGGTAAAACAACACTAGCTCTGCATAGAGTGGCCTATTTGGTACAATCTCCTGATTTGGCGGATATTTATACGAGTAAAACAATCGTGATTTTTGTTCAAGATAATGGAACAAAAGAGTATTTTTCACATCTTTTGCCAGAGCTTGGCATCGAGGACGTTTTGATAACCACATTTTCCCAGTGGGCATTTAAAATATTAAAAATAGAGGAGTCTTTTGTGGACAGATATGGCGATTCTGAATATGAAAAAGATCTTTATGAATTCCAAAAATTAAAAGCCCTAAATAATTTGCAAAAGAATATGCCCCAGAAGGGTAAAAACTTTTCTTTACTAGAAAGTGCGTATAAAGATTTTTTTGTTAATGATGGGCAAAGAGCTTTATTTAAAGAGCAAATGAAAGCGCGTGTTTATGATAGGATTGACTTAACTTTACTTTTAAAAATATTTTTTCAAAATAATGGAAAACTAACTGCTACTCGAGAAGGATATATTCAGCAAAAAAATGGAAAAATTAAGAAAAAAGTGGAAATCGAACAAGTAGAATATTCATTGGTGGTAGTAGATGAATTTCAAAATTACTTACCTGATCAATTGAAATTTATGAAAACTTGTATTAATAAAAAGAGTCGCTCTGTTGTGTATGTTGGTGATATGGCTCAGCAAGTTAAATTAGGCACAATCCGTCAGTGGGAGGATATAGAGGAAGAGATGAACCAAGAAAGAATGGTCATGCTAGAAAAGGTTTATAGAAATACTAAAAATATTCTTTTATTTATTAAAAAACTTGGATATAACATTGAGGTTCCCGCTCAATTAAAAGAAGGATTAGCTGTGGGGGAGTATGTATTTGAAACAAAAGAAATGGAAATGGAAAAAATAAAAGATTTAATCCAGAAAAATACTTTTGGAAGTATGGGAATTTTAGCTAAGGAGAGTGAGTATCTTCTTGATTTTAGGAAAACTTTTGCGGAAAATAAAAAAATACACACCATGACTATGCACGAGGCTCAGGGGGTAGAATTTGATATTGTTATTATTGTTGGCATTGGAAATGATATGTTTGTTAGTTATGATAAAGATATCCAAAGTGAGCTGGCTCAGGAGAAAAAGAAAATAAATAAAGACTTGCTTTACGTGGCACTTACTCGAGCAATATCACAGCTACATATCATGGGAAGAGACAACTTGGAAAACATTTTGAAATAAAAAATGATAACTAGTAGATTATTTGGCTGGGAATCTTTTGGGTAGGGTAATGAGCATAGTTATTTTTTTAAAATCTTGACAAATGTGGTATAATATAAGAAATGAAATAGGGCAGAGTCCTAAAATTTTTGTCATGATTAATATTTAAAACCCTGTCAGTCGCGACTGATGGGTTAAATTAAAAAATATGAATAATACAACAAAAACAGAAGAAAATATAAAAGAAGCAGATGTAATTAAAAAAGATTTGAATTCTGGTGAGAAGATAAAAGTAGAAAAGCCAAAAAATGGATTGTCTTTTAAAATTTGGGTGGTTATTTTTTTGGGTATGTTTTTGTCTTCGGTCCTGGGGGGATTTTTCGGTTTTGTGGCTGGTGGATTTTCGGGAATGCTTTCTGATAAAATAAAGAATAAAGTCGAAAGTAAATTAGGCTTTACTGATAAAAGTAAGAAAACAGAAAAGGGTAGTGTGTTTCGAGAGGAGTCAGCGGTGATTGACGTGGTGGAGAAAAATTCTCCCGGTGTGGTAAATATCGTTATCACTAAAGATGTGCCTAAGTTTAAAAACAATGGTTTTAATTTTTTCTTTAATCCTTTTGGTTACCAGGACGAAGAGTCTCAAGAGACAGAAAAACAAAAAGTTGGAGGCGGGACGGGTTTCTTTGTTTCTTCCGATGGAATGATTGTGACCAATAAGCATGTGGTGAGTGATACAACTGCAGAGTACACTGTCATTACTATGGATAAAAAAGAATATACGGCCAGGGTTTTAGCGCGTCATCCTTCTTTGGATATTGCTATAATAAAAATTGAAAATACGGATGGGAAGGATTTTCCAGTTTTAACTCTGGGTGATTCAGAGGCTTTGAAGGTGGGACAAGCAGCCATTGCCATTGGTAATTCTTTGGGTGAATTTTCTAACAGTGTTAGTTTGGGTATTGTTTCTGGTTTAAAAAGAGATATCACTGCGGGCAGCGGTTTTGGTGATAGTGAGAAATTAAGCAATATTATTCAAACAGATGCCGCTATTAATCCGGGTAATTCTGGCGGGCCGCTGCTTGATATCAAAGGCAACGTGATTGGTATCAATGTGGCAGTAGCTCAAAACGTAGAAAATATTGGCTTTGCTCTTTCTGTAAATGATATTAAAAAAACCATTGAACAAGTTAAAAATAATGGTAAAATATCTATCCCTTATATCGGTATTCGTTACGTGATGCTGGATGCTCAAATTCAAGCAGATAATAATCTACCTTATAATTATGGAGCCCTTATTTCTCGAGGCGAAAAGATTACTGATTTTGCTGTAATTCCAGGTTCTCCTGCTGATAAGGCTGGTCTCATGGAAAATGATATTATTTTGGAAATAAATAACAAAAAAGTCGATGGCGATAATCAGGTTAATAGTCTGATTTCCTCCTTGGGAATAGGTGAGGAGGTTACTCTAAAAATTTGGCACAAGGGTGACGAAAAGGAGGTAAAAGTTAAATTAGAGGAGCGTAAGTAATTATATTTCTTGTATTTCACATATGGGTTCTGGGCGGCTAGGATGAGTTGCTCAGAGCCCATTGTTTTATTATGAGGGGGACTATTGATTAAATTGAATTTTGAAGGCATAATAAAGGGGCTTGGAATAATTAATTTAAACAAATATGAATGCATTTTTAGACAATTTTATTAAAAGGACGCTCTGGATTTGGTTGCCATTTTTTGCTTTCTATAAATTAAATAAATCGTTATTGGCTAAATTGGATGAAGAAAAAAATAGATAAAAAATATCATTTCTTAACCCTCGACTTGATTTCACTTTTTGCTTGGATGGGGGTTATTTTTTATTTCTCCTCTCTGCAGGGAGATGGAGTTGTTTATACCGCTTCTTGGCAATTTATTTTAGAAAGAAAAGGTGCTCATGTTTTTGAATACTTGGTATTAACTTTGTTGTTTTTAAAGTTATTTACCCAAAAATCCATAAAGAAAAAGGAGGCTTTGATTTTAGCAATATTAGCCTCATTACTTTATGCTTTAACAGATGAAATTCATCAATTATTTGTTTTTGGGCGAGAGGGAAAGATATCGGATGTACTAATTGATTTGATCGGTATTTCTCTGGGCGGACTATTCTTTTGGGGCTTTATCAAGATTAAGGCTAAGTTAAAAAAGTAGCCTAGATTCAGGGATATTTAGATTTTAAAGACCATTTCCCTTTATTAAAAAGCGATGTTATAATAAATTCAATTAAATTCTGACCTATTTTGTATGATAAAAAAAATTGAAAAAATAAAAAAAACTGCTCTGAGTGAAATTGAAAGTTGTGATAATATAGCGGATTTGGAAAATCTAAGAGTGCTTTACTTCGGTAAAAAAAGTGAATTTAATCAAATTTTAAAAAGTTTAAAGGATCTGTCTGAACAGGAGAAGCAATTGGTGGGTCCAGCGGCTAATGTTGCAAAAAAAGAAATCCAGACAGCTTTGGAAAAAAGAATTTTAGCATTGGAGGATTTGATTGATATGGAAAAAGAATGGATCGATGTAACCGCACCGGGCGAAAGGATAAAACGAGGACACCTGCACCCCCTCACTGTCGTACAGAGAGATATCGAAAATATTTTTAGCACGATGGGCTTTGAAGTTGCGGATGGCCCGGAAGTAGAAAGCGAGTTTTATAACTTTGATGCAGTTAATGTGCCCGATGATCATCCTGGGCGTGACATGCAAGATACTTTTTGGATTAGTAAAGAGGAGGGTCGAGAAAAAGGAACGGGCACAGTTTTACGTACCCAAACATCTTCAGTGCAAGTGCGTTATATGCAAACCCATAAACCGCCCTTTCGAATAATTATTCCGGGTAGAGTTTTTCGACAAGAGGCTACCGATTCTAGTCACGAGCACACTTTTCATCAATTTGAAGCTTTGGTTGTAGGTGAGACGGTTAGTGTGGCTAACTTTCTCTATATTGCGGAAACATTCTTCTCTCAGTTTTTTGGTAAAAAATTAAATGTAAGATTACGTCCTAGTTATTTTCCTTTTGTGGAGCCAGGTTTCGAATTTGATATTAGTTGTACTAACTGTGGCGGTGAGGGGTGTAGCGCTTGTAAGCAGACAGGTTGGTTAGAGGTTGGCGGTGCAGGGATGGTGCACCAAAATGTATTTGAAGCGGCTGGCTATGAAAGAGGCAAATATCAGGGATTTGCTTGGGGTTTTGGTTTGGAGAGATTGGCTATGATGAAATATAAGATTGATGATATCCGGCATTTTCATGGAGGAGATGTGAGATTTACTAGGCAATTTTAATGTAGTAGCTAGTAATTGGTAATCAGTAACTGGTAACTAGTAACAACTAGTAAAAGTAATTTGTTTTATGGGTAAGATAAATAATTTTTATGAATTAGACGCCTGGAAAATGGGACACTTGCTAGTGCTAGAAATTTACCAAATTACTGAAAGCTTTCCAAAAAATGAAATTTATGGAATAACTAGTCAAATAAGGAGAGCTGCTAGCTCAATAACTGCTAATATCGCTGAAGGATTTGCGAGATATCATTTTAAAGATAAAATTAGATTTTATTATAATTCAAGAGGATCCGTAGCAGAGGTTCAAAATTTTTTGTTTCTAGCTAGGGATTTAAATCATATTAACATAGTAAGTTTTAAAAAAATCGAAGAAAGAACGAATGAAGTTGGAAAATTAATAAATGGATTAATTCGATCAACCGAAAATCAGTTAAAATAAAAAATAATCAATTTACCATAAATTACTAGTTTCTAATTACAAGTTACTAGTTACTAACGCACATGATATTTAGCTACAATTGGCTCAAGGAATTGAGTGAAACAAAAAGAACTCCAGAAGAAATTGGAAAAGATTTAACTTTGCATAGTTTTGAGGTGGAAAAGATAGAAAAACTAGGGAGTGGGTTGGAAGATGTAATAATCGGCGAAGTGCTGACTGTTCAAAAGCATGCTAATGCAGACAAATTAAATGTGGCCAAAGTTAATATTGGAAAAGAAGAGTTGCAAATTGTTTGTGGTGCTCCAAATTTAAAAGAAGGACAAAGAGTTCCTGTTGCTATTGTGGGGGCAGTTTTGCCAGGAAATTTTTTAATTAAAGAGGCAGAAATTCGGGGTGTCAAATCATGTGGGATGATTTGTGCCGAGGATGAATTGGGAATTGGTGAAAATCATGAGGGAATTATTATTTTGCCTGGTGATGCGGCTGTTGGGGAGAAATTTACAAAATTCATGGCATTAGATGATAGTCTTTTGGAAATCGATGTTTTGCCTAATCGGGCTCATGATGCTTTAAGTTATGAAGGTATAGCTAGAGAAATTGCTATGCTAGAAAAAAGGCGAGTGTTGGGAGAAGAAATAGAGTTAGTTGATAAATTTGAAGTTAATAATAAGCTTGAAATTAATATTCAAACAGATAAATGTTTACGCTATATCGGCGCAAAAGTTACTGGAATTAAAATTGGCGAATCTCCACTTTGGCTAAAAAATAGACTCAGACTTTCTGGTATAAATCCTATTAATAATATTGTAGATATTACTAATTATATAATGCTTCAAACCGGACAGCCTTTGCATGCTTTTGATGCTAAGGGCATTGAAACTATTGGGGTAAGGTTAGCTAAACAAGGGGAAAAATTGATAATTTTAAATAAGGAAGAGGTAGAGTTGAGAAAGGGTGACATGGTTATAACTAGTGGAGATGAACCGATTGCCTTGGCCGGAGTAATGGGGGGCTTGCAAAGTGGCGTTAACGATTTAACAGAAGAAATTATTTTAGAAGCGGCGGCTTTTGATGCGGTTAATATTCGTAAAACAAAAACTTATCATAGCATTCAATCAGATGCCGCCTATCGTTATGAACGCAACATTGATCCTAATTTCACCCAGGGAGCAATGATTAAGGCTCTGGAGCTAATAATTCAACTAACTGGGGCCACAGTAGCATCTATTTCGGATAAATATCCAAAACAAATAACAGCTTGGGAAATAGCGTTAGAGCCAAAAAAAGTACAGAAACTTTTAGGCGTTGAGATTGATCAAGCAGAAATAATAAATATTTTAAATAATTTGGGAATTGAAACTGAGACGAGTGGAGAAGTTTTAAATTGTCAGATTCCTACGCGTAGAATTGATATCAATAACCAGGAAGATTTGATTGAGGAAATCGGAAGAGTTTTTGGCTATACTAAAATAGCGACTGTGCCCCTGAAGGAAAAAGTGCAGGTGCCTCAAAAAAATGAAGAACGTGAATTAGAGTGGCGATTGAAAGAAATTATGGCGAGCAACGGTTTCGATGAAATAAAAGGTTATTCTTTTTATTCTAGAGAGGATGCTCAAGCCTTGGGACTTGATGATGAGAAACATATCACACTTTTAAATCCAATGAACCCTGATCAAGAATTGATCCGTAGAACTTTGATTAGTGGACTTTTGCGTTCAGGTAAAAAGAGCCTTAGTTATTATGATAAAGTTAATCTTTTTGATGTGGGTAGAGTTTATGCGCCAAGCGAGAATTCTCTTCCACAAGAAAATTTAATTTTAAGTGCTGTAGTGATTGAAAAAGGCACTAAGGGTGAACAGTTCTTTTTACTTAAGGGAGCCATAGAGAGCTTACTGGCACAAATTAAAATCTTTGACACTGTTTTTGTAGGTGAGTTTGATTTTGATGCCGAAGATTTAATAAATTTTCATCCAGCTAGAAAGGCTCTGATAAAAAATAGCCAAGGTTTGGTTTTAGGCGTGATGGGCGAACTTACCAAAGGAGCTCATAAATATTTTGGTTTAAAGAAGGTGCGGGGTTGCGTTGTAGAGTTAAATGTAGCTGCCTTGTTAAGTGAAATTTCTCGAGAAAATTTTTATGTGCCTTTAGCTAAATTTCCTAGTATTAATCGAGACATTTCTATGGTAGTAGATAAAAAAATGTCGACAGCTAAAGTGACTGAGGTGATTGTTTATTTTGCTGGAAATTTATTGCAAGAAGTTTCTCTGTTTGATACTTTTATTAATCCTGAGACAGATGAACGTTCCATGGCTTTTCATTTAACCTTTGCTGATCCAGAAAGAACCTTAACTGCTCAAGAAATAGATGAAAAAATTGCTATAATCAGCGATAAGTTAGAGGAGGAATTAAAAGTAGTGATAAAAAAATAGTGCAGGAGTTTTCAATGTTTGATAATCATTTCATTAAATATTCAAAAATATCTCATTCATTAAATACCTTAATGCTTGTAGAAAATCCAAATAAATGAAAAATTTAAAAAAAGCGGATGCAGAAGTTTTTAAAGCGTTAAATGGTGAAATAAAAAGACAAGCGGAGGGTTTGGAGATGATTGCTAGTGAAAATTATGTTTCTCAGGCAGTCCTGGAGACTCTAGGTACTGTTTTTACTAATAAATATTCCGAAGGGTATCCAGGTAAACGTTATTATGGCGGACAAGAATATACTGACGTAGTGGAAAATCTAGCAATTGCCAGAGCTAAGAAGATTTTTGGTTGCGATCATGCCAATGTTCAACCACACTCAGGCGCTCCAGCCAATATGATTGCTTATAGTGCAGTACTAAAGCCGGGAGATAAAATTTTAGGTATGGATTTATCACATGGTGGACATCTAACGCATGGTCACCCAGTTACACTTTCTGCTAAAATTTATAAATTTGTTGGTTATAAAACTGAAGCTAACGGAAAAATTGATTATGATAAACTTGAGAAATTAGCTCTCAAGGAAAAGCCGCAAATGATTTTGGCGGGTTTTTCTGCTTATACTAGAAATTTAAATTACAAAAAATTTAGAGAAATTGCCAATAAAGTGGATGCAATTTTAATGATTGATATTGCTCACATCGCTGG
Organism: Candidatus Moraniibacteriota bacterium; assembly: GCA_049287345.1. GTDB lineage: Bacteria > Patescibacteriota > Minisyncoccia > Moranbacterales > UBA9337 > UBA9337. The sequence goes on from JBAQFQ010000032.1 coordinate 50,128, forward strand.
ATTAATTGCAGGCAAAGCCATCAGTAACCCAACACCTTATTTTGATATTGTTACCACTACTACGCATAAGACTTTGCGTGGTCCGCGAGGAGGAATGATTATGTGTAAGGCAAAATATGCGGCGGCGATTGATAAATCCGCTTTTCCAGGTTTTCAGGGTGGGCCGCACATGAATAACATTGCCGCCAAAGCAGTGGCTTTTGGTGAAGCTCTGAAGCCGGAATTTAAGAAGTATGCAAAGCAAATCGTTCTCAATGCCAAAGTATTGGAAAAAGAACTGAAAAAGTATGGTTACAAAATTATGTTTGGGGGAACGGATAACCATATGGTATTGGTGGATGTTTTTGGTAGCAAGGGCGTAACCGGTAAGGAAGCTGAAATTGTTTTGGATAAAATTGGAATTACGATAAATAAAAATATGATTCCCGATGATCCACGTGGTCCAATGGATCCAAGTGGAATAAGGATTGGTACCCCGGCTCTGACTACACGTGGAATGAAAGAGGCAGAGGTGAAAAAGATTGCCAATTGGATAAATGCAGCTATTGAAAATCACACTGATAAAAAAGTTTTAGATATTATCCGTAAGGAAGTGATTAGCCTTTGTAAGAAATTTCCCTTGAAGAATTAATTGCTCAGTTCGTAGCTTGTAGTTTTTAGGATTTGATTAGGGTTTAGTATTTGATATTTCGAATTTTCTGCCCCATGGGCAGACACGGGATGTAGTATAGTGG
>JBAQFQ010000033.1:0-48448 GCA_049287345.1 Candidatus Moraniibacteriota bacterium
TGAGCGCTCCATTTGCAGGGCAAATAGGAAGTCCAGTGGCGGGGACGACCGGGCTCGAACCGGCGACCTTCTGCGTGACAGGCAGACGCTCTAACCAGCTGAGCTACGCCCCCGTTTTTTTTGAAAACTCTAAATTCGAAGCACGAAATTCTAAACAAATTCTTCTAATAAAATTGTTTCGGATTTCGATATTCGGATTTCTAATTTTTCCTTGTACCAGGAGAGAGATTCGAACTCTCGACCTCAGGCTTATGAGTCCTGCGCTCTAACCAACTGAGCTATCCTGGCTTAAAAGCGCAAAAATCAAAACTAAAAACTCACAACTAAAAATTTCCATTACGCTTTACCTTTATCACTTTTCCCTTTTATGTTGCGGGGGCAGGATTCGAACCTGCGACCTCCTGGTTATGAGCCAGACGAGCTGCCAGACTGCTCTACCCCGCGATATTTTTTAAACACTTATAAAAGTGTAGTATAAGTTTATCCAATTGTCAATCATTACTTTATATTGTTCATTAAACCATACATCGGTTGCAACATAGCTACCGCAAAAAAACCAACTGCTATTCCCATAAATAACATTAATAATGGCTCAATAATGGAAGAGATATTTTTCGTGACTTGATTAACTTCATCCTCGTAAAATTCTGCCATTTTCAATAAAATTGCTTCTGTCTCACCAGTTTGTTCACCCACCTCCACCATTTGCCTAACCAAAACAGGAAAAATTCTTTCATTTTCGCCAATAACTTTACTTAAATCTACACCCTTTTGCAGCTGCTTGATACTATCTCGCAAAGCTTTCTTATAATAATAATTACCCAGAGTATTAGAAACAATCCGCAGGGCATCCAAAGATGTCACACCACTTCTTAGCAATGAGCTATAAATTCTAGCAAACCTAGCACAATTAGTTTTGATGACAATATTGCTAATTGCTGGCAAACGCAAAGAGATGTAGCTAACTATTTTTTTACCTGATTTTGTTTTAGTGGCTAGTCTCAAAATAACCAACAACATAATAATAAACAACACCACCAAAATAGTATGCTCTTTAAAAAGATCGCTCGCTTTTATTATAAATCTGGTGCTCATCGGTAATTCTACATCCATATCTTTAAATACCCCGGTAATTTGAGGCAACACATAAGTTAGCATCAAAATACCTACGCCACCCATGGCCACCATAATCACTGCGGGATACATCATCGCTCCTCGAACCTTACTAATCAAAGCGTGCTCTTTTTCTAATTGAACCGCTACAATATTTAAAGTTTCGTCTAAATTTCCACCAGTTTCTCCAATCTTAACCATATTCACAAAAAGTTCACTAAAAACACCTGGATATTTAGCCATAGAATCTGAGAGGTTTTTACCTGACTTTATGTCTTCATGAATTCCCACTAAAATTTGAGAGAATTTTTTGTTTTTTGTTTGATCAGATAGATTGATTATTGATTTAGAAACTGTTAGTCCTGAGCTAATCATTACACTTAAATTTCTAGCAAACATCATCTTGTCCTTCAGGGCAATCTTAGTAAATCTATCCATAAAAGCCACCTTAACCACATCGCCATCTTCTTCCATCTCCCGAAGTGAAGTAACCAAAAAACCCTCCGCTTTTAATTGCTGGGCTAAGCTTTGCTCATCTTTAGCAACCAATTCTCCCGTTTTAGTCTCGCCGTCATAATTTTTGGCGACGTAAAGGAACTTTGGCATAATTTTTATTTTTTATTTCTATTTTATAAAATAATTTTCGGATGTTTTTATTATAACACTTTAGCAAAAAATCAAGAAATTAATTAAAGGGTATTAACCTCCGGACAAGCCCTGGACCCTATTCGCAACAAGCTGCGGAGAATTTATTCAAAACGATCTCGTCTACCGGAGCTTGGGCGTAGGTAGATTAGATAACCTTATCCACAATTCCATATTTTTTTGCTTCACTAGCGCTCATAAAATAATCTCTTTCTGAGTCACTTTCCACCTTGGCAAATTTCTGACCAGTGTGCTTGGCCATTATCTCCGTTAATTTTTTCTTAGTTTTTAGGATTTGACGAGCATGAATATCAATGTCTGTAGCCTGTCCACGTGCTCCACCCATTACCTGGTGAATCATCACCTCTCCATTGGGAAGAATCATTCTCTTTCCCTGGGTACCCGCAGCTAAAAGCAATGAAGCAGCTGAAGCAGCCATCCCCACGCAAATTGTTTGGATATCAGGCTTAACATACTGCATAGTATCATAGATAGCTAAAGCTGAACTCACTACTCCACCAGGAGAATTGATATATATTTTTATATCATCTTTAGCATTTTGAGATTCCAAAAAAAGCAGCTGAGCAATAACAGCATTCGCCATCCCATCTTCAATTGGCGTCCCAATAAAAATAATTCTATCCTTTAGTAAACGTGAATAAATATCGTAAGCTCTTTCACCAAAAGCTGTTTTTTCAATCACAGTAGGAATAAGATATTGATTGGTAATTTTATTCATAACTCAAATACAATTAAATTTTTTCTAACATTTTGAAAGCCTCTTCATTTCTAAGGACTCCATTAGTATAATCATACAATCTCTTCATATCAATCTTATCCTTTATATCTTTTTCATTTTTATAAAATTGCAGAGTTTTGTTCATGGCTTCCTCAATTTCCTCAGAAGCAACCACGATTTCCCTTTCTTTGATAATTATTTCCAAAGCTAGGGCAGCTTTTATTCTTTTTTGAGCTTGAGGGGTCCAATCCTTTTCTAAATCATTCCTTGTTTTACCCATTTGATTTAGATAATCTTCTAGTTTCATGCCTGTTTGCTCAATTTGTGCTTCCAGTTCATGCAACATCTTGTGCAATTCTTCATGAACTAAAATTTCAGGAAAATCTCCATCTATTTGCATGCTTTCCACCAGAGATTCCACAATATCTCCTCTTCTTTTTTCCTGTTTTTGAAATTCTTGTTCTTTGGTTAAACCTTCTTTTATATTATTTTTCAAATCAGCTAAATCCTTAAACTTTCCCAATCCCTGAGCAAAAGCATCGTCAAATTTAGGCAACTCTCTTTCTTGGACTAACTTTAATTTAATTTCAAATTGAGCCTTTTTACCCGCCAAATTCTCATCATGATATTCTTTAGGAAAAGTTAATTCAAATTCCTTCTCCTCACCCTCTTTTAATCCAATCAATTGCTCCTCAAAGCCAGGGATAAAGACGTTTGTACCTAAAATTAGACTATGATCCTTAGCGGTACCGCCCTCGATAATCACCCCGTCTTTTTTCACCTGAAAATCCAAGATTATTAAGTCATCCTTCTGAGCAGCTCTATTAACGGTTACTAATTTAGCTCTACTTTTAGCTATTTTTTCCAATTCTGCCACAACACTCTCTTCGGATATCTCAATTTTTTCTTGAGCATGCTTTTCATTAACTTTTTTTACGCTCTTTTTCCAGTCACTTAAAGTAGCTTTGGGCATTACTGCAGTAATAACTGAAAATTCTAAAGCGTTACCTCTTGCCAATTTGGTTATTTTTATTTCTGGAGAACCAATTGCATCCAAATTTAACTCCTTTATCTTAAGAGGATAATTCTTTTTAATTGCACTTTCTGCAGCTGTACTTAAAATCATTTCTTCTCCTATTTTTTGCTCCAAAATCTTTTCTGGCGCCTTGCCTGGACGGAAACCTTCAATTTTTATCTCTTTCGATAATTTAGTCACAGCTTCCTTCAAAAAAATCTCCCAACCTTCCCAGGGAATAGTGATATTAAATTCTACTTTTGATTGCGGTAATTTCTTAATTTCCATAAAAACTTCTATTTATTGAATTTATTATTGTATAGTTTAATCGCTTTTTTAATTGCCTGCTCGGCCTTTTCTCTACCCCCAAAACCACCCACCTCAACCTTTTTATTTTCGATAGCCTTATAAGTCTCAAAAAAATGACGGATTTCCTTTAGAGTATGCTCATTAACATCTTTTATATCCTTAACTTTATCCCAACGTGGATCATCTTTAGGGACGCTAATGATCTTATCATCACTTTCTCCACCATCAATCATCTTCATAATACCTACTGGACGAGCCTCCACCAAAATTCCAGGACTCAATGGATAAGTAGTTAAAACCACAACATCTAAGGCGTCTCCATCCTCCCAATAAGTTCGTGGAACAAAGCCATAATCAAAAGGATAATCCTGAGAAGTTTTCATTGCTCGATCTAATTTTATTAAACCAGTTTCCTTATCAATCTCATATTTATTCTTTGAGCCTTTAGGAATTTCGATAATTACATTGATAATTTCAGGAATTTTTTCTCCTGACTTCAGGTCGTGTAAAAGATTCATATATTTTTTATTTAAACTTATTATTTTGCTTAAATTTATTCAGCTACTTTTTCTTCAAGAACAGGTTCTTTTTCAACTTTATCACCAACCACATCAATTTTCCAAGAGGTTAATTTAGCTGCCAATCTAACATTTTGACCCTTTTGTCCAATAGCTAGAGATAATTGTTCATCTGGAACTGTTACGATAGCCTCTTTATTTTCTTCATTGCTAATTTTTACGCCCAAAACCTTAGCTGGACTAAGAGCAGCTGCAATAAATTTTTCAATATTTTCATTCCATTCAATAATATCAATCTTTTCTCCACCTAACTCATCAATAATTGCTTGTACTCTAGTACCTTTTTGTCCAACACATGAACCAATTGGATCAATGCCCTCTTCTTTAGCAATAACCGCTATTTTAGTTCGAGAACCAGCCTCTCTGGCAATAGCTTTAATCTCCACTGTACCGGAAAATATTTCTGGCACCTCCAATTCAAAAAGTTTCTTAACCATTTCCGCATGAGTTCTGCTTAGGATTATTCCAGGCCCTCGATTATCAGCCTCAATCTTACCCAAGTAAACCTTTAATCTTTGACCAATTTTATAATTTTCTCCCTTTACTTGTTCTGAAGGAAATAATATTCCAGTCGCTTTACCTAAATCAATAAAAATATTTTGACCCTCAATTCTCTGAATTACTCCATTTAAGATTTCACCTTCCTTTTCTTTGTATTCTTCATACATCGCATCCTTTTCTGCCTCTCTGATTCTTTGAATAATTACCTGTTTAGCTGTTTGTGCAGCTACTCTACCATAATTATCTTGAGTTTCTAGCTCAGTTTCGATACTATCTCCCAATTTAACACCTTTTTTTAATTTTAAAGCCTCCTCTAATTTGATATCTCTTTCTGGATTAAAACGAGGCATGCGCTCTCCGTCCTCCTCAATATCTTTTTTCACCTCTTCTGTAATATTTTTTTCTTTCGCTAACTCTCGCTCCTCTTCTTCTTGAAAAGTCACAAACTCTCGCACACTCTCATCTACTACCTCCTTTATTAGGAAAAACTTAACTCCCCCGGAAACCTCACCGATTTCCGCTCTAATATTTTGACTTTTCTTGCCATAGTCTTTTTTATAAGCAGCCGCTAGTGCAGCTTCTACAGTTTGCATTACTTTTTCTTTATCGATTCCTTTTTCCTCACAGATCTGAGAAATGGCGCTATTAAATTCATTTGAATTTATGCCAGTCTTTTTCTCTTCTTTATTTTTTGTCATATTATTTTTTAACAATTATTGGCTGCTGACAATAATGCCCGCAGTCAAGCACCAATTAAATTACCTACTTAATGTTTTTATAAAAAAAGATTCGCTTTCCGCGAACCTCCTGTATCTTTAAACTCCACCAACAGAATAGCAGATTTAATTCAATTTGTCAAAAATAAATCCCCCCTTGCAACCACCTAAAAATATTCTTAAATTGACTGACTATTCACCCTCCACTTCCTCCGTTTCAAAACTCAACTTAGGGAGAATAATTTGATAATTTGATAAAATAATTCGTAGGTTGACAGACTGCCTTTTCTTTGCTATTTTTGTTAACTAACCTTTAATCCGCTTCATAAAACACAAAAGCTATGGCGCTTGGCACTACTGAACAACTCAAAGATATCTTATTTTCTGCAAAAAAAATATTAATTTTATTGCCTCAAAATCCCAATATCGATGCCCTAAGCGCAGGCTTAGCTTTTAACCTATTTCTTAAGGAAAAAAATATCGAATCAGATATTGCCGTTAACGATCCCTTGAAAAAGATACAAAAATTAAGTTTCTTGCCTCAACCCCAAAATCTTTATGAGAGTGTTTTAGGGGCGCGAGATTTTATTTTATCCTTTAATACTAAATACAATAAAATAACGAGCGTCAAAACCGAGGAATTACCAGAGGAAACCCGTATCTACATTACTCCAGAAAATGGCGCCATTGATCCTAGAGATTTTTCTTTTGTTCCGGCTGAATTTAAATACAATTTATTGGTTTGCCTAAATTCCCCAGACAAAGAATCCTTTGGTAAAATATTTGAAGAAAATCCGGATATTTTTTACGAAGTCCCTATTATCAATATCGACAACCACAGCACCAATGATAATTTTGGCCAAATTAATATTATTGATTTAAAATCCTCCTCTATTTCAGAAATTATTTTTACCCTCTTTAGCGAATTAGCTGGGGAACTAGTAAAAAATGATATTGCTAAATGTTTACTGACGGGGATTATTTCCGCCACCAAAAGCTTTCAAAATAGCAAAACCACTCCGCATGCCCTAAAAATCTCCTCTGATTTGATGAATTTAGGGGCTAATCAGCAAGAGATAATTCGTCATCTCTTTAAAAATCAACCTTTTAATATCTTAAAACTTTGGGGACGAGTAATGTCTAAATTAAAATGGAACGAGGAATTAAAACTCGTTTGGTCTACAGTTTCTTTGGAAGACTTTGTCCAAAGTCGCACTAGTCATACGGATGTTTCTTTTATTTTAGATAAAATCCAAAATAATTATGAGGTGGGAGAAATATTTTTAATTCTATATCCATCCTCTAGCAAAAAAATTACGGGGATTTTAAAGTTTTCTCATCCTGAAAAATTTAGCACCCTCTCTTCCTTTGAGGGTCAACGCTTATTAGGAGATACCGTTGAATTTGAATTAGCTTTTGATGATATTCTCCAAGCGGAAAATTATTGCTTAGAAAAAATCCGTCAACTTCACTAAAAAACAATTACTTGTTACTCATTAAAAACCAACCTCAAAAGTTGGTTTTTATGTTATAATTAAGATACTTGAAAAAAATTAATAAAAAAATATATGGTTACTTTGAGCAAGAAAATAAACGTGAAAAAAGGAGACACAAAAAAAGAAGATTCTTTAAATAAAAAAATTGCTAGTTTTAATTATGCAGAAGAGGAAAACTCTGTCGCTGATAGGGCTCGTGCCATTGGTTTACCATATGTTGATTTAAATATTTTTCCGCTGGACGCAGAAGTATTAAAAAATATCAAAGAAGCTGACTCGATTAAATTCAAAGTAGGTTTGATAAAAAAAGTAGGCAAACGAGCCCAAATAGCTATAGCCGAGCCTGATAATCAGGAAACGGTTGATTTTTTAAATTCCTTAGTAAAGGATAATGGTTGGGAAATTACTGCTTATTTAGTTTCGCTTTCCTCCATGGAAAAAATATGGAAAAAATATACCGAAAATATCTTGATTGATAGTTTGGATTTTTTTCTTATTTCCCTAACTGGCCAGGATTTAGATAATTTTGAAAACAAATTTAAAGAATTAATTGAACTTAAAGAAAGAATAAATGAAATGAGCACCTCGGAAGTGCTTGCTACTATCTTTTCTGGCGCCCTAAAAATGGAAGCTAGTGATGTTCATCTTGAACCAGAAAAAAAAGATGTACGTATTCGTTATCGAATTGATGGCGTACTGCAAACCATTGGCTATTTTCCCAACAGCTCTTACAAATCTATTATTTCAAGAATTAAAATGATTGGCAAAATGAAACTAAACCTGAAAGATATTTCTCAGGATGGTCATTTTTCTATCAATACCAAAAATGATGGAAAAAACAGCAAGATTGATATTCGAGTAAGCATTATTCCTGGTCGCTACGGAGAAAGTATCGTGCTACGTTTATTGAGCCAATCTTCCATTTTGGTAAGCGTGGAGGATTTGGGATTAAAGGGTTTATCCAAAGAGCAAGTAACTCTACAAACCACCAAGCCCAATGGAATGGTGCTGATTACTGGACCAACGGGTAGTGGAAAGACAACCACGCTTTATTCGTTTTTAAACAAATTAAATACCCCAAACGTAAAAATTATTACCATTGAAGATCCGATTGAATATGAAATAAAAGGTATTTCCCAAACTCAAGTTCAAAATGATCGCGGCTATTCTTTTGGTGAAGGCTTGCGTGCAATTGTCCGACAAGATCCTGATATTATTTTAGTAGGAGAAATCCGAGATAATGAAACCGCTGAAATTTCTGTAAATGCCGCCCTTACTGGTCATCTAGTTTTCTCCACCCTTCACACCAATAATGCTCCCGCCTCTATTTCTCGTCTTCTTGAGCTAGGAGTTCGCCCCTCGCTGATTGCCTCTTCGGTAAATATTTTTATGGCTCAACGTTTGGTAAGAAAACTTTGTCCGCATTGTAGAAAAAAATATAAACCAGCCGCTGAAACAATTGATACTATCAAAAAATTAATCTCCATCATCTCTCCGAAATCTAAAATAGAAATTCCTAAAAATATCGAATCCCTTTATGAACCAGTTGGCTGCCTTCACTGCAACAATTTAGGCTACAAAGGAAGAATTGGTATATTTGAAACTCTCACTATCAATGAAAAATTAGAAAAGTTAATTATCGAAATGGCTGGAGAAAGTGAAATCACTAAAGCGGCCCTAGAGGATGGAATGGTAACGATGACTCAGGATGGGATTTTAAAAGTTTTAGAAGGCACCACTTCCATGGAAGAGGTATGGCGAGTTACAGGGCAAACTGCTTTCTTAAAAGATATTTATGAAGAGTTGATGAACCAATCCCTCTCTCGAAATGTGCTTATTACAGAAAAAAACTTAATTGATGCGGAAAGTTGTATTAAAGATTTAAACAAATTCAAGGAGTTTATCCAAAATTATGACTCCAGTAATTTGTCCGAAATAATAATTTCCGCCGCCCTACTGCTGTCCGCTGGAGATATCCATATTGAGCCAGAAAATGATGAAATTAAAATTAGATTTAGAATTGATGGAATTCTCCAAGACATCGCCGCCATTCCATTAAACGAATATCCTTCTTTACTTGGAAAAATAAAATTACTTTCTGGTTTAAAAACTGGGACTCGCTCGGGGGTAGAAGATAGTCGCTTTAAGATATCTCTCGAAAAAGCTCATGGCACAATTACCGATACAGAAATTGATGTGCGTGTCTCCATTATTCTTGGGGGCTATGGAGAAACCGTGGTAATGCGTCTGTTAAATAAATCAGCCACAGCTCTGGAAATTGATAAACTCGGCATCCGCAAGGAAAACTTAGACAAAATTATTCATGAGATAAATAAACCCAATGGAATAATTCTCAATACCGGCCCAACTGGTAGTGGTAAATCTACCACCCTTTACAGCTTATTAAAAATTCTTAATAATCCAAAAGTAAAAATAATTACCGTTGAGGATCCGATTGAGTATCAACTTCCTGGAATTTTGCAAACTCAAGCCAATGAAGATGATAATTACGGCTTTGCTACCGCGCTGAGAGCTCTCTTGCGTCAAAATCCAGATATCATTATGATTGGTGAAATCCGCGATAATGAGACAGCTAAAACAGCCATTCAAGCCTCCTTAACGGGTCATCTTATTTTATCCACCTTGCATACCAATGATGCCGCTTCTTCTGTGCATCGCCTCCTCAACATGGATATTGACTCTGATGAATTAGCCACCTCGGTAAATGCTTTTATGGCTCAACGTCTAGTAAGGAAACTCTGTGATTGCAAAAAAGAAATAGAAATTTCACCCGAGATTAAGCAAGAAATAGAAAAAACCGTCGCCGCTATTTCCCCTCAAACTGGGGTTACTATCCCTAAAATAGATAAAATTTACACTCCGACTGGTTGTGAAAAATGTAATTATCTAGGCTATAAGGGTCGTACTACTATTAGTGAAGTCTTGGTCATAAACAAAGAAATTCAAAAACTGATCTCCCTCAATGCTCTCTCTTCCGAAATAAAAGAAGTGGCCATCAATGAAGGAATGCTTACAATGTATCAAGATGGAATTCTTAAGGTCCTAGAGGGCGAAACTACGCTGGAAGAAGTCCGCCGTGTAGCCCAGGATGAAAATTAATCCAAATTTAAAAAAACCCCGAATAATTCGGGGTTTTTTAATTGCATTTATTGGTCTGCAGACAGTCCTAAAAAATAAATTTCCCAGGTAGAGAACGGTGTCGAGGCATGACGCAGCCGAAACCACCTCACCCATATCTGGACGAAAGCTCCCAAATTGAGGATAAAAGATAGTGACCCCCAATTGTCTACAGAACAATAAAAACAATGCTTTATTTGCTCATTTTTTCAATAAACTTCATGACTACTTATACTAGCATATCTTTATTTTTTTGTCAATACCTGTTATAATGATTGTATATCTCAAATCAACCCAAGTAATTCCAAGCGTGAATATAACATTATTAATTGCAATCAACCTGGTCGTATTTATTCGTGATTATTGGCAAAATAATTAGCGTAGATTTGTGACTTATATCATTATGGCTATCACCAATTCCAAAGAACAAGAAGAAGATAAGAAGATTGATTCAACATTGCGTCCACAAAACTTTGAAGACTATATCGGTCAAGAAAAAATTAAGAAAAATTTAAAAATTTTAATTGGCGCAGCTAGAAAAAGAAAAGAACCAATTGAACATGTCCTCCTTTATGGACCAGCTGGCTTAGGTAAAACCACCCTTTCTAATATTATCGCCAAAGAGATGCAAGTTGGCATCAAAATTACCTCCGGACCAGCTATCGAAAGAGTGGGTGATTTAGGTTCAATTCTGACTAACCTAAATGATGGAGATGTTTTATTTATTGATGAGATTCATCGCCTCAATAAATTAGTAGAAGAAATTCTTTATCCAGCGATGGAAGATTATAAGTTGGACATTATTGTTGGCAAGGGTCCTAGCGCGCGCACTCTACAATTAGACTTACCTAAATTTACCTTAATTGGAGCCACCACTCGACTAGGTTCAATTTCCAATCCTTTACGAGATAGATTTGGTGCTATTCATAAATTAAATTTTTATGAAAATAATGAAATTCAATCTATTATAAAACGCTCCAGTAAAATATTAAATATTCAGATTGATGCTGATGGTTGCCAAGACATCTCTGTTTGCAGCCGACAAACTCCGCGAGTAGCCAATCGTATTTTAAAAAGAGTCCGCGATTTTGCACAAATAGAAAATATGGATATAATAAATAAAGAAATCACTCAAGCCGCTTTGGATATGTTAGATATTGATGAGCTTGGTCTTGAGCCAGCAGATCGTGATATTTTGAGAATCATCATAGAAAACTTTAAAGGTGGACCAGTAGGCGTGCAAACAATCGCGGCTGCAACTCACGAAGAAGTCCAAACCATTGAAGATGTTTATGAACCCTTTCTAATTCAATGTGGGTTACTGGCTCGCACTCCCCGCGGAAGAATCGTAACAGAAAAAGGTTATCAGCATTTAGGTTATAGTATTTAAATAAAAAAATAACTCACCTCTATCAAATAGAGGAAAAACTATGTTTAATATTTTTACGGTTTTTTACCTCTTCTTTTTATTAGGTTGTCTGATTGCTAGTATTTTTATTATTTACCATATTGCTCGTTATTCTATTAATAAAAAATCTTCTACTACTATGTTTTTTCTCTTTATGACTGTTTTGGTATTTTTATTAATTTTAAATATCTCTGCCTTTGGCTCGCTTGATCTCACTCGAACTTTTGATTTTATCTCAAATTTTAATATTAACAATCAGTCCTTTTAAATCTATGCACAAATTTGAAAAATTTCATTTTCATGGGCAACACAACGAGGAAGTCATAATTGCCATTATTCGCCGTCACTGGTTTAATATCTTAGAACAATATTTTATTATTATCGGGGTCCTTGTTTTGATGATTGCTGCCTTGGAAATCCTCCCTCGCTACTACATGGGAGAAATAGATTTACCGCTCTTCTTTTTTATCGAAAGCTTCCTGGCTATCACTATTTGGATTTATGCCTTTATTATCTGGATTGATTTTTATTTTGATGTTTGGATTATTACCAATGAACGTATCGTTAATATCGAGCAGAAAGCTCTATTTATTAGAACTATTAGTGAGCTTAAATTTGAAAAAATTCAAGATGTCTCTATCAACATCGTAGGACTTATCCCGACTATTTTAAATTATGGGGATGTACATGTCCAAACTGCTGGCACCACTGAAAGATTTCTTTTTCATAAAGTACCTGATCCACAAAAAATTAAAGGTCTAGTGATGAATATGCAAGTTATGACTGCTAAGCGCGATGAAGCTGAGGCTATCCACCGCATCTCACCGCTACTAAGAGGTCAACAATAAAAAAACAAAAAACATCCCCATTTATCGGGGATGTTTTTTAATTTGATATTTTTTTAGACTTTTAGATCTGAGTGATCTTCTTCGTCTTGCATACCCTCTTCCAGCTCCCCAGAATTTTCATCTAATTCATCCATTTTGTCTGATTGGTTCTCCTGTATATTTTTTAAAGAATTTTGTCCCCCTAATTCAACCTCTTCTTTTGGCGCTGTTGCCTTAGCAAGCTTAGCTAATTCTTCTAAAGATGGCATTTGTTCTTGTGGCATATTTTTAATACAAATAAATTTATTAGCTTTTTTATTATAGCAAATTTATCATTAATCTAATAGAGTTATCTACTCATTAAAAATATACAGAGCAGATTTTGAAAAGCAATAGTCTTTGAGGAGAGAGTTTTTCAAAAACTATATCACTCCTCTTTTTTGCTCTGCATATTTTTAACGATTATCTCCCATCGCCTTATTTGTAAACTCTTATGCCATCTCCTAACAACTGCTACTCACGATTGTCATCTCGAGCGAAACGATAGTGGAGTCGACCGCGTGTCGCTTAAGCTTTAGCGGTGGCACAGAGATTTCAATTCTTAAATTCTTAATTTGTAACCACATTCCTACCTTATGAACTTTAAAAACTTTCAACCTTACAAACTTTAAATTTTTTCTTCTAAAAATCTATATTCCAAACTCTAAAATATAAACTTTATAGAATGGGCAAGCTTTGAACTTATCTTGCCCTTCTTTGAACGTGTCCGTTTTTGAGCGGACTGAGCGATATATCTATCTCCCAATTGCGCCAATTTTGTCTCAGTCTTGGGCCAACTGGGAGGATCTGCTTCCTCTAGGCTCTCCATTTTTTCTAAAACGGGGACAAAAAAGTAGGGAAGCTTAATAATATTGTAATATTACATTAAGCCTCTCCTCAGCCATTTTCATGGCCTTCAGTGCGCTTCTTGCTTCGACACGAAGGAAAAATCTCTTTTTCCTTTTTGCGACAGAGGTCACCACTGCCGGCGCCGATGAAATAGGATAAATCTCCCACTGACACCCATAACTTTTTTGACGACCTACTGGGGTCGCCCACTCATCTCCTCCTGCCCTTCTGAGCAGCAGGTCTACCGACTGTCCCCAGCCAGTATTTTTTTTGAAGATTTCAACGATCTCTTGATCGTCGAAATTTTCAACTTCGCTCATTTCCCACTCCTCTAGGGAGCGGTAGAATGAACGAAAATCTCCCATTCTTTTTTTGTACTCTTTTTTCTCCATTTTTTCTCCTTTCTACGTCTTGGTGGGAATTGAATTTTTATCTCGGCTTATAAACCATTGTAGTGCCGAGAAGTTTTTTTGAATTGCCCATGTGAAAGAATAATTTTCTGATAATTACTCGCCTCACATAAAAGGCAATCCAAAAAATATTTAATTTTAAAAAACTAACATTCTAAAAATCCATATTCTAGCCACTGTCATTTCGACTAAATAAATTTTGTACTCAAAATTTATGTGTGGAGAAATCTCTTCTATCTTCTAAAAATCTATATTCCAAACTCTAAAATATAAACTTTATAGAATGGGCAAGCGGTGAACACGCGCTTGCCCGATTGACTAAAATGCTCGGGATGCCCAGGTAGGCATCCCTCCGTTGTAATAAAGGTACGCGAACTTCACGTACCGACGGGAGCGAGATTGCTCCCAAATTGATCCGTTTCCTTCCCACTGCCCAGGGGCAGTTTTGATACGTTGATAATTCCTCCCCGCTTGTTTTTTCTCTTGGTATTTCTTGTCTAACTCATGGACAATTTTTCCTTCGAATTCTACTAACATGGCAATCTCCTTAAATTATTTTTTTGCCCCAAAACGGAGCTTTTTTATCCGCCATCCAAAATAACTTAATGAAAAATTATCTTAAATGGCAGATAAAATGTGGGAGAAATTATGAAATTTTTATCAAAGAACTCTGCTAACCCCTGCCTACCGGCAGGCAGGCCTCCTCGATCCTCCCCTTCAAAGGGGAGGAGGATCTGAGGATTCTCTTATTAAAGAGATTTTTGCATCCGAGTGAGTGTTCAATTCATCAGATGCAACTGATCTCTTTCTGAAAAAGGTTTTTAACCCCTTCTCAGTCTCCCCCCTGAAAAGGTGGAGAGGATTTTTGATCAGGTGATTGTGATGTCTTTTCTTGGAAGTATTAAATTCAGATGAATCTAATAAGCTTACTCAATACTCAGATTTGACAGCGGCTAAAATATATCGTTCATATATTCTAAGCTTATCGCATCCAATCTTTTTCATCCGCTCTATTACAAGCGGAGAACGATTTAAGACTTACAATTCAGATTCCTATCTTCTATTTTTACTCTCTCCATTGAAAGTAAACTCTACGAATCTGTCTTGCTAAAAGTCTTGTGATTTTAGTATTTAAGATTAAATACTCGATTTCAATGTACTTTAGTCTCTATTATTAGGGACTGAGGTCCCTCCAAACTACTTGGAAGGATTATCACTCACTAATAGTTATTAGTGTTTCTCTTTTCTAATCTTTTTAAGTTGGATTTAGTCTTAACCCTCTCTCCGCAGGTTATGACTTTAATCACTCTAACTTTTTGAGATTATCTTAGAGAAATATTTGAACTTGTACAATGTGCTGTTTTCTCATTTCTATCTTAACAACATAGTATAGCATAGTTTAAAGAAAGTGTCAATGCTTTGTACCAGTATTTTATAAAATGATACATTTTGGCGTACTTTGTGACTATTTTTCCTTATTTTACGTTACTTTTTTGTCATATTATATTGACAATTACCTAATTTCTTGCTATAATAGACTTAATTAAGTACCTTTTTCAGCACTTGATTATTAATATATTTAAATATTCAATGTATATTGCACATTGAATATTGAAAATTAACCTTATGGTTTACGAAAAAATCTTCTCCCAAATTGGCCTCACAGAGCAAGAAGCTACTGTTTATGAGATAATGTTGGAGCTTGGGCAAGCGCGGGCCAAGGAAATATATCAGAAATCCCCCTTTAAAAGGGGGCTAGTTTACAAATTATTGGATACCTTAATCGAAAAACACCTAATTGTCAGGATTGATAAGCCAGGCAAAGTCTCTGTTTTTCGCGTCGAGCATCCTGATAAGATCAATGACCTGGTGGAAGCGCAAGAAAGAAAAGTCCGCCATTACAAAAAAAGCATCCATAGCCTAATGCCGGAGCTCATTTCCAATTACAACTTGGCTTTCAATAAGCCAGGGATTAAGTTTTATGAAGGAATAGAGGGAATGAGAAAAGTTTATGCTGAACTGTTGAAAAATACACCAGAAAACGAAAGTATCATTTCTTTAATAAAGGTTTTAGATCAAAAAATGGACGCAGCCACGTACGCTATGCTAGATGATTATGACAGAAAAAGAATTAAAAAAAACATCCAACTGAAAATGATTGCTTGTGGAGATAATTCTGCCATTGAATTAAAAAAAGAAGACGCTCAAAAACTAAGTAAAACCCTCTTGGTTCCAACTGAAAAAATGATACTCGATTTCCCTGGCGGAGAAGTTATAATTTGCAAAGAAAATCTGTACTTTATGTCGCTAGAAAACAATGTTCATACCGCCGTGGTTATTTCCAGCAAGGGTATGACTCAATTATTTTCTCTATTTTTTCAATCCCTATGGGATAAATTGGAGGAAATTAAATAATGGTCGAGTTCTTTTCTTTCTTCTTCAGTACTGGCGTCTTTTTCAAAAACAGCATAGTAAGTAGTATTATTTTTATCTGCTGAGTTTGGAATATAACGAGTAAGGACACGCTGCTCTCCAGATTGTTTTTCAATTTCTCTATATAGCCAGCCATCTTCATCCTCCCCTGTGAGATTATCTTTGTGCGTATAGCCGGCATAAGAAACCTTACATACTAAATAGTTCCTATTTTCAAACGTTAAGGTGTGGATTCTATTCTCATCCAAGCAAATATTTTTTAGCTGATTAGTAAAATTTACATTCTGTTCAGGAGAAAAACTTTTACTTGCATATCTAGTGTCACTAGGAATTTTTCTAGCCCTAGCATAATGATTTCCGTCATATTCATCAATTTCTGCTTTTCCAAAACCCACAAATCCCAATTTTTCAATAAGAGTGCCATAAGATTTAACATAGGGTTTAGCCACCGCATAAAAAGATTCTTGTTCTTTTTTTGAATGATTAAATCCCAAAAGAACAGTGGCCTCGCCCAATCCCTTAATGAGAGCATCAGGATTAGTGCTAAACCAGTTGAGGTAGGATAGATTATCTGCTAATTTCTTTTTCATAAAAAAGGAAAGCACCTCCCCGTTGGTAGTGGTCACAGTTAGTCCACTATTTTCTGAGCTTAAGCAATATTGAGAAAAAGCCTCTCGATCGGATTTTGTAAAATTATTTTCCACAATTTTTTCCATCTTTTCCATTAGCTCTGGCATTTTCATCAAATCTTGAGCTTTGAGGTCAATATGCCTTTCAATATCAGAAAGCTGGGTGAGATCCAGCTGTGCCACACTTTCTCGTGGCAGTTGTCCAATGATTTCCCTAGTAAGCTCTACCCGAGCATTAATTTTATTTAATTGAGATGCAAATTCATCAACATTTTCAGCACTTATATTGTCGGCATATTTTTCTAATAATTCCTTGGCGGTAACCAAAAGCTTGTCGGTAATTTCTACTTTATCCAAGTGCTTATTTCGGCTAAATTGATTGTTGATATATTTTTCCACATCTTCTGCTGCGCTCGATAGCTCAACATATTTAGAAAAAATAATATCAGCCTTTTTTGTATTCAATCTCTCTCCAATCTTGATAATTTTATTACCCATTTCATTGCCACCATGCTCAAGAGAAAGGAATGTTTTTAATCCATTATCTCCATATTGAATTATAAAATCGTCGATTTTCTTTTTTTGCAACACACTAACACTATTTAACATTTTAGCAATCATCGCTTGCTCTTTGGGGGAGAATTTTTCCAATGTTATACCCAATTCATCTCGCAAATATTTTTCTGATTGTAAAACATATTCAAAAGATTCCATAGTTTCAATTCTTTTTTTATATTCCTCCAAAGTCTCATCTTTATTCTTATTTTTAAAACTATATTCATCAAAGGCAACTGGGTTGGACTGCTTAATATTGGCTATTTTATAATTTTGCGTTGAGCTTGTTTGAGCTTGTTCCTCGGAAAGAATATCAAAAGTAGCTAAAACAACCTTCTTATCACCATCTTCTTGAACTACGACTCCCATTGTTTCACTAATTTTATAGGCTAGGGCATTTTCATATTGAGTACCTAGTGTATGCCTAACATTATTAAACATTACGGTGCCTCTAGTTCCTACTTTTCTATGATTATTCTCAGTTTTTGTTCCTTGTTCAGTTTTTATTTGAAAATCGCTCAATCTAATTAAATCTTTTTCCAATAAATGAGGTGTTACTTTTCTTAAAAATTTTCTGCCACTATCTATGCCTAAGCCATCACCATCCCTGAGATTACCATGATTTATACGAAGATATTCTGAAGAAATTTTTCCATATTTTCCACTTTTCTTTTTTACCATCAATGCCTCAGTTTTATCATCTCGATAACCATCTCCGTATTGAGGATGATAAATCAAAACTGGAAGCAATACTTCTCTATAATCTATATCTTCAATGCTCCCATATTTTATTTTTTTGTAAGCTACGTTGCCGATGACATCTTGAAGAGTTAGATAAAACTGACTTTGTTTTATTTTTTCAATATCCAAAGCGTCATCAGAATTTTTTGGAAAATAAAATAAGTCTTTTGGCTCATTAATTCCTTTTTCCCAATCACTCCTTGAAATAATTTTATAATCACTAAAAAGCTTATGCAAAGTTGGCGCCATTTTCCTATCTCCAAAATTTACCGAAAAAGATTTTAGTTTTTTATTAGCATTAATAAATTTTTTAGAAAATTCATTTTTAAATCTATCCACATCAAAAATTATTTTCTCACCCTCCTTCTGGATAAACCCCAAAATTTCAAGTTCTTGAAAAACCTGTTCTTTTTTTTCATTCTCAGTAACACTTTCTAATGATGAATTTTTATTTTCTCTACTAAGTATCTCTAAGCTTTCCGCTGTCTCACCTTCTTTTGAATTTTTATCTAATACATTAGTCCCATCACCGATACCTGCTGCAAAATTATCCGAATTCCTTTTCATAAAAATATATCTTAATTTTATTCCTTAATTCCATTATATATCATCTCCTCAAATTAAAAAACATCCCCATTTATCGGGGATGTTTTTTAATTTACCGCCTAGAAACTCACCGAGACGCTATCGCTTGTGCTAGCTTCGTTGCCATTATCATCTTTGATTTTGGCCTCTATTTTTATACTAGAGTTATTTTTATTGCTAGGGACCTCGTAAGTTAGATTAAATGAGCTACTGTCGCTAGAGTTTATTTCATTACCATCCGCATAAACTTTTACACTATCGACACCAAATCCGGCATCCACACTAACAGAAATCTTTATCTTATTTCCATCTTTGCTAGTACTTAGGCTAATTTTGGGTGCATATTTATCAAAATCATCCTTATCACAATCTCCTTCAACGTCTTCATCGGAAATATATTTCTTCTCCTTATTCTTTTTATACCAAGCCTTGACCCCCTCTTCCCAACGTTCGAACTGAGGATCGTTTTCTGGTTTTTCCGGATATTCGCCTTGAGGATTATCCTTATCGACGTACCAAAGGATATTGTGAGCTTCGATGATTGTTTTTGTTTTCTTCTCATCACTAGGGCAATATTTATTGGCTTTGCACCATTTATCATCTTTGCCAGGAATCTCACAGACTTCCACCTTTTTCTCTGTATCCAATTTTCCTGTCAAAATATCTTTTTCGATATCCTTCATCGCTTCCTCTTCATTATATTTAGGAAATTCATCTTTATTATAATTTCCCAAGACCTGATCCAGAAAACCTCTCCAAATTGGGGCTGCTACATTTACACCGTCTGCCCCCACCTTCATAGCTGAGTTATCATTATTACCCGCCCAGACACCTACCGCGATGCCGGGTGCATATCCCATTGTCCAACCATCTCGAAACTCATTTGTAGTTCCTGTTTTTGCAGCAACCTGACGATCTTCGAATTTTAATGGATTGTTTTCTCCAAAAACTGGTGCTCGATATTTATTGTTAGAAATAACTGAATCCAACATTGCAATATATTCCTCTTTTACAACTCTATCCCCCTCAGTATCCTTAAATTCTTCAATAATGACCCCCTCCTTATCTTCAATTCTCAAAATACCGGTCTTAGTGTGCTTTACCCCATTATTAGCCAAAGTAGCGTAAGCATTGGTATGGTCTAATAATTGCACTTCTCCTCCACCCAAAACCAAAGATAATCCGTAGCGCTCAGGATCATTTAGTCCACCTACTCCCAAATTCTTTGCCATCAAGATACTCTCCTTTACGCCTGCTAAATAAAGAGTTTTTACCGCCGGCACATTAAGTGACATCCCCAGGGCTTCTTTTAATTTTAAAGGCCCTTGAAATGTCCCATTGTAATTTTGAGGAATATAATTATCTTCACTGCCTTTATTAAAATCGGTTTCCACATCATAAACAATTGTGTCAGGAAAATATCCCTTAGTGAAAGCTGTTAGATACACATAGGGCTTAAAAGATGAGCCCGGTTGACGGTCTCTAATGGCCACATTGACTTGACCCTCAAATTTACAATTTTTTCCAACTACACATCCTTCAGGATAAGGCTTTTCAAAGTAATCCTTGGACCCCACCATCGCTAAAATTTGACCAGTTTTGGGATCAATAGCTACTAACGCCGCATTACCAGCATTCCAAGTTGTGAGATTCTTTTCAACCCCTTCTTTTAAAACCTTTTCAGCAATTTGCTGCTTTTCCCAATCCAAAGTAGTATAAATTTTCATTCCACCCTCTTCCATTTCCTGGGAACCATATTTCGTATCTAAATATTCCTTGATATACATTACAAAATGAGGAGCCTTGATATTTTCTTTGCGAGTTACTATTTTTCCCAAAACATCTACCTCTTTATATTTCTGAGCATCTTCTTTGGAAAGGTAGCCTAAATTAGCTAATTTATCCAACACTCCTTCTTGATTAACTTTTAATCTATCAGTGTGCGAACCAAATGGCGAGAAAAATGAAGTTGCTCTAGGTAATACCGCCAATACTGCTGCTTCATCATAAGTCAAATCCTTGGCACTCTTATTAAAAAAAGTCTGCGCCGCTGATTCTATTCCATAAGCATTGGAACCATAAGGAATTTCATTGAGATACATTCTCAAAATTTCATCCTTAGAAAACTTTTGTTCTATTTCCAAAGATAGGATGACTTCCTTAATTTTCCTAGTAAAAGTCTTTTCTGAAGTTAAAATTGAATTTTTAACAAACTGCTGAGTAATTGTTGAGCCACCTTGAGCAGCTCCTCTATTTAAAAGATCTTTCAAAACTGCTCTCGCAATCGAAGAAAATTTTATTCCATGATGTGAATAAAAATCCTGATCCTCTGAGGCAATTGTTGCCCAACGGATACTTTCTGGCATATCCTCAAATGGAATTAGGGTGCGACGCTCCTCCCCATGAATTTCATACAAAATATGCTCGCCTGTTCTATCGTATATTTTAGTAGATTCCGCAACTACTCGTTTGTTTACCTTATTAGGATCTGGCAAATCTTTAATGAAATAAGCAAAAACACCAACAATAGCAATTATTACAGTCAATATACCAAAGGCTATAAATAATAATAAAGCCTTCCACCAAACTATTTTCCCATCTTTATTTTTTATTTTTCGTGCTACAAAAGCTTTCATGTTTTAAAAAATTTACATTTTAAACTTACTGTCCTATTTTATCAAACTTTCAGCTAACTACGCAATCTTTTTTATATGAAATGATTTTTATTTTTATTCTCAAGACTCTTTATGCCAAAAGTTTTTTGGCTACTTTTTGAGCCACATTTATGCCAGTAGCCCCCTCAAATCCCTTAAATTGAGCGGAAGTGTTTATCTCTAAAGCTAAATATTGATCGCCTTTTTTAATAAAATCCACTCCTCCATAAAACAATTTTCCTGCCTTAATGACTTTCTTCGCTAATTTTTTTAAATCACTATCCAAAGCAACTGCCTGAGCGATACCCCCCAAAGAAACATTAGCTTTAAATCCACCATCTTGAGCAGTTCTCTTCATCACACCCAATATTTTTCCACCCAAAACCAGCACCCGATAATCGCTACCCGCTGATTCTTTGACAAATTCTTGTAAAATAAAACCAATTCGACTCGCATGATTATTTTTCTTTGCCAATCGCTTGTGGACATCTTCGATAAAATCAAAAATTTCCTGATTATTGTTTACAATTCTTACGTCTCTTCCAACACTTCCAACATTTTTCTTCATCACCAGAGGAAAGCCTCCTAAAAAATTTATCAAACCTGTTAATTCTTCTTCACTAGTAAATCTTAGTAGCGTAGTTTTTGGCGTCGGAATATTATTTTTTGCAAAAAATACCGACGTTAAAAATTTATCAGCAAAATTAAGGGCTTCTCTAGAGGGCCAGATGTTTTTCATACCCAAAGCGGTTATTTTTTCAATTGCAAAAAGATTCATAGTAGCGTTAGACAAAAACCAGAATTTATCTTTTTTACTAAGTTCCAATTTTTCATTATTTAAAAACACGCCAGCTGAAGTTAAAATTAAATCATAAGAACTGCAAAAAATAACTTCTGTTTTTTTATTTAACTTATTTAATTCCTCAGCTATTCTTTCGTAACGATAATCATTTCTTGAATCAGCAATAATATATATTTTTTTCATGCTACTTATTATTATATTTATTTAGGCAATATTTAATTATTTCTTTAGCAGGATTTATGCCTACCACTTTTTTAAAAGCCATCCATTGGGGAGCATTATTAACCTCCAGAACATAAGCTTTTCCGTCATTGAGAATAACATCTACTCCAGCCACCTCATATTGATAAGCCTTAACTGCTGAAACAGCGATATTCTCAAGAGTTTCTGTAAGCTCTATTTTTTCTACCGCTGAACCCAAGGAAGCGTTAGAGCGGAAATCATCTTTACCCACGATTCTCTTCATAGCGCCCAACGCTTTATCACCAACCACAAAAACTCTTATGTCATAAGCAATGGGAAGGTACTCTTGAAATATAAATTTATCGGTATTTTCTATAATTTTAAATTTTTTTAATTCTTCTAGGTTGTCTATTTTTTGCACCCCTCGACCCTGACTTCCCACAATCGGCTTGGCCACAATAGGAAATTTTATCTTTTGAGAAATTTTATCTTTATTTTCATCTAAGAATATTTGCATAGTCAATGGACTAGCAATTCCCGCTTGACTCAATAAATAAGATTCATACATTTTTCCAGCAATATAATTTTCTCCCACCACCGCGTCCATAATAGTTTTATTATTTTTAAGAAGAAAATTAGCTACTATACACATTTCATTTTTCAAAGATCGAAAAGCACTCCTCAAAATAAAAATATCAAAATCTAAAATTGATTTATTTTTATAAAGCACATCAAAACCATGTTCGGAACTAACTAGTACCAATTCTTTTATATTGATATGCACAGCTTCGCAATCATTCTCCTTGATTTCTCCAATTAAATCATCAATATGTTCCCCTTTCGCGCCAGCAATAATGGCAAAAGTTATCTTTTTTTCTCCCATTTTATTTAAAAAATTATTTATTAAATATTAAATTTTTTATTTTTTCTCTAACAACTAGCTCCTTCAAAAACATTTTATTTTATTCGCCCCAGTAAATTGCTCTGCGCCTTATTTATTCACATCAATTAAAAATTTTCCCAAATTTCTTTTTCCGATAATAATTGGGTATTTAAGTTGAGATCGATTAATAATTGTAACCTTAGAATAAATTACTCTTCTGTCCATTACTATTTTAATTTTTACCATTGGACGATAAGTTGTGCCATGTGATGAATGTACCACCACTGTTGATTCAACGTGGGGAATATTTTTAAATATATTCCAACGCTCTCGTTTATTTAAATCTTTTATATCAGCATAATTAATATTCAATTTCTCGAAAGCCTCTACAGTTCTTTCAAAGCCTAATTGTTTGGCTAATTCAGAATCAATTGAAGACCACCCGGCGCCTGTATCAATTTTAGCTTCCACTTCAACTTCCTTTTCCATTCTGCCTACTAATTTAACTTTTTCAATGCTGCCGATCACCCTTTGCCCAGAAATGTCTTCAACTTCCTCCTCAATTTCTCCTCCAAACAAATCCATCCCCACATTTACGCCTCTTCTGATAGTTTTTATTTTTAGTCCATCTACCCGCTCAATTCGCTCCCTTAAACCAGCTTGATTAGCTACTTGGATAGAAAGACCGGCTCGTGCATTTACCTCAAGAAAAACTGGACCACGCTCTTTATCAATAGCCACATCCGCTCCCAAAAATCCTAAACCAGAAATTTCCTGAGTTTTTACCGCCAATTCCAAAATCTCCCGCCAAAAAGGAATTCGTAGTCCAGAAACACTTAGTCGAGAATTAGGGATAGTATCAATAATTTTTGATTTTTTTCCTTGTACGGCCGTGGTTGTTACGCCACTAGCTAAGTCTATTCCTACTCCCACTGCACCTTGTTGCAAGTTAGCCTTTCCGCCAGATTCTCGCGTCGGCAATCTAAGCATCGCCATCACTGGCACTTTATTATAAACAATAACGCGAATATCTGGGATCCCCTTAAAGGAATAAGGCTTAAATAGTTTAAGCAATCGCAAACGTTCTTCAAAAAAAGCAGTGTCGGGCACACCAGAAAGAGAAAAACTTCCATCTAAAATATTGCGAATATGATTTCTAAAATCTTCAATAGTGATAATTGAACCATCCGCTTTAATCCAAGCATCTGGACGATTTTTCTTTTTTCCATAAACCACAATAATCCCTTCTCCCCCGAAACCTCTAGTTGGCTTTAGAGCAAAACTATTTGGCAACAAATTCCAATTAAAATTATCCAAATTCTCATAATTTTTAATCTTGGCAATTAATTTTGGCACGGGAATTCCTCCACTTTTAAGAATTTTCTTGCTTAAAAGTTTATCATCCGCAATGCGAATAGCTTTTTTGGGATTATTAGGACGAATAAAGCGTAGATTTCTCGCATTCATTCCCAAAAGCTTATTTCTATTTTTTACAATTCTAAACATAAATATTTTTTAGTAATCCGTAATTGGTAATCAGTCACTAGTAGCTATTTATCACCATCCCATAATTAATAATTGTTTTTTTATATCAAAAAAATTACCCCCAGCTAGTTACTGATTATTAGTTACCAATTACTAGTTACTAATTTCTACATCTTTTTTAAGACATCTCTAAACCGCCAATATTCAGTCATTCTGAGTCCAGTCCATTTTCCTAAGAAAATGTTAAAGGGCACGGTAAGTAATACCACCCAAGGATATTCTAAAATTACAATTGTTAAAAACCTTGAACTGATGATGGCATAGGTCACTAAAGAGATGAATAAGGTTTCAATAGCTAAAATAAAAGCAGTTTTACTACCCTTTTCTATTTGAGCAGCGACAAATTTTTCCACAATGGTTATCATTATTAAAAGAGGAAAAATTGAAACTGCTGCCAAACCCGTTCTCTGAAAATAACCTCCAACTACCAAAATAGATAAAATAACAAAGGCTACCACACTCAGAGTTATTGCTACTCTGGGCAAATAAAGCATTCTTAATTTTTTCAAAATATATCGAGTACCCATTCCCGCCAAGATAACGCTAATAAAAATAGCGATACCATATTTAATACCCTTAGCTCCAGCTTCCTGAGCAATTGCATAAAAAGCAAAAGTAATAATTGACGGCGTATAAATACCAAAAGCCTTAATACCCACAACTTGTCGAAAAAAAGCCACTAGCGTTGCCACAACTGGCAACATTAAAATCAAAAGAATACTCTCTTGAGGAACACCTTGAGAAACAAAATAATCAATCAAATTATTGGTGTGCATATTTATTTAGCTTATAAACTTAAAAAAATCTTTTTAATAATTGTGCTCTTATTATAGCACCAAAAAAGATTTATCATAATAACCTATTTTTAGATAAAAGTCAAGACTAAATGTCCGTCGTCAATAATCGGTCAAGGGTCAGGGGGGAAAGTTTCAATACTCAATACTCAATATTAATTCAATATTAAAATTTTTAATAGCACTTTCAAGCTGATACTCACGTTTCTCGTAATAATTAACAATTTCAACAATTAGAACAGCTCCGACACTTAGAACATTTATTTTCCGCTTTCCTCCTTGGCTATAGCGAATGTTCGGCTTTGCATATGACAGATTGCTATAGCAATTGCATCGGCAGTATCATCGGGCGTCGGAATTTCTCTTAGTTTTAAAATATTTTTTACCATTTCTTGCACCTGTCGCTTATCTGCTCGTCCATAACCAGTTACCGCTTGTTTGACTTGCAGTGGGGTATATTCAAAGACTGCTAGACCAGCCTTAATTAAGGTAAGCATTATGGCTCCTCGCGACTGACTCACTTTCATGGCAGTTTTAATATTTTTAAAAAAGAACAAATCCTCTACTGCGCCTTCGGTAGGTTGATATTTTTCTATAATCTCTTCAATATCAGCCGCCACCTCCTTCAATCTTTGACAAGTTGAATCTTTGGGTGATGTGCTAATATGCCCATAGGCAATGGGGATTAATTCCTTTTTGTGTTGCTCTAAAATGGCCCAGCCAGTCGTAGCCGTCCCTGGATCAATGCCTAATATTCTTACTGCTAAATTTGTTTTTTTCATAAATAATTTAATCCAATGATAAACTTTCAACCAGTCAATATTGTTTTTATGTTTATTTGTTTTAATGCTATATGATTCACGCTTATTCCTCCCAACTTCTCGGCTTATCATATTTACCCTCCAAACTTTTCCATACTAACTCAAAAATTTCTTTAATTGCTTTGGTAAATTTAGGTGATTGGACAATTAAAGTCTCCACGCTTTCATAAATAAAGATTCGCACGAACTGGTCATCACACGCTTCAATGGAGATTTTTGAACTATATAGACTTTCTGGCAAAAACTTAGCAGTTACTGCCCCTGTGTCACTGTTGATAAACCTATTGAAAGACTTAAGCAATGGCGTATCTACAGTAACTCCTCTCGCTTTAATATGATGCTTTTCTCGATGATCATTCCACTTCAAGAAAAAATCATTCACTTCAGGAGTAGCATCTGCATTAGAGGCAAAGAATCCCGTAATTTCTTTATTGTACAACTCTTTTTCTCGATATTGATAGGCTTGTTTTAATCCCTCGAATCCTTCAAAATACATAATACTGGCTTTTTGAGCACTGTTTTTTTGATAAGATTTTAATTCAGGCAGTATTTGTTTGGCCGCCATAAGTCTTTCTTCCCGTTCCTCTATAAAAGCTTCTGGGGATTTAGCAATGTAGCGCTTCTTTTCTTCTCCTGGCACATGCACAATTAATCCCTTTTTAACCAAGTCTTCAGCAATCACATAGGCCGTCGGGCGCTTAATGCCTGATTTTTTGGCGATTTGGTAAGGGGTAGCTGAGCCTAATTGCAACAAAGCTAAGTACACCAAGACTTCTTTCTCGGATAAACCTAAATTTTTTAATGGCTCTATTAAATGATTCATGGTTTAGGTGTTAGGTGTTAGGTGTTAGTTTAGGCAACCTGTCATTCCGACCGGATAAATTTATGTACTCATAAATTTAGAAGTGGAGGAATCTCAAAAAATACACTACTTTATTCTAATGATTCAACTTTATCATATTTTAAATAAATAGTCAACAATCTTGACAACTACAAACAACCGTCACAATACTACTAAATTTATCCCTATTTTATTGATATTTTATCATTTTTATCAAATAAATACTAGACACGATAATTGACCCTTGACCATTTTTGTGCTATACTTACTTGTTAAGATGAAATAGCAAAGAAACACATCTTAACAGAAGTTCATTCACAATTTATCACCTCGCCCACCATCGGGTAGAACATTCCAAAAAGGAGAAACACATGAATACTTTTGATCAAAAAACTATTGGAGTAATTCGACTTGGAGCTTTTGGCAACTATTTTGACGCAGTAGATGCACTTGAAGAAGCAAATAACGATAACAAGCTAGATTCTATCTACTTTATTATGAATAAAGATCCACGTAGCGGTGAGGCAATGGGTGCCTATGCACATAGCGAGGGATTTAATAGAAGCGAAGAAGAAATGCAAAGCATAGTAATGGGGACGCTAGATAAAGAGATTGGAATGGCTAATGAAGATAGTTTGAACAAAAATTTTCTTATCTTCTTAAAAGATGAGATTTTAAAGAAAGAAGAATCAGGAAATTTTGAACTTCACGAGCCATACCAAGGATATGACGGTAGCATGTATCCAGTTCGTTATTTTGATAGAACTGGAACTACAGGGGATAGATTCTGGATTTATTTAAATAGTCTTTTCTTATATAGATGTTTCATTTTCTTTATTCAAAAAGAATTTCAACATCGTATCAGCATAATAGACTCGGCAGATAAAGTACCAGACTGCAATGAGTATAAAGTACTGTATACCGGCAATGTTTGGGGTGGCGCACCTGATAATGACTGGGTTCCGAAGCTCTTACTTAGAAGCCCGACGGGAAGACGGGACAAAATAAGATTACTTGAGGAAAAAATCAAAAAATGCAGAGAACGCCTCAAGAAAAAGGAACAAGAAATGAATCAATTAATCGATAATCACCAAAAAGAAATAGATCGATTAAAAGATTTTCAATAAAGCATATGGGCAAGTGGGCAAGAAGATGATTCGATCTTCTTGCCCCTTCAATCAAAGCTATAAATAATTTGTAGTTTTGTAGAAGAAAGTTCTTTAAAATAAAATCTCAAAAACAGTCGGGCACTTGATTGATAACCGACACAAAAGGCAGGAAGCTTGCTATTATTCCATGGTGGAATATAAAAAAGCTGACGATTTTTGAGAAAGATTATATGGAGATCTATCATGAATAATGCAAAGATTGTTGGTCAAATTTATCCTCGTGATTGCTACCGCCGCGGAATAATAACTGCTGAAAGTTATTATGAGCTTCTTGTCGGGGAAGAGGCAGACTGCATCATCAGATGTGAACTTATTCATAATCCATATTATTTTTATTATTTACATGAGGAGGACGATACACTCTTTGATGAACTTGAGGAGATTGAGGTAAGCTTGTCTCAGTTTGATAAAGACATTCGGGATAAAATCCATCAACTTATGCCTTGCTGAGATAAGCCTACGGCGCCAAACCATTGGCGTGGCAACAGAGGTGAGGCCAATGAGGTCAAGCTCATCGCATCACAAATGGTCGGGCAAGAAGATGATCTCATCTTCTTGCCCTCTCAATTAAAATTTTGAAATAAATTCGAAATTTTATAGAGACGAGTTCTTTAAAAGAAGTTAAAAATTTCAAATAAGGAGACTAATCATGAAGGGAGACTTTCCAATCTACGCATGTGTTACTGGCAAGATAGTGGCGTTTGAAGATAACGGCATGATCGCGATAATTGAAACTAAAAGAGGAAAGGCCTATGTGGATGTTAATTTAGACTTTCCACTTCGACTAGCATTGGGCGATAATATTGAGTTTGATGAAATACCCTATATCGTCGATGACGGTATGATTACGTATCACCTTACTGTGGATACAAAAATAGTCGTCAATGGTTGCATGGCGGAATTCAAACATCAAGAGTGATAAATTCGGGCAAGAAGATGATTCAATCTTCTTGCCCTTTTTATTTTTCTCAAACAAAAACCACCTTATTTAAAAAATGGGTGGTTTTTTATATCGAATTTTATTTTAAGTTATCATAAATCTCCACTACATCATCATTTTCATCCAATTTTTCAAGTAAGGCTTCGTATTTTTCCCTATCCTCTTGAGATATTTCACTTTTTTGCGTAGCGATAAAAGTTATTTCAGCACTTAATACTTCTAAGTTTTCTTTTTCCAAAAATTCCTTTACTTTTTTTAAATCAGCTACCTTAGTATAAATAAAAATGCCCTCTTTTTCTATTTGAAAATCATCCGCCCCAGATTCAATAATTTTTAATTCTATTTCTTCATCATTTTTCCCATCCGCCTTAATCTCAATTTCACCTACCTGATTAAACAA
Organism: Candidatus Moraniibacteriota bacterium; assembly: GCA_049287345.1. Classification (GTDB taxonomy): domain Bacteria; phylum Patescibacteriota; class Minisyncoccia; order Moranbacterales; family UBA9337; genus UBA9337. The sequence continues at coordinate 29,759 of JBAQFQ010000033.1, forward strand.
ATATCCCACTGATCCTTCAGGCACAGTCTTTCCTCCGCCCTTGGTTAAGATGCCTCGCACCTCACCAAAAGTTCTATTTTTGTTATCAGTCGCCGTTTTAATAAGCATCGCTACTTGAGCAGGACCATAAGCTTCATAAATAGCTTCCTCTATTATAGCTCCGTCTTTTAATTCACCGGTGCCTCTTTTAATTGCCCGCTCGATATTATCCTTGGGCATATTAGCGCTTCGAGCTTTGTCCACTAGCATTTTTAATTTAAAATTAACCGCCAAATCTCCCCCACCTTCGCGCGCAGCAATAGATATCATTCGAGCAATTTTAGTAAAAACATTCGCTCTTTTAGCATCATTAATTCCTTTTTTATGCTTTATACTTGACCATTTACTATGTCCTGACATATTTTTAGTTCTTAGTTTTTAGTTAACGGTTCACCGTGCGGGAACTCTTCTAATTGATTCTAGCATTGGAAAATTAAAATTTCAAGCCAACTAGTTAAAACAAAAAGATGACCTTGCAGTCATCTTTTTTTTGTTCTATATTCTATGTTCTATGTTCTAGATAATCGTCGAAGCCCCCACCTTATCTCCATTTTTCATATTCATTATCCGTACTCCTTGAGTAGCCCGTCCTAAAACTGAGATACTTTTTATAGGGATACGAATGATTTGTCCTTTAGTGGAAGTAACAAATAAATCACTTTCAATCTCATCAGCGTTGACAATTCTTCCTCCAACTAATTTTCCAGTTTTGCTGGTTACGCTAGCAGTTTTAATTCCACTGCCACCTCTTTTTTGAATTTTATATAATTTCAAATCACTTCTTTTTCCATAACCATTTTCACTGATAACCATCAACTGATTACCTTTTTGGCCCTTAAAAACAGCATCTACTCCCACTACGCGATCTTCTTTCTTCAATCTTACACCCCTTACTCCACCAGCGCCTCGCCCCATAGCCCGCACATCTGTTTCCTTGAAACGGATAGCTTGTCCACCAGAAGTGGCCATGATTATTTCATCTGTGCCGGTAGTAAGCTTAACCCATCTTAACTTATCCTCTTTACCTAAATTGATAGCAATCAATCCACTTCTTCGCACGTTTTCAAATTCTTCAATTTTAACTTTTTTCACATTACCCTCTTCGGTAGCCATAAAGAAAAATTTAAATCCATCATCTTTATTGAAAGCCACCATCTCTGTCACTTTTTCTCCTGAAGATAATTGTAAAAAATTTACCAAAGCTTGACCACGAGAAGTTCGAGTGGACTCTGGAATTTCGAAAGCTTTAGTTTGAAAAACTTTTCCACTATCAGTAAAAAATAATAAATTATCATGAGCCATTACTGCATAAACCTGAGAGATAATATCATCCTCTTTTATAGTGGCACCAATTACTCCCTTGCCTCCTCTTTTTTGAGTTTTATAAACATCAGGACTCATTCTCTTTACATAACCACTTTGAGAAAGGGTAATGATAGACTCTTCATTAGCCACCAAATCCTCTTGTCTAAATTCTCCAATTTTTCCCTTAATCACACGAGTCTTTCGCTCGTCTCCATATTGCTCTCTAATTTCATCTAACTCTGTTTTGACAATTCCCATTAATTTAGTTCTGCTTTTTAAAATAGCCTCCAATTTGGAAATTAATATTAATTTTTCTTTTAATTCATCTTCAATTTTCTTTCTTTCCAAACCAGCCAAAGTCTGCAATTTCATTTCCAAAATAGCCTCAGTTTGTCGATCAGAAAATTTGAAACGTTTTACTAAATTGATATGTGCCTCTGCACGATTTTTGGATTTTTTAATAGTCTCGATAACTTCATCAATATGGTCTAGAGCTTTTTTGAGACCTTCTAAAATATGAGCTCGGTCTTTCGCTCTTTGCAAATCATATTGTGTACGACGAGTAACTACTTGTTCTCGATGTAACACATAGTGCTCAAGCATGGTTTTTAGATTCATTACCTGCGGATCGATACCATCTACTAAAGCCAGCATGTTTACATTGAAGTTTTTTTGTAAATCTGTAAGTGAATATAGTTTATTTAAAACTTTTTCTGGGTAAGAATCCTTCTTTAACTCCACCACAATTCTCACACCATCTTTATTGGACTCATCTCGTAAACCCTTAATTCCTTGAATTTTTTGTTCTTTTACCAATAAAGCAATTTTTTCCAATAAAGTTGATTTATTGGTTAAATAAGTAATTTCAGACACAATAATTTGATGTCCTCCATTTTTCGCTTCTACGATTGCAGCCTTAGCTCGAGTCGTAATTCCACCTCGTCCATTTATATAAGCTTCGCGAATACTTTTTTGATCATAAATTACCCCACCTGTTGGAAAGTCTGGACCTTTTACAAATTCCAATAAATCATCCACGCTAGCCTTTGGATTATCAATTAGACATTTAGTAGCATCGATTAATTCATTTAAATTGTGAGGAGGAATATTGGTGGCCATACCCACGGCAATACCCATAGAACCATTTAAAAGTAAGTTAGGTAACTTAGCTGGCAAAACAGTAGGTTCTTTATGCACACCATCAAAATTAGGTACGAAATCTACTGTATCTTTTTCAATATCTACCAACATCTCTTCGGCAATTTTTTTTAATTTAGCCTCTGTATAACGATAAGCGGCGGCATTATCACCATCCATTGAACCAAAGTTTCCTTGTCCCCAAATAAGTGGGTAACGCAAGGAAAAATCCTGCGCCATTCTAACCATCGTATCATAAACAGCCGTATCTCCATGTGGATGATACTTTCCTAGCACTTCTCCCACTACCGTAGCTGATTTTCTAAATTTAGAACTTGAGCGCAAACCAGTTTTCCACATTGAATACAAAATTCTACGGTGCACCGGCTTGAGTCCGTCACGCACATCGGGTAAAGCTCGAGCGACAATAACACTCATAGCATAATCCAAATAAGATTGTTGCACCTCTTTAATAATAGGTTGCTTTTGAATACCCCTATCTCTAATTTCTTTTTCCATTTTTTATGCAAAATATAAATAAATATCCTTATTTATTCATACTTTCCGAATTATCATTATTTTTAATTGGCAAATTATCTTGATTACCGTCCGGAGACAGTGTTTCTAAATTTTCATAGATTTCTTTATTTCGATTATTTTCCTTATTGCTGTGCAACATATCCTTCAAGGAAAAAAACCAAATAAAAATAATCAAAATCATGCTCAAAAGAACCATTCCCCAGACATAGCGGACTCTTTCGTGCTCTGGTTTTTGACGAATATCCTCTATTTTATCCATTAAGCTCATATTTTTATCTCTAAATAGTCATCAATACAACCTCCATACTTTTATCTTCCAATTCTTTTTTCTTTAAATTTATTTTATTTACCTTTTCTTTAGGGCAATTACCTATTTCACTACAAAAATCCTGCTCATCAGCTATATCACTAGTTGAACCCTTCATCTTATAATGCATTGGAATTATCAGAGAGGGACTCAATTTTTTAGCAATTTTAACAGCCTGCTTACCATCAATAGTATATTTGCCGCCTACTGGCACCATTAAAATATCAATTTCACCAATTTTCTCCATTTGTTTAACGCTCAAATCTGAACCCAAATCACCTAGATGACAAATTTTTATATCTTCGGCCTCCAAAACAAAAATAGTATTACGTCCTCTCTGCACACCTTCTTGATCATCATGAAAAGAATCTACGCCAGTAACATTAATTCCCTTAACAGAAAATTCCCCTGGTGTATTAATAACCACTGGATTATCCTTCAGCGCTTCTTTATTGTTATGATCAGAGTGTTGTTCATGAGAAATAAAAACAATATCTGCTTTTCCCTGTGGTGGCTTTAGACCAATTTTTTTATCAAAGGGATCAATAAACGCCACAATTCCCTCAGTATTTCTACCTTCTGGTTTGGTGGTTATTTTAAAACAAGAATGACCATAATATTGAATATTCATAAACTACAAAATGAAACAAAACAAACAATTCTATGACTATTGTTTGTATTTTTCTTTTTATTATCTAACTAAACTACACCTTATTTTATCACAATAAATTTTACTTGTCGAGAAAAATAAAAAATAAGCCTATCTTATAAATATTCTTTTCTTTTTTAATAGATAATGTTATCTTATGAAATAGATTGGTTAATTCAAGTCTACCCATATAGTTCAATGGGTACCTAACCATCCTAGCCTGAGCCCCTGTAGTTTAATGGATAGAACAAATCACTCCTAACGATTAAATGGAAGTTCGATTCTTCCCGGGGGCACAAATGCTATTTAGGCCTAAGCAATGTGCCATTAAAAGCAAACTTATAATTCATCCTTATGTTGAAAAAAATACCCTCTCCTGTTTTAATAGCCCTGAAAAAACTCAAAGAGCACAACTTTGAGGCTTTTATCGTGGGTGGCAGTGTCCGAGATTTACTTTTAGCCAAAAAACCCAAAGATTGGGATATCACCACCAACGCCACACCCGAAGAAATTTTATCCGTTTTCCCTGAAGGTAAATATGAAAATCGCTTTGGCACAGTAATTGTTCCGGAAAAATATCTTGGTCAGTTAGATAGTTCTGAGAACATAGAAATTACTACTTACCGCATAGAGTCTAGTTATTCTGACAAGCGTAGACCCAACGAAATTAAATTTGCAAAAAAACTATCCGAAGACTTAATGCGTCGTGATTTTACCATTAACGCCCTAGCTTTAAATATACTTGATGTAAATAACTTTGAAATAATTGATCTTTTTGATGGTCAGCATGATTTAAAAAACAAAATTATTAAAACTGTTGGTGACCCCCAAGAAAGATTTAATGAGGATGCCTTAAGGATGTTAAGAGCTGTTCGCCTAGCTAGTCAGCTAAAAACACCTGGTGAAAAAAAATCTTGGCAAATATCCCCGGAAACCCTAAATTCTTTAATTGCCAATAAAGATCTTCTAAAATTCATTTCTCAAGAAAGATTACGCGACGAACTAACTAAAATAATTTTATCTCCCAACCCCGCTTGGGGAATTGATCTACTGGTGAATACTGGGTTAATGAATTTTATTATTCCAGAAATATATACCACCCTAGATATTGAACAAAATCGCCATCATTATCATGGTCCTTATAACACTGTCTACAAACATCTTCTAGCTAGTCTGGACACCTGTCCATCGGAAAAGCTAGAAGTTCGTTTAGCAACCTTCTTGCATGATCTAGGTAAACCAGAATCCAAAAGAGGCACAGGGGAATTTTCCACTTTCTATGGTCACGAATATATTAGCGCTAAGAAAGTTCAAAAAATATTAACTCGCCTAAAGTTCACCAAACAAATCATTGATAAAACCGTGCTTTTGGTAAAAAATCACATGTTTTATTATAATGTGGATGAGGTAGGGGAAAAGGGGGTTCGCAGAGTTATTCAAAAGGTTGGTCTGGAAAATATTAACGATTTAATAGATGTGCGTGTTGGTGATAGATTAGGTAGTGGCACAGTTAAAGCCATTCCCTATAAACTACGCCACTTCCGATATATAGTAGAAAAAGTTTCCACTGATGCCGTTTCTGTCGGACAACTTAAAATCAATGGCAATGATCTTATAAAACTTCTATCCATTAAACCAGGTCCTAAGGTTGGTGCTATTTTAGATGTTTTGCTTTCAGAAGTAATTGAAGACGCCACTTTAAATAATAAAAAATACTTATCCAAAAGAGCAATTGTTTTAGCTAAAGAAAACATTGAGGATTTGAGAATTCTAGCTAAGGAAAAAATTCAAGAAAAGCGAGTAATTGATGACAAAAAGATAAAAAGTAAATACTGGGTAAAGTAATTTCGCCCACGAAGCGAAATTATCCTGAGCGAAGCGTAAGGATCTCGCCCCAAAAGCACAATTATCCTGAGCAAAGCGTAGGAATCTTCAACACTTCAAAAAACAAATAATCCAATTAATCTATTGAAAAATCATATGCAAATTAAAATTGAGGGTCTTCAAGAAAATCCGGTTAATCTCCTAAAAAGAGCTGGGTATTTTTTTCAAAAAAATGTTGAGAATGAAATGAGTTTTATTCGACCCTTGGCGCTTGCTGGCTATCCTCGTTTTCATATGTATGCCCATGTCCAGGATACTTTCACCTTGATTATCAACATTCACCTTGATCAGAAAAAAGAAACTTATGGAGATAATACTCGACATCACGGTGAGTATGCAGATGAGGGAGCTCTAAAAACAGAAGTAGAAAGAATTTTACCTATCTTGAATTCAAATTAAATTATTTTCCTTGATTTTTTTTAAAAAATAGCTTACTATTATTTTGTTTTCAAAAAGATAATATTCCCTACTGCCGCGGTGGTGAAATTGGTATACACGCCAGTCTTAGGAACTGGTAGGTTTTCCTGTGCGAGTTCGAGTCTCGCCCGCGGCACACATAAAAAAGCAACCCCCACGGGGGTTGCTTTTTACATTCAAGTTTAAATTTTTTAATTTAAATTAAAAATTTCTTTTTATTTGCCGATAGGTCAATAAAATCATCAGCTACTTCTATTAATTTTGAGCTAGTTGATTTTTTAAAAGCAATTACCTCCACGCGACAACCTGTGGTATTTTGTACATACTCAATCATTGGAATATAATCCCCATCACCGGAAACCAAAACGATTACATCCAAAGTTTTACTCATCTTAATCGCGTCCACAGCAATACCCACATCCCAATCTGCTTTTTTAGCTCCGCCAGCAAAAATCTGTAGATCTTTAGTTTTAACCTCAAAGCCCTGACTCTCCAATGCCTCAAAAAACTTTTCCTCCAGACCCTCTTCTGTTTTAACTCCATAAGCAATAGCTCGAATTAATTTCCTGCCGCTGGTCGCCTCAATTAAAATATTTTTGAAACTAACTTTCTTTTTGTATAAAACCTTCCCGGTATAATACATGTTTTGGACATCTACTAAAACACCCACTCTTTGTTCTTTAAATTTTGCCATATTTTATTTTAAACAAAAATGCTTTTCCAAAGAAAAGCATTTTTTATTTTTATTATCCCTTCAAACCTAATTTCTTTATTGTTGCCTTATAAGCTTTTTCGTCAGTTCTTTTTAAATATTCAGTTAATTTTTTTCTTTTTGAAACCATTTTCAATAAACCTCGTCTGGAATGAAAATCTTTTGCATTTTTCTTTAAATGTGCGGTTAATTTTTTTATTTTTTCAGTAAAAAGAGCGATCTGATATTCTGAAGATCCAGTATCTTTATCATGTCTTTTTACCTCTTTGGTGGCCTTTATTTTTTGCTTGGTTGTAAGCGCCATGTTTTTTTTTGCTACACATTCGTTCCGTTAAACACAAAAACCAATGTGAACATTACATTTAAATTAATTAACATTCAAACAATAACACTAAATATATTTTTTGGCAAATTTTTACCCCCTAAAAAACAGCTCCTCCCAAAACTTCACCATATAATGTTTCTGCTCCTTAGCAGGTAAGTTGAAATAATAAACACCCTCACTTTCTCTAATTTTTTTGATTTTATTATCCCAACTCCCCAAAACATAGCGCTCCCCCATAGAAATTTTATTATCTATTTCTTTATCACTCCAATTGACTACCAAATAATTAGCTAACATATTTTTATCTACCAAAATTTCTTGGGAATATTTTCCCACATCTTCCTTTTTTACTTCAATTTCATCAAAAAGGGGTTTCTTTTCAACTTCCTCAACCTCCATCAAATCAATCTCATTTGCGATACTGGTCTCTGGATTAGTTACTTTCTCATCAATCACATTATCATTTAATACAACTGTTTTTTCAATAAACCACTGCCAGCTACTCTCCTTCTTCCTGTATATTTCATCATCCTTAACTCCTCCAGATTTTTCGTATTTTAATTTATAAGCCACCTCCCCACTAGGATAACGCAATTCTAGATAACCACGCTTATTATTCAGAGAAAAATTACTGTATTTTCTTGTTATTTTCACAACTTTACCCGCCTTAATTATAAAATCCTCATAAATTGGATGATTTACCAATTTCTTCCTACTTTCTCCAGTAGCCAAGCTCCAATTTTTTAAATTAATTTTCTTTTTTTCTTTATTTTTAATTTCTATCCATTCACCAAGCTCATCTTTTCCCTTCGGATTAGGATTAATTGCCAAAATAGAAACATTTTTTTCGGGAAAATCAACCACCGTTACATTAAATTCTTTTTTTACCTCCTCATTTCCATCAAAAACAGTTAATTTAATTATATATTTTCCATTTTTATTGTATTTATGCTGAACCTTGGCCTGATAGCTCTTTTTACCATCCCCAAATTCCCACTTAACTTTTAAATTTTTTTGCTTAATTCCTGCCACCCTCACTTCAAAAAGAGCATATATGTTTTTATAAATTTCCTTATCCACATTCACCTCCATTTCGCCAGCTACCCCAAACTGATTTTCATCCCCTGGGGTCAAAAATTGACTCCAGCGCCATTTATTACCACCAGTATCCCAACTATAGGAGACTCCCTCCTTCGCCCCCGTATAATCAATTTTATCCACCACTAATCCCCCTGGATTAACTAAACGTATTTCATCACTAGCACTGAGGGAAAAATTAAATCCTGTGCTACCTTTAATTACCAAAAACTCTCCACCTCCAATACTTTTCTCACCCGTATATTTATTAAAAAAATATTTATTATAATTATTAATTTCTTTCTCTGCGCCAACTCGATCCTCAATCCACCAACCATCCCCTAAATTTATATCCCCCTTACCAAAATTATATAACTCTATATATTCACCAGCATCATCATTACCCTTGGGACTAGGTAGCAATTCATTTATTTTTAGAGTTTCCTCCACTTTATCTTTATTTTCATCAATATCATCATCGTTTTTTAAATCATTCACAATTTCTCCACCCTCAACTCGACACGCATTATCAACTGTTAATAAGATATCACCCTCATCCAAATCAGCTAAACCACAATTCACCAACCACCTCCTTGCATCCACAGCATGTTTATAACTTGTTGATAAATCCTTGTTTTCATTGGGTTTTTTATACAAAACATAATCAACAAGGGTGTCCTCATTATTACTATCATTATTATATAAGGCTATTTCACCAAAAGAATCCCCCAACTTACTCCCCTTTTCATTTAAATATATATGTGCCGTTTCACCTATCGTAAAATCCAAATTATCATTAACCCCTGTGCCGAGATAAATAATCACATCCCCACCAACTGGTATTTTATCCAATCCCACAAACGCTTTGTAATATTTCCCAGCTCTTAATTCCCAATTTCGGATATCCACCGCTAAGTTAGCTACATTTTTTAATTTAATCCATTCATATGAATTTATTTCACCCTCTTTATTATCAGCACCACCAGGATCATATAAAACTTCCTCGATCACAATATCATAAATGCCATCCGCCAAAGAAAACTTGGGCATAATAAAAAATTCCGATAAAAATATCAGAATTATTAGTACATCTTTAATTTTGCTGAAGCTTAATGTCCTTGACTTCATCTTCGCCTATTTTTTTATTTATATTTTCTATAATTATTTTTTTATTCAACCACAATTCATTAGCCCAATTGGAATTGCCTACTTTTAAAAAAATTACTCCTTTCTTATAATACATAGGTTTAATATTTAAACTACCCAATTCTCCATACTTAACCTTAATTACATTTTTAATAATATAAAAAATACTCTCACTATCGATATAACTCTTTTTAGTAATCTTTCGATCCTCAATAAATTTCGCTATAGCTTTCATCTATTTCCTAATGGGCATTATTATATAAATAAAATTATCTATAATTTTTTCCCCACTATTATCAAACATTTTTAAAATTATTGGCGAAATACTATCATTAATTAAAATTTTTATCTTATTATTATCCATCACATTTAATCCATCTATTAAATATTTCGGATTTAAGACGAAATTTTGATTTTCCCCAGTTTTTTCAATAGTTAATTCTGTTTGATTTTCCCCTGATTCTTGTAATCCAGATTTTACAATTAATTGATTCTCATTCTCCAAAACCAAATTAATCTCACCATCTGTCTTTTTTGTAAAGATACTGGCTATTTTAATGGCCTGCAATAATTCATTTTTATTAATTACCACCTCTGTTTTAAATTCGCTGGGTATAATTTGTTTATAAGGCGGATATTTACCATTAATTAACCTAGAAACCATTTTAATATCCCCAATATCAAAAAATATTTGATTATTCTCTATTGTAAGCAAAACTTCCTCATTTTCATCATTAATGTGCAGTATTTTGTTTAATTCCCTAAGTGTTTCCGCTGGTATAATCAAAGATGTGCCCTTTATTTCAGCATAAACACTATTTTCCTTAATATTTACTTCATATTCATTTAAGCGAAAACTGTCAGTGGAAGCAAAATAAACACTATTATCCGCAAAAGTAAGATTTACCCCAGTAAATTCAACTCGAATATCATTTAAACTAACTGAACTAAGTGATTTATTAATAATATCTCTAAGTTCATTATTAATTATACTAATTTGATTTTCATTTTTTCTTTCTGGAATAATAGGAAAATCTTCAGAATCTAAGCAATTTATCTTAGCTTTATATTTTCCACAGTTAATATTTAAAATCTGACCATTTAATTCAATTTCAATATTCTCTTCCTTAGGTAAATTTAAAATAAAATCACTTAGCATCCTAGAGGGTACAGCAATTTTACCTTCTCTCTCTATCTTGGCTCCTATTTTGCAGATAATCCCTATTTCTAAATTAGTAGATGAAAATATTAATCTACCATCTTTGGTTTCCAATAAAATATTTTTCAGAATAGGTAGGGTTATTTGTTTAGCAGTAATCTTGTCTACAATAGACACTGCTTTCTTGAAATTTTCTTGTGTGCAAACTAGTTTCATATAGTAGTATTAGTAGATAAATGTTTTTATATAGATATATAAATTATTATTACTATTATTAAGGGTTAAAAATCTGTTAATAACTCTAATTGCTCAATGGGGGCTTGAATATTTATTCTAATAAGCATGTTTACAAGCTCAGTGTAATTGTATTAACAGTCTATGTATAAGTGGTGGATAAGTTTGGACATTTAATCTGGTTATAGCTTATTCACAATTTATTTGGGTTATTAATGGATAAATTAACATACTTATCCACAGTTTAACACAAGTTATCCACAGTTTATTAGTAAAAGACTAGCGAAAGCTCTTACTAATGTATTCTAAGTCGCTGCTTATTTTGGAATTATCTTTCAAACCATTGTTGATTTTATTAAAAGCATGAAGAGCGGTTGTGTGATCTTTTTGAAAATACTCACCTATTTCTGGATAGGACATCTTTAATTCTTTTTTGAATAAAAACATCACAATTTGTCTAGGTAGGGCTACTTTCTTTTTTCGACTCTTGCTCAATAAATCATCTTTAGTTATTTCAAAAAATCCCAAAACGGCGTCAATAATATCTTTTTTGGTTAAAGCGGTCTCCTGCTTAGATATTAAAATTGAGGATAATATTTTTTTAGTTTCTTCAAGAGTGGGGTTTTTCTTACTTAATTCAAAGGTAGCCACCAACTTATTTAAAGCTCCTTCAAGTTCGCGGATATTATTTTTGATGTTTTCTGCAATAAAACGTAGAATCTCATCACTTAAAAAGAATTTTTTTTCATTTAATTTAGTTTGTAATATCGCTAGGCGAGTTTCTAAGTCAGGATTGCCGATATCCGTAATCATTCCGCCCTCAAATCTGGAGCGTAGTCTATCCTCAAGAATTTGAATATTGCTAGGTGGACGATCACTACTGATAACAATTTGTTTGTTTAGTTGATAAAGAGAGTTAAATATGTGGAAAAAAATATCCTGAGTCTTCTCTTTACCTGAAATAAATTGAATATCATCAATAATCAGTAAGTCAGCTTGTTGATATTTATTTTTAAATTTATCAATTGTTTGATTTTTAATAGAATTGACTAATTCAGTGGTAAAGCCCTCTGATGATATGTAAATGATATTTTTATCAGGATCATTTCTTAAAATCTCATTGCCAATAGACTGTAAAAGGTGGGTTTTTCCTAGTCCCACATCTCCATATATAAATAAAGGGTTGTATTGAGTGCCAGGATTTTGGGATACAGCGTAGCAAGCTGCTCTAGCAAGCTCATTGTTTTCCCCAATAACAAAGTTATCAAAGATATAGCGAGAATTTAAGTTAGTGTTTTGGAAAAAATTTATTTGAGGGGTAACTGTCTTTACGTTTTTTAGATTAACTGTTTGATCTCCAGGTGTGTTTTTGCCTGCGCCATCAACATTGCGAGTGTTGGAAAATTTTTCTTGTGGAGAGTAGATCGCACAAGAAACTTCTGTAATATTATTTTGAAAATTTTTAAGAGCCTTTATTATATTGGCATTGAATTTATTTTCTAACCATTCTTTAGAGAAACCATTAGGCACACCAATAACTACACGCCCATTTTCATTGGACAATATAAAGGTGTCTTTAAACCAAGTAATAAACTGAGGCTTGGAAAGAGAAAGCTCAATTTCACCCAAAACAGCTTTCCATAAATCTTCATTATTCATAATTCTCTAAAATAAGAAAGTTAAATTTATTTTTTAAAATTATAACACGAAAAAAAATATAAAAAAATAATTTTATAATAATTTATCAACCTGTGGATAACTTAACTTCCCTATCTTAACATAAAATGAAATTTTGTAAAATTTTTTTTAAAATTAAATATAAATTACAGCTCACGAGAGGCTTTTTTAAGAGTAAATGGTCAATAATAAAGAGGAAATTTGAAGCCATCTAAGCTGAGAATGTGGTGGATGAGCTCGTTTTAAGTAAATCTTTTGCAGCTTGCTGAAAATATAGCCCAGGACTTGCCTCAGGTTAGTATTTTTTAGTAGTTTAAAATTTTTTAAAAAGTGCGCGAAGGAGGTATTTTATATTATGCAATAAAATAAGTATATGTCAATAGTAATATGATTTGTGCACAGGTTATCCACAGATATATCTTATAGTATTGTAGTATAAATAATGTTTATTGTCTAGAATTATTTGTTCCACGTGAAACAACCACAAACACCGTAAATAAAGAACTTTAAAGACTTTATTTTAAATTTTTTTGAGTTATTTTTTTGTAAATATGGAAGCAATCTTTAAATTTGTTCCACATGAAACATGTGGATATCTTTATCTATATTTAATTCAGGATATTTAGGAGAAAGTAATCAGAAAAAGAGACTTTTTTATGAGGGTTGTTTCACGTGGAACAAATATAAAATTAGGAAATATTTTTACTACCCCACTTCTCGCTATTAATTGTTTCACGTGAAACAGTGAGTTTGATAATAGGTTATATCTAGTCAACTAAGGTAATCAGTCTAGTGTAAATACCAGTATTTAGGTGGCAATAATCTTTAGTAACTTTATTAAATTAATTTTTCCGGGTTAATCAGGGAAAATACGATGTTTCACGTGGAACATTATTGGGTTAGGCTTATTAATTTTGAGACAGGGAGATATCTCAGATGAGGAAAATGTTTAGATAGTTTATGGAGCAATCTGTTGGATTATTGTTTCACGTGGAACAAGATACCTCTATTTAAATTTGACCGAAAAGTAGTTTAAAAAAGTTTAAGGACTTTATTTGGCTATATTTTAAGGGTTTATTGTGTTGTTCCACGTGGAACAATATGGCAATTATAATTAAAAGATAATAATTAAGGATCCGGTTTAGTTAATCGGGGTAACTTATAATTCCCCAATTAAGCAAATCAATTGGGTTGCCATAGGTACCCCCTAATTAGGCATTATTAATCTTTGGTAACTTTATTATTTTAAGTTTTCCTTTAAAATCAAGGAAAAACAATTGTTCCACGTGAAACAATATATATTAGCCCCCAACATAAATATCTGTGTCAGACAATTAAAATTTTTTGATATTTTATTGGTGTGTTGAGATGACTATTGTTCCACGTGAAACAGTAGTTCATTGTGTTAATTAGCCCAAAAATTAACTTAAAAAAGTTTAAAGACTTTATTTGGCCCCATTTTAAGGGTTTATTGCATTGTTTCACGTGGAACAATATGGAAATTACAATAAGGTGTAATAGTTGCTGGCCCTATCTATCCAATTTCAGAAACTTAATATTTTTTAATTAATACTTCTTATTTAAATATTGTTCCACGTGAAACAATATTAATCATAAACCACCTAAAATAAGTTTATTAACTTTATTTAGTATTAGTAGGTTGGGTTATTTAGAAGATATTTTTTTAAGTAAATTAATTAAATAATGTTTTTTAAATATTTGTTCCACGTGAAACAAATATAAAGTTAGGAAATATTTTTACTAGCCCAATTCTCCTGATTAATTGTTCCACGTGAAACAATGAGTTTGATATTATGTGGCACCTAATTATACTGGTTAATTATCTCATTGTAAATAGGGGTATTTGAGTATCAATAATCTTTAACAACTTTATTGGGTTGATTTTTCCAGGTTAATTAAGGGAAAAGCAATGTTCCACGTGGAACATTGCGAGGTTGTGCTTATTAATTTTGAGACATAATGATATTTCAGATGATGAAAATGTTTAGAGATTTTATAAATAAAGTCGGTTGATTATTGTTCCACGTGGAACAATATAGCTCTGTTTAAATTTAACCAAAATGTAGTTTGAGAAAGTTTAAAGACTTTAAAAGGCTATATTCCTAGGGTTTTTAGAATATTGTTTCACGTGGAACAATCGCTGGATGCTCGGAAGAGGTTAGTGATTTATATCATATCAAATTAGTATGATATAATTATAACTTATTATTTAAAGTGTTAACTATGGTTAATATATCTAGATTTTTTAGTTTTTCAATATTTTTAAAGCCTGTGATTAAAATATCATAAAATAAGCCTTTATTGTTAAGATTATTGAAAAATAGACTTTTTAACTTTCTTTTTAGATAATTTCTCTGGTTAGCCTTGGCGGATACTTTTTTTGAAATAACCACAGCTAATCGGTTGTGAGCCAGTTGATTGGGTAAAAAAGAGATTTTCAGATATTCAAATTTAAGAGAAGATCCTTTTTTATACAGGAGGTCAAATTCATTTTTTTGAGTAATTCTATTTTTTTTCGCTAACATAATATTGGAATTTAATAACTCAATTAAAGCATTTAAATGATAAAAAAGCAAAACCCTCGACAAATACTCTTATCTGTGATAATTTTATAACATTGAATAAATATTTATTTTAACCAAATTAAAAACATATGAGTACAAAAAGAACCTATCAACCTAAAAAAGCGAAGAGAGCAAAAACACATGGATTTTTAAAAAGAATGAGCACTACTAATGGACAAGAGGTTATCAAAAGAAGACGTCAGAAGGGGAGAAAAAAATTAGCTGTTTAATAAAGTAATAATAAAAATCTATTTTTATGATGACGATTTTTCACGAAGCAATTTATCAACCCATTTATAATATTTTGATTTTTATTTATGATATTGTGCCTGGTGGAGATTTCGGGATAGCTATTATTCTCGCCACAATTCTTTTTAAGACAGTCTTGATTCCTTTATCAAAGAAGCAAATAGAGTCACAAAAAAGAATGCAAGATATTCAACCTGAATTAAAAAAAATTCAGGATAAATATAAGAATGATAAAGAACGACAAACTAAGGAAGTAATGAACTTTTACAAAGAGAATAAAGTTAATCCTTTTTCAGGTTGTTTGCCGGTAATAATTCAGTTGATTTTTTTAATTGCAATTTATCGAGTAATCATCAATATATCGGATGCAGCTTTAGTGGTGAGTACAAATGATTTGTATTCTTTTGTTAAGGCGCCAGGAGAAATTGATAAAATGTTTTTGGGTATTGTTGATTTATTAAAGCCAAGTATTCCGATTGCGATTTTAGCGGCAGCGGCTCAGTTTTGGCAAACTAAATTAATGATGGCAAATAAAAAAGATTCTGATGGTGAGAAAAAGGAAAAAGTGGATTCTGGTAAAAAAGAAGAACCAAATTTTGCAGAAATTATGAATAAACAGATGTTGTTTTTAGGACCAGCCTTAACACTGTTCATTGGAATTAAATTTGCAGCCGCGCTCTCATTGTACTGGCTTTTTTCAACAATTTTTGCAGTAGCTCAGCAGTTATATATTTTAAAAAAGAAAAATTAATTATAATTTTATGAATAAGGATAATAATCAAATCATAAAAACTGTAACAGAGGAAGTTTTGACTATGATGGGCTTTGAGGGTGAGGTGGTAGTCTTGGCAGCTAATGATGATAAGGATACGTTTGTTTGTAACATAACAACATCTAAGGATGTGAATCTTGTTATTGGTCAAAATGGAGATAATCTACAGGCCTTGCAGCATATCGTTAGATTATTGGTGCGTAAACAAATAGAGGAAAATATAAAATTTATCTTAGATGTAAATTCTTATAAAAAAGATCAAGAGACTTCAGTCATTGAAATGGCTAAAGCTACCGCTAAGCAAGTAGTAGAAGAGAGAAGAGCGATTGTGATGCGTCCGATGTCCGCTTACAATCGAAGACTTATTCATATGCTTTTAGCGGATAATGGTGATGTTATAACGGAGAGCACAGGTGATGAGGATGAGCGAAGAGTTGTGATAAAACCAGCTCATATGTAATTTTTAAAATTTCGACCCAATGGTGATCGCTCGAAAAATAGCTTATAATGTGATATCTAGCAGTATTGCCAAATTTTTGGCAACTTTTTTGGCTCTAGTAAACATTGGTTTCATTACTAGATATTTGGGGGTTACGGGTTTTGGTTATTATGCCACCGTCTTGGCATTTTTTTCTTTCTTTGGCGCAATTTTAGATTTGGGATTGTACTCTATTGCAACTAGAGAAATTTCTCGACCAGAAGCTGATGAAAAAAAGATTTTAAGTAATGTTTTTTCATTAAAATTGTGTAGTGTTTCTTTATTGGTAATAATTGTGCCGGTATTGTTATTTTTCTTGCCTTATCCGCAGGAAGTTAAGCAGGGGATTTTAATTATCGCTATTTCTTATGCTTTTTCTTCTTCCTACATGGTTTTTAACGGTGTTTTTCAAAAAAACTTAAGGATGGATAAGGTAGTTATGGTTGAGTTAGTGGGAAAAATTATTCAGGTTATAATAGTGGCGGCGGTAGTTAAGAATGATTGGGGTTTTGCCGGAATCATCGGTTCCGTTTTAGTGAGCGCTATGCTTACTTTTAGTGGAGTGATTTTATTGAGTCGCCAATACATCAAATTTTCCCTAGAGTTTGATTTCAAATATTGGAAAAAGTTTCTCAAAATGTCTCTGCCGGTTGGAATCTCTGCTTTTGTGACATTTCTTTATTTTAAAATGGATACCATTATTTTATCTTTTCTTAAGGGTAGTGAGGCGGTAGGTATCTATAATATGGCCTATAAAATTATCGAGAACATTACATTTTTCCCAGGAATGATGGTGGGATTAATTTTGCCACTAATGTCCGTGTATGTTTTTTCGGATAAGAAAAAATTTAGTAAAATTATTAATAAGACGAATAAAGTATTTTTCTTGATCACTGTTCCTTTGGTAGTGGGAACATTATTTTTAGCGGAAGATATTATTAAGATAATTGGTGGGGAGCAATTTGTTATTTCCACTAATGTGTTAAGGATATTGATAATTTCTTTGGCTTTTATCTTTTTTGGAAATCTTTTTAATAGTATTTTATTGGTGGCAAATTTACAAAAAAAATTAATGTATATTTTATCTTTTTGTGCTGCGTTTAATATCGCACTTAATTTTATTTTAATTCCACTATATTCTTATATGGGTGCGGCGATAACTTCAGTTTTGACAGAGTTGCTAGTGGTAGCCTTAACTATTTATTTTTCTAATAAAAATGTTGATTATAATTTATCGCTAAAAGGTTGGGGAAGAATATTTATTTCGGGAATGGGGATGTTTTTGTTTTTGTTCTTATTTCAAGATTTAAATTTTGTTTATGCTGGCGCAGGAAGTGTCTTGGCTTATGGGCTAATGCTTTGGTTGAGTCGAGCGATAACAATTGGAGAAATAAGAAGTTTAATGTTTGCTTCACAAAAATAAAAAGTATTGTTTAAAATATGAAAAAACCAAAAGTTTTCATTATAATTTTGAATTATAATGGCGAGAGCACTTTAGGTCGATGCCTAGAAAGTGTTTATAAATTAAACTATGATAATTATGAGGTAGTGGTAGTGGATAATAATTCCACCGATGGATCATTTGATAAAATGCGTCCGCTATATGCAAAGTTTAACTTTATAAAAAATAGCCAAAATCTAGGATTTGCTGCTGGCAATAATGTAGCTATAAAATGGTCTTTGGAAAAAATGGCGGATTATGTGCTTCTTTTAAATAATGATGCTTTAATCGAAAAAAATTCCTTAGCTCTTATGGTTCAAGCGGCCCAAGCTAAAGCTCAGGTGGGGATAGCAAGTCCCATTATTTATAAAGGTGAAAGTAAGAAAATTTGGTTTGCTGGAGGAAAGATTAATTGGTTTAAGATGCGAGCAGAACACTTGGTTGGTAGAGGAAAGACTCAATATATTACGGGTTGTGCAATGTTAATTAAAAAAGAAGTTTTTAAGAAAATCGGATTATTGGATGAGAATTTTTTTCTTTATTATGAAGATGTGGAC
>JBAQFQ010000034.1:0-14280 GCA_049287345.1 Candidatus Moraniibacteriota bacterium
ACTGCCACGCAATTTGAGAGTACTCAAATTACTCGCAGAGACGAAAAAAGGAGCCGAGCTCCTTTTTTACTCTTTTTTGTTAAATAGAAAGATGCTATTATGAAAATATGAGTAATAAGTCTAAAAAAATATCAATATTGGTCATTGTTGCAATTATACACATTTTTTTTGCAGGTGTCTTTATTAAAAATAGAACCACGCCAGCGACAATGGAAAATAAAATTAGTATAGCTACTAGCTTTTACCCAATTCATTTTTTGGTTTCTGAGATAGGTGGGGATTTTGTTTCGGTAGATAATTTAACTCCTGCTGGTAGTGAACCGCATGATTATGAGCTAACTGCTCAAGATGTCATTAAGATTAAAAAGAGCAAGCTATTATTTTTAAATGGTGGAGGTTTGGAAGTCTGGGGTGAAAAAATTAAAAAAAATATGAATAATGGGAGTCCTGAGGTGATTACTTTGGGCGAAGGATTGATGAATGAAAAAGATCCGCATATTTGGCTAAGTCCAAAGCTAATGATAAAAATGGCAGAAAAAATAACAGCTGAGCTAGTGGAGGTTGATTTAAAAAATAAAGAATATTATCAAACTAATCTAAGCACCCTTAAGAGTAAATTAGCTAGTCTGGATGGCACTTATGTAAAAACTTTAGAGAAGTGTCAACGAAGGGATTTTATTACCTCTCATGAGGCCTTTAGTTATTTAGCTGAGGATTATAATTTAGAGCAGGTTTCCATTGCGGGAATTTCACCCGAGGAGGAGCCTTCTATTGCGCAACTAGCGCAGGTGGCAAATTTTGCTAAAGAAAATCAAATTAAGTATATATTTTTTGAAAGCTTAGTGAGTCCAAAATTGGCAGAAACTATTGCCAAAGAGGTAGGTGCGCAGACTTTGGTTTTAAATCCAATAGAAGGGTTGAGTGAGGAGGAGATGGCTCAAGGAAAAAATTATTTAACGGAAATGGAAATGAATTTGGGAAATTTGAAAATAGCGCTAGAATGTAAATAAAAATTTCAAAATTCCAATTTCAAATTTCAAATGAATTTCAAATGAATTAATGTTTTAAAATTAAGATATTAAGATTTGATTTAAAATTCAAAATTTAAAATTCAAAATTAATTAAATTTATGCATAAATTAAATTCCGTTGATCACACTAAAAACATCATTGAAGTTAAAAATGTTTCTTTTGCCTATGGTGCAAAGGAGGATGTTTTGGAAAATATAAATTTGCAGATTCATAAGGGTGATTATATTGGATTTGTCGGTCCCAATGGTAGTGGAAAAACTACCTTGATAAAAATTATATTAGGTTTATTAGCTCCTCAGGCGGGTGAAGTGAGTTTATTTGGGAAAAATAGTGCTGATTTTGACAAATGGTCAAAGATAGGATATGTACCGCAACGCATAATTAATTTTGAAAAGAATTTTCCTATTACGGTTTTTGAGGTAGTAAAGATGAATATCCAAGTGGATAAATTTTTCTGGCAAAGAGATGGTTGTGATAACTCGCAGCAAGTCTTGGAGGCTTTAAGAAAAGTAGGCGTAGAGGATTTGAAAAATCGTTTGATTGGAGATTTGTCTGGTGGCCAAATGCAGAGAGTTTTTATCGCTCGAGCTCTAATAAATGAACCAGAGGTTATTTTTTTAGATGAACCCACTACTGGAATAGACGAGGAGAGTCAAAAATCATTTTTTCAATTATTGCAAAAATTAAATAAGGAGCTGGGTATTACCATTGTGGTGGTGTCTCATGATATTGAAAAGTTAACCCAAGAAGTGATGCACATGGTTTGTATTAATAAAACATTAACTTGCCATACGACACCCGAGGAATTTATCAGAGAAAGTCAGACTAGCAATATGTTTGGGCAAGAGGTAAAGATTATGACACATCATAAGCATAATTAAGATGCAATGGTCTGTTTTTTGTCCGTCTTTGCGAGAAGGTACTCCGACGAAGCAATCCATGAAACTTAAATTCTCTCAAGATTAAATAAGAAACCCTGGATTGCTTCGGAGTACCTCGCAAAGACAGATTATCTTTCGTCTTCGCGAAGAAATTTAGTAATCCGAATTTCTGTGTCCCCGCCTGCAGCGCTGTAGCAACTTCGGTCGATTCATTTGAGATGACATAGCGATGATGGGTATTTTTTTGATACTATATATAATAATTTTACAATTTTAATTTATGGAAATTTTTCAATACGATTTTATGCTTAGAGGCTTAGTGGCGGCAATGGCCATGGCAATGATTGCTCCCGCTATCGGTATTTTTTTAGTTTTAAAAAGATATTCATTGATTACCGATACTCTAGCGCATGTTTCGCTTGCTGGAGTGGCTCTAGGACTATTTTTGGGGATTAATCCACTTGTCACCGCTTTAATTAGCTCAGTGGGGGCCTCATGGGCAATTGAGAAAATAAGGAATACTAAACAGGTTTATAGTGAATCAGCTCTAGCTTTATTTCTTTCGGGGAGCTTAGCGTTGGCTTTGGTGATTTTAAGTTTAGCTCGGGGTTTTAATGCTAATCTTTTTAGCTATCTTTTTGGTAGTATTGTTACGGTGGGCACGAGAGAGATGTATTTGATTTTATTTTTAGTTTTAGTGGTGGCGATTTTTTTAGTCATGTTTTATCAAAAATTAATATATATTACTTTTGATGAGGATGCAGCTAAAGTGAGTGGTGTAAAAACTGAGAGGATAAATATGCTCTTAATTATTTTGACCTCCTTGGTGGTGGCGTTGGCTATTCCTATTGTGGGAGTTTTGTTAATTTCCGCTTTGATGGTTATCCCAGTGATTACTGCTTTGCAGTTAAAGAAAAATTTCCTAGAGACAATTTTGTGGGCAGAGTTTTTTTCCTTCTTGGCGGTAGTGGGTGGAATTTTTATTTCTTTCTACCTTGATTTATCCACTAGCGGAGTAATTGTTTTGGTAATGCTTTTTATCTTTGGTTTGGTTTTTTTGTTTAACAAATATTTAGACAAATGATAATTGGGTTGTGGGTTATCGATAGATTTTTTTAATTAAGATCTGTCGGTTTTTTTTAAACTAATTTTATTTGACTTTTATTTATTTTGTGTTATAATTTTCTAGCATTAGTTCATTTGAAAATGTTTATTAGGATACTTGGAATTCTGTCAGAAATTTTAGGGAAATAGGAGAAGTATGATGGGAGAAAATTGGGTACATGACGGTAGTGTTGAAAAAAAAATTGTAGCAATGGGTTCAATTAATGGAGCTCCTGTTAATGTAAAAGAGGTTACGCTAGAGGGGATTTGTTTTTGTTCAAAAAAGAAATTCACTTCAGGGGAGAAATTAATTGTTTCTTTTCCCATACTTGATAAGAAGCGTGGGGAAAAAATCATAATGTTTCAAGCAATTGAAATATCATCAATAAAGAAAATGTGCTATGGTGCCAGCTTCACTAATCTAGAGGAGGGCTCTATCACCAAGCAAATTTTACAGCGTTGCTTGGCAGCATAACAAAGGGGTCTTGTGTAGAATTTTACACGAGACCCCTTTTCAAAAATAATTACTTCAGTTATGATAAGAATGTTTTAAATATTGGAGATTAGCCAAGTGGTAAGGCAACGGGTTCTGATCCCGTGATCGGGGGTTCGAATCCCTCATCTCCAACTTATAAAATCAAAAAACACGCCCGACCTAGGGTGTGTTTTTTGATTTTATTTAGCTGGGGCAGGGATTCGAACGGGTAGAAAGTGAATAAAATAATTTTTAGCAAAAAATTATTGCAATGAACGCCGACAAACGCGAAAAAGAGCGTTTGGTGCTACCCAGGACAAAGAACGAAATCGCGACGGCGATTAAGTGATGCGGAAATCTATTCATCTCCAACTGAAAAATTAAACCTTGCTCTTCTTGAGTGAGGTTTTATTTTTTATTGATGAGGGATTCGAAGGGTATTTTTAAAAAGCAAACTGCTTTGCTTTTAAAAAACCCAGGCTCTGAAGGAGGAGCGAAGCCTGTGACACCAGTCACGTGCATAGCGACGGATGAAGAGGAATCCCTCATTCTCTTTAATGGTGCCACCCAGGACAAAGAATGAAATCGCGACGGCGATTAAGTGATGCGGAAATTCCCTCATCCCCAATTAAAAAATGCAAAGTTTTTACTTCTTGAATAAATAAAAATAACTTTTAAATCTAAATAATTCAAGCCTAGTATCCATTTGGAGACTAGGCTTGGCTGAATTTTACGAATATTTTTTTAAGCAGATATGCCGAGGTGATTGGGGACATCAGCTAGGGAGTTTAAAATCATTTTTCTTGGAACTCCAGCACCGATGAAATCTTCTCGGGTACTAATTCCTCCCGAGAGAACCCCAATGAAATGAATCCCAGCGCCATAGGCAGCTTGATAATCTACAAGGTGGTGATCGCCAATATAAATCATCTCTTGCGCCCGATAAGCAACCAAGAAGTCATCAAAAACTCTTGGATCAGGCTTGGAAAAAGGAGTTTCATCACTACTTTGAATATGCTCAAAGAGATCAATATCAATATCTAATTTTTCAATAATTTCAAAGAGAGTTAAGTATTCTCTGTTGGTGATTATTGAAATGTAAAATTTTTTCGATAGAATTTTAAGTGACTCAACTACCCCAGGAAAAATATCTGGAAAAACTTGATCGAAACCCAATTTTTTTCTCTCCTCCAGGTATTCCACCAGATCAATTTCTGGATAAAGGTCCAATAGTAGTTCATGGATAGTTTTCCCCCAAATGGAGAAAACAGTTTCAAAAGAAACATCTCTTCCAGTTAGATTTTTGCCGATAGTTGTAAATTCTGAGGCAAATTTAAAATTAGAATTAACAATGACGCCATCAAAATCCAAACCAATGTGTTTTACTTTTCCTAATGCAGTCAGCATAATTTAATCCTCTTTTTGTTGAGATTGTAATAAAATGTACTAAATTAATTTTCTTTGGTGTTATTGTTTTAGCATTTTAGATGCCTGATGTCAAAGGGTTAAGCTTTTTTGTATTAGTATGCTAAAATGTAAATACGAATAATTTTAATAAAACTGGTTTATGAAAATCGCAATTCAAGCCGCTGATTTGGATAATAAAAGAATTGATGGAACTAGGGTGTATCTGCTAAACGTGCTTAAATATTTGGGAAAATTGGGGACTAAGGATGAATTTATAATCTACCATAAGGATAAATTTAATCCAGAACTGATTCCGCCAGAGTTAGTCAATTATCAAGTTAAGAAATTGAAGTTTTTTAAACTTTGGACGCAAACTAGATTTGCTTGGAGCATCTGGCGGGATAGACCAGATGTTTTATGGATGCCTATGCATAACCTTCCCTTGGTAAGGAGAAAAAAATTAAAAACAGTAGTTACAGTACATGATCTAGCCTTTAAGCAATTTCCAAAAACTTTTCCCAAAAAGGATCTTTTTCAGCTTAATTTTTTGACAGATTTAGCAATAAAAAAGGCAACTAAAATTATTGCGGTCTCTGAGTCAACTAAGAATGATATTTTAAAATTTTACCCAGGGGTTGAAGCTGATAAAGTGCGGGTTATCTATCATGGGTTCGATAGAGATTTATACGAAAAAAAGTTTTATCCAGAGTTTATCGCAGAGACTTTGAAAAAATATAAATTAAAAGAAAATAAGTATCTTTTATATGTAGGAGCTATTCAGCCCAGAAAAAATTTAGTTACTTTAATTAAAGCTTTCGAAATTTTTAAAAAAGAAAATAAGAACAATATTAAGTTGGTGATTGCTGGTGGCAAAGCTTGGTGTTGGGAGGATACAATTTTAGCAGTTGAAAATAGTGCAGTTAAAGATAGTATAGTTTTGACGGGTAGAATTCATTTCGATGAGTTGGCTGTTTTGCAACAACAGGCCAATGTTTTTGTTTTTCCTAGCTTATACGAAGGATTTGGTATTCCTATTTTGGAGGCTTTTGCTACTGGAACACCGGTTATTTGCGCCAAAAACTCCAGCCTAGTTGAGGTTGGTGGAAATGCTGTGGAATATTTTGAAAGTTCAAATGTCAGAGAATTGGCGGATAAAATTTCAACAGTCACCGCTAATTATCAGCTGCAAGAAACCATGATTAAAGCTGGATATCTGCAGTTAGATAAATTTTCCTGGGAAAAATGTGCCAGGGAGACCTTAGCTTTCTTGAAAGAGTAATTTATGTAGATAGTAGAGTATCGCCAGTGTAGTTAGGGTAATGATAATAGCGGCTATTACATTAAACTTAAGTAAAGATAGGATGGTGATAATTATCAGAAATAAAATTAGTCCAAATAAATAAGTATGATTATTTAGCAAAGGGGCGGACTGTTTGATTTCTAACTTTTGATTAATTACACTAATTAAACTAACCAAGAGAGCAACAATCATCAGTAGGAGAAAAAAGCTAATATGACTAGAGAGAAATCCCGGCAAAAGGGCTTCAGTTAATAATGCACCCAACCATGAAAACAAAAAGAATATCAACAGGTTGCTGAGAATTTTGTGAGAGATGATTAAGTGAGATGGTTTTATTTTTTTAAACATATAAGTTTTAACTAGCTTCATTTTTAATTCCAAAGCGGTAGAGAATTTTATTTTTTAAATCACTGAGAAAAAAATTGAAGTTAGATAGTGTAATTGATTTTTTAAATTCTAAATTTATTCTTTTGATATTTAAATTGGCAGGTAGATCTTTTAATGAAAATTGATAATCCTTACCAGTGAGCAGATCAAGCTCAGTAACGGGCAACTGGCAGTGGTAAGCTTTTTTAAAAGGATTGGTAGATTTTTTAAGTGAGCAATATTTTGCAATTGATAAGCTAGCAGTATCGACATCTACGGCATTTTTTATTTGATTATCGGCGGGATTGAGGATGAGTTTTTTGGTAAAATCTTCAATGAAATAATATTGAGACTCAGGGTTAGCTTTTAAAATAGTTCCATTGGGATGAGCGGCGTTGATATCAAATAGTTTTTGTTTTTCGTGATTACTTAAATCAAGCGTGTTGGGGGCTACATTTTCCCAGCGGTAGCCTAAGCTTTCAAAAGTCAGCACACTATCAATTGGTGTTTTTTGATTGGTTCCGATAATAAAAACGGAGTTATCAATGGAAACAAGTTGATTTTCCTTTTTGTTATTTAAATTATCCAAAGATTCTCCCTGTGGATAAAACATCGATTTGTAAGATTTTCTTACAGCTATTTCTTTATTAGTAAGATTTGAGTCAGTTTGAGCTAGTTCTAATTCAAGCTCTACCTGGGAAAAGGTTAGCGGTGTAGATGCATAAAAAGACAAAATATCATCATTTCGATAAACGTCGGAAATAGTATTCTTTTGACTATTGATATTGGCAAATGAATAAGTAAAAAACTGAGAAGGAAAAATAATTTTAACGACTAAAATAATAGCTAAAATAAAAAATGAAAAAAAGATAAGCGCATTGAGCACGGTATAGATGCGTTGATTTTTTTTAGTGAGGTTAAATATTTTTTCTTGTGACATAGAAGACTGTTTTATAAAATTATCTGAAATATTATTCCCTCAGTTGTTAGGGTTTCTTTGGTAGGGAAAGAAATTGCTTTGTTGGTTTTTAATCTTTCAAAATTGAGGGTGTAAGTTTGAATAAAAAATAATTCATCAGCATTAAAGAAATCTCGATAGTAAGTCTCTTTGGAGCGAGGGATTATTAGATATATCTTTTCATATTGCTGAGTATCTATTTTTTTTAAATCATGGGGATTAAAAAAGTAGACAGCTTTTTTGCCAAAAATGGAATTTAGCGGATCGGCAATCATTTCAAAATTATCTCCACTGGCAAGCTGATCGACTAGTACTAAATCTTGATTGGAAAATTTTTGACTAAGTCCTTGAGTGGCAGAAAATAAATTTTTATCAGGAATGAATGTGACATAGTTTATAAAAGCAGGGAGATTAAAAAGGATGATTATTGAAAAAATAATAATGGCCAGGTTGGTTTTTTGCTTTTTTAAAAGAGCGTGGATAAGGATTATTGAATAAATAATAAAGGCGGGTAGGAGTGAAAAGGTGAAGCGACGAAGCATCCATGGGTGCTCAAGGGTGATTTGTGGACTCAGAATGTAAATGATGGAAGGCAGGATTACAAAAAGTGGTAATAATGTTTGATAATGTTTGTTTTTAATTAAATAAAATAAACCACTTACCCCAAAAATCATCAAAACAAAGAGACCATAAAGGTTGAAGATTTTAAATAAGTTTAGCATGGAGAGCAGACTATTATTTTCCCTTAGGCTATTGGGGTCGCCATTGATATTTTCTAGGGTAGATTTTAAAATGGCTTTGTAGAAATATATATCAATGTGGAGATTCCAGATAAAGATAAAAAAGATAATTGTTAATGTGGGTAATAGTATTTTGATAAAATTTCTTCGAAAGTATTTTTGGGTATTTTTATTGATGAGTAAGATTCCAAAGGCTAAGGCGAAAAATACAATCCCTTCAATGCGGGTAAAAATAAGCAATCCTAAACTCAAGATTAATAGTAACAAGGTTAGTTTTTTTCCCTCGAGATTGGCGAGTTTGCTGTCAGCTAAAATTATCAGTGCCAAGATGCCACTCCAAAGTAGTGGGGTAGCCATATTTTCAGTCAGAGTAAATTTACTAAACCACATAAAACAAAAAGAGCTTAGCAAGATGCCAAGGGTGGCTATTTGGGTAAAGAGTTTTATCTGGGCGGAGACTTTTTCTAGCTGGGTTAATTTGTGAACTATCAAGTAGATAGTTAGAAATGTGAAGTAAATCAGGATTCCATTGGCCACTTTAAAGCCAAATATTCCTAAAAAGGAATAAAATAAAGCCAGCCAGGCTGTATACGCTATCGGAAATTGGGTAATTAATTCACCATCATGCAGGTAGAAAAATCCAGGGAAATTTTCTGCTTTAGCGGCGGAAGCAGCTTGGCAATAACTATAGTAGAATTTTGATTTTAGGGAGTTTTCGTCCTGAAAGTCATCGAGTTTATCAATAAGGCAATTTTTTAATTTATCTTTTTGAGTGGTATTGATGGCAAAAAAATCTTGAGCCACTGGGTGGGAAAAATTTAATTTTCCATTTTGAGAAAGGCGAATGGCTGATTGACTAATGGAGCCCTGATCTCTGCCAGAAAAGATAGTTGGAGTGGAAAAATAAACAAACAGTCCTGAAAAAAATATTATAATTAAATTTACTATCAGAAAAGATTTGGAAAGCCTAATGGAATTTGTAAAAATAAAGCGGGCACTGGTTGCCACTAATAAAGAAATCAATAAAGCTAGCGACCACCAATAAAAAAATCCCAAAAGGGCTAGGAAAAAAAGACCCCAACCGACAGTTACCCAAAATAGAGATAGATGGATAAAAAAATTAAAATCGTATGTATTTTTTTTAGCGTTCATAATTAAACTATAAAGGCAAAAGGGTTAATTGGCAAGGTTGTGTGGATTAGTAAAATGATGTAAAATTTTATTAAAAGAAGAATCATTTTATAAAATTCCAAAGACCTAAAATCCGATTTCAAATTTATTGGGCATTGGATATTTGAAATTCGATATTGTATAACCTATGTCTCTAAAAATGTATATTTGGAGTTTATTTTTCAGTACACTGCTAGCGCTAGCAGTTTGGTTTTTTGTTTTGTTTAATATTGATCCCTACGAGTCTGGGTTATTGGGTCAGATATTCTTTTTTTTAAGTTTAGAACTTTTCTTAACAGGAGTTTTGGTCAGCATTTTGGTTTTATTGAGGGCAAAGTTTCTCGGAGAGGATGTATCAATAGAAAGGATTGGAATGAGTTTTCGTCAAGGACTATTAATATCAGTAACTTTTGTTTTGGCGATAGCTATTAACACCTGGGGATATTTTACTTGGTGGATTGGTTTATTGCTTTTAGCGGGAATGTTTTTGGTGGAATTGTATTTTTTGAGTAAAGAATAGATAATTGTTCTAGATGTTGAAAATGTGCTAAGTGTTGTAGGTGTTAAAAAGTTATAATTATTCCAAACATTGAAAGGTTGATTGTGGATTTGATAAAATTTTATTAAATAAATTTTTAAATAATATTTTGTTTACGGGTGCTGTGAACCTGCCTGCTGGCAGACAGGCCGTGAGCTGATAACTAAGAACAAAATTATGAGTGAGGAAGTTGAAAAAAGGGAAGAATATAAGCGAGTCTCTTGGGATGAATATTTTATTAATTTGGCAGAGATGGTTGGTACGAGAGGTACCTGTGATCGAGGTAGATCGGGCTGCGTGATTGTCAGGGATAATAGGATATTGGTAACTGGATATGTGGGCTCTGCAGCTGGACTAGCTCATTGCGATGAGATTGGACATGAATTGCATACAGTAATTAGTGAAGATAAAGCAGAGTCTCAACATTGTATTCGAACTGCCCATGCAGAGCAAAATGCCATTGCTAATGCTGCTAGATTTGGTACGGCTCTGGATAAATCAACGCTGTATTGCCACATGACCCCCTGTTATACTTGTGCTAAAATGATTATTAATTCTGGAATAAGAAGAGTTGTTTGTAGCAAGGATTATCACAAGGGTCAAAGAAGTAAAGAAATTTTTAAAGAAGCTGGGGTTATTTACGATTTACTTAGTGATGCAATGGAAACTTACGATAATATGTAATCTTAATACACGGAGTCATTCCGACCGGATAAATTTTGTAATCAAAATTTAGTAGCGGAGGAATCTCAATTAAAAATAATATATGACAAAAATAATTTTAGGCATTGCGGGTGAGATTGCTGCAGGTAAAGGGACAACGGCTAAATATTTAATTGAAAGATATGGAGCTTCGACCCATCGTTTTTCTACCGCGCTTAGAGACGTGGCGAGACGAATGTATTTGGACGAGAGTCGAGAAAATTTACAAAAAATTTCCACATTGATGAGGGAAAATTTTGATGACAATATTTTATCAATGGTGATTTATAAAGATGTAGAAAATGATGCTCATCAAGTGATTGCTATCGATGGAGTGCGTCGGATGGCTGATATTGAATATTTAAAAAAAATACCAGAATTTAAATTGGTTTATGTGGAAACTAGCATGGAAAATCGCTATGAGCGAATTGTTAAGCGAGGAGAAAATGTGGATGATAATACTAAAACCTTCGAGGGTTTTAAATTAGATCATGAGCGAGAAGCTGAATTGCAAGTTAGAGAACTAAAAAACCATGCGGATTTTGTGATTGATAATAATGGAACACTGAAAGATCTTTTGTTACAAGTTGATGAAATAGTATCTCAATAATCTTTGCGGTTTGATTCCCTTTATTTAAAGCACCTCTTTTTGGGGTGTTTTTAAATTTTCATTTATTATGTTAAAATAACAATCCAGTAAAGTAGCAATAGATATATTTGAATGTCATTCTGAACTTGATTCAGAATCTATATTGGAGATGCTGAATCAAGTTCAGTATGACACAAGTGCATCAATTTTTATGAGGGGCGGCGGTATCTTATCTGGGGCATATTGGAATTTACTCGATATTATTCATTCAGATTAATTTAGTTAAGTTTTATAAAAATTAAAATACAATAATTTCCATGGAAAAAGAAAAAACTAGCCATGTTGTTAGAGATTTGAATCAGGGTGGATTTGTTTTGGTTTTGAATAATGAGGCAAAGATTGATGCTCAAGCGGAGGCGATGTTGCAAGCCTTGCATTCACGTTCAACAGGTGGGATCTACCAGCATTTAGAAATTTTAAAAGAACGCGGAGCTCAAAACTTTATGCAACAGTTTTATGTGGGCTATGGACACAAATCTATTGGGGACTGCGGTAGTACAACTATATTTGTCGAGGGAGTTTCGATGCTAGCGGCTAAAGCTATTCAAGATTGGAGACTTTATTCGGGACAAGAAGCCTCTACTCGATATGTGGATTTTTCCAAACAAAAATTTATTAACCCCTTAAATATTTCAGCAGGTGAGGAGATCCAAGAGGCTTGGCGGGAATTTTATTTGGAGGTACAAGTTCCAATTCAGGAGCATCTAAAAAAACAATTTCCTAAAAAAGATGAGGAGGATGAAAAAATTTACAACAAAGCAATCGTCGCAAGAGCCTTTGACATCACAAGATCATTTTTGCCAGCGGGCGCGACAACTAACGTTGCTTGGCGAATGAATTTTCGTCAGTTAGCTGATGAATTGATGCTGTTGCGTTATCATCCGCTAGAAGAAGTTCGAGATATCGCAGATAAGACAGAGGAAGCACTTAAGGAGGCTTATCCAAGTTCGTTTGGCCAAGAAAGGTTTGATACCACAGAAAATTATAATAAGCAGTGGATGCAAAATGAATATTATTATACCAATGATGAAGCTCAGGATTTTACGCTTTTAAAAAATGGTATAGCTCTAGAGGATTTAGAAAAATACAAAAAAGTAATTCAAACGAGGCCATTTAAAACTGAGTTGCCTCCGATGGTGGCCGAGTGTGGTGTGGTGCAATATGAATTTTTATTGGACTTTGGATCATTTCGTGATTTGCAAAGACATCGCGCCGTAGTGCAGCGGATGCCCCTTTTGGTTAGAAAACATGGATTTAATGATTGGTATTTAAATGCCTTGCCCCAAGATTTAAAATTAAAAACTCAAGAATTTATCAAGCGACAAGAGGATGCTATTGAAAAATTGCCAACTAGTGATGAAATTAAGCAATATTATACCGCCATGGGATATAATGTGCCTTGTCGAGTAACGGGAGATTTAAAAGCCCTTATTTATTTAGTGGAATTGCGCTCAACGAGATTTGTTCATCCTACGTTAGTAAGACAAATGTTAAAAATGATAACTAATCTTAAAGATCTTTTTGGAAGTATTGGTTTGGTAATTCACACCGACGATGAACCTAATCGATTTGATATTCGTCGTGGCGAGCATGATATCGTGATGAAAGATTAATTTTTTTTGAATTAAATTGGCGTTAACTTGAGTTTTTTTAACTTTTTTAATGTTTTTAAATGTGTTAAAATTAATTTACTTTAAAATAAAGCTTTATTTATTTGAATGATTATGAAAAAAGGAAAATTTATCGTGGTTGATGGAACTGATGGGAGCGGTAAAGCAACCCAGGTCAAGGAATTGGTAAAAAATTTAAGAAAAAATAAAATTAAAGTTAAGACTATTGATTTCCCTAGATATTACAATAATTTTTTTGGAAAATTTATTGGAGAATGTCTAGTTGGTGAAAATGGAGATTTTTTAAAACTCAATCCAAAAATCACTTCCGTGCTTTATGCGGCCGATAGATTTGAGTCAGCTACTCAGATTAAGAAATGGTTAGAGCAGGGATTTAATGTAATTGCGGACAGGTATGTAAGCTCCAATCAAATTCATCAAGGTGGAAAAATAACAGACAATAAAAAAAGAAAAGAATTTTTAAGTTGGTTGGAAAAAATGGAGTTTGGAGTTTTTAAATTACCCAAACCAGATGGCGTTGTCTATTTAGATGTGCCAGTATCGTTTACTTTAAAGTTATTAGCTAATAAGGGAAACCAAAAAAAGAAGAAATACCAAAACGGTAAAAAGGATGTAGTGGAAAGTGATTTAAAATATTTAGAAAAATCCAGAATAAGTGCGATTAAAATGCTAAAAGATAATAATAATTGGATTACGATTAATTGTATTGAGGCTAGCGAATTAAAGACAATTAAAAAAATAAGTGAAGAAATTTTAGAAAAAGTTTTAAAAATTATTAAATAGAAATTATGGGATTAGAAGAGGACATTTTAGTTATAAAAAAAGATATTCTTTTTTCAGCGGGAGAATGGCAAGGACTCAAGACTGATAAAATTGAAGAATTTTATGATTTTATTTTACAGAATTTAGAAACGATAAATCGTGGAGAGGCTGAGCAAGATGAGAATTATAAGCAGATTATTCCTTATATTTTGTATAAGTATCAAAGTAAATTCTTTTTGTATGAATATATTAAGGGGGCAGTTGAATCTAGACTTCATCATAATTATATTTTAGGTATCGCTGGACATCTGAATCCTGTTAGTGGAGCGGATGATCAAATTGAAATAGGAATGATGCGCGAATGGGAAGAAGAGGTATCTTTTGATGGAAACATTATAAGTAAAAAATTAGTAGGAATTTTAAATGATAATAGAAGGGATGTGGAAAGAGTCCATCTTGGATTGATTTATGTTTTTGAAGGAGATAGTGATAATATTAAAATAAAAGAAATTAATAAAATGAAGGGCAAGCTCATGGAAATAGAAGAAATGACGCCACTTATTGGT